>CAYLWH010000071.1:19015-21795 GCA_964387245.1 uncultured Mycobacterium sp.
CGGGCCGCCTTCGCCACGCCCCGGATGAACAGTTTCAGAAGTTTCTGCCAAATCACCAGATATTGCCATCATGGGCGCTTTCATGGTTTCGGTTCGACCACACGACCGGTTCTCCGACCTCTGTCCGAAGGGACCACTGATGCCCACAATCGACGCGGAGCCCTTCCCGCTCGACTTCGAGATGGACAGCACCGCGCTCGTCATCATCGACATGCAGCGCGACTTCGTCCTGCCCGGCGGCTTCGGAGAAGCGTTCGGGATCTTGGCCTAATCCAACACCCCGGTGTCGGGAAATGCCCCGCTGGCCGACATCCGCAAGAGCCAGGAGAACACCATCGTCGACATGGGCGACGACGAGTTCACCCAGGGCAGGCCGCATCCGATGATCGACCCGTCCCAGAAAGACGGGCGGATCCACGACGAGATCGCCGACCCCAACACCGCGGTGGTGCTCTTCGACATCGTGCTGGGCTACGGGTCGGCGGACGACCCGACGGCCGGACTGCTGTCGAGCATCGGATCGGCTCACGCCAAAGCCCGTGCCCCGGGCAGAACGGTGGCGTTCATCCTGAAAGCCGCCGGTGTCCTGGTTGCCTCGAGCAATGCCGAGGCAGCTGTCTGGTCGGCGGCGCTGATCGCCGAGCGCGGAGGTAAGGCCCAGTGAGGAAGCTCTTCGAGCAGGATCTCAAAGTCGTCAACGTCGGGCTGCAAGGCTTCGCCACCAACATCACCGCGGCCGGCGGCCAGGTCACCAACGTGGGCACCGCCCGCGGGGGCCGACGCGGCGCAGGGCTGGACGTTGGCCACCCTCGTCGGTGACCCCCGCATCGAGGAGGCCAACAAGACCGCCTTCGACCGGTATCTGGCCGCTCAGCCGCGGCTCGTCGACCTGCTGCGGGCAGGTGAAGCGATCCCGGCCCTGGGACCGGGGAAGCGCCGAATCCTGCACTCGGGGCCGCCCATCGGGTGGCCGGACATGTGCGGACCGCAGCGGGGCGCGATCGCCGGTGCCATCCTCTACGAAGGGTGGGCCGACGACCTCGACGCCGCCGGACAACTCGCCGAAAGGGGCGCGGTGGCTCTCGCGCCGTGCCACGAGCACAGCGCAGGGGGACCGATGGCCGGCATCATCAGCCCCTCGATGCCGGTGTGGGCGGTCGAGAACACCGGGGCGGGAAACCGGGCGTTCTGCAATCTCAACGAGGGGCTGGGAAAGGTGCTGCGGTTCGGCGCCAACTCACCGGAAGTCCTCGACCGGTTGCGCTGGCTGGGCGGTGAGTTCTTCGCAACACTCGCGTCGCACGTGGGTGTGGCAGGTGGAGCGATCAACAGCGGATTCGTGGGCTTCAACGCGGTTCTGGCCGCCCTGGCCGCCGCCGTCGTCATCCAGGGCGACCTGCGGATAGCGGTGCTGGCCGCATTGTTGGCGACCTGGTTCTTCGGCTACATCAACCGCAATGCGCCGGTGCCCGCGTTGGCGTCGGGCTTCGTGGTGGCGGTGTGGTCCGTCATGCTGCTCGACTGGCTGCACCGGCGCTTCGGGGCGGGAGCAACCAAGGCGAGCGAGGATACCGAGATCGGTACCGGATCACCGCCCCAGCCAGTGTCCAAGTAGCTATGACCTCAGCCGCGTTGCGCCCCGGGCGGTCGCTGATCAGACCACGCAGGAGCGTTGGCGCCAGATCACGTGCCGTCAGTTGACAAAGTCGCCCGCTATGTCCAAAGCTGGCCGACAACCCGCTGCGGCCCGGGTGGTCACACCGTGAGCGAGCCGCTCAGGCGGTTGCTCGCCGGATGAGAGGATCTCGTCATTACTGGTGTAGTTCGACCACTGCAAGGTGTCGGAGGGTCCGGCATCGAAGCGCCAGTCGCCCCGAAGGTGCGACGCGCATTCGGCCTGCTGGAGCGCTTCGCACCTGCAATCGGGGCAAGATGGGCCACCGAACTGTGGTGCACCCCGCCCGTCCTGGACTCGGCATTCAAAATGCCGCCGGGTGTGTCGGCGGGCGAGCCCGTCGAAGCTTTCTGGGGCGGCCACCGTGTCGCGGGGGAATCATGGGGCGAGGGCCCAGCGGTCTACCTGGTCCACGGATGGGGCGGCTTCCGCGCACATCTGGCCATCTTCGTCAAGCCGCTCGTGGCGGCCGGGTACCGAGTTTTCGCATTCGACCTGCCCAGCCACAACGACTCCGACGCCGGTGGACTCGCGCCAGGACGCACCACCATTGTCGAGTGCGCGAACGCCGTCGCAGCCTTCGTGGAGACCCACGGTCCCGCGCATGCTGTCGTGGCCCATTCGCTGGGTGCCAAGGCTGCCGCACTGGCGGCCGCACAGGGGGCGTCGCTTGGGCGCTTGGTGTTCCTAGCGCCGATGGGTGACTTCTCGCGGTACCTCGATCTATTCGCCGACCGGCATGGCTTCGGTCCGCGTATCCGCGCCGGTCTGCACCGCCGCCTCGACCGGCGGCTCGGAATCCCGCTGTACGACACCGACATTCCGGTCGTTGCTGCCCGGACCGGCCACCCACCGCTGTTGATTGTGCACGACCCTGATGACCCCGACAGCCCCTATGAGACCAGTGAGCGAATCGTCGATGCATGGCACGGTGCAGACCTGTTGACGACCCGAGGTCTTGGACGACTGGCGCACTACCGGATACTGCGCCATCGCCCAGCCATCAATGCTGCCGTTGACTTCATCGCCCAACGCGGTCACGCGAATGGACCCGCATCCGGCCGGACGAGCGACACCTCGCGGTGACAAGCTTGAAACAATTGGG
>CAYLWH010000072.1:0-21329 GCA_964387245.1 uncultured Mycobacterium sp.
GTCCGCCACGGTGATCACGCCTGGTGGCCGCGGTCGGGAGGCCGGTACAGTGCCGACGACGGGCTATCGCCCGTCAACTACGAGATCAGGCAATGCAAGACCAAGCCGGAAACGGCATAGGAAACCCTCCGATTTCAGGGGAACCACAACAGGCAATTGAGGCGCGGGCACAGACCCAAGGAGCGAGGGCGGCAGAGTGATCAAGCGCGAACCCAAAGTCGTCATCATCGGCGCCGGTATCGCGGGAATCGCGACGGCAGTCACGTTGCAGCGTGCCGGGTTCAATGACTTCACGATCCTCGAGAAGGGTGCCGACATAGGTGGCGTGTGGCATTGGAACCGCTATCCCGGCCTCACATGTGATGTGCCGTCCCACTTCTACCAGTTCTCGTTCGCGCCGAAACCGGACTGGTCACATCTATTCGCGCCCGGCAACGAGATCCAGCGCTACCTGCCACCGCATCCGGCTGAACTCCGAAGTGGTCGCCGCACGGTTCACCGGCTCCGGTTGGGGTGATTTGGGCTCCGATGGAACTTCGGCAGCCCGCTATCGTCGGTGCCGCTCTGAAGAGGCTGCCTTTCGTCAACCGTCTTGTCCACACCGGGCAGCTGTGGGGATCGGACATCCTCGTCGACATCGTCACTCGCCCCAGCTGGCGCCGCGGGCTCGTTCAGAACTGCGCGCGCTGGAGCCTGCGTGCGCAGATCCGCGACCGTGACCTACGCGAGCAACTCACCCCCGACTACCAGCCGCTGTGCAAGAGGCAAGTCCTGTCCGGCTCCTACTATCGAGCGATCTCGGCGCCCAACGCCCGCCTGGTCACAAGCGCGATCGAGCGGATCACCCCTAACGGCATCCACACCGCCGACGGGCGGGAAGAACACGACGTCGATCTACTCGTGTTCGCCACCGGATTCAAGGCGCACAATTACATGCGACCAATGAACCTGCAAGGGCGCGACGGTCTCTCGATCGACGACGCCTGGGCGAAAGGCCCCCGCGCCTATCGCATGACCGCCATCCCCGGATTTCCGAACTTCTTCACCGTGCTCGGACCGAACTCTCCCACCGGCTCGATCTCGCTGCAATACTCCGCCGAGCTGACCGCCCGCTACATCACCCACTGGCTGCGCCGGTTCCGCGACGGTGAACTCGTCACCGTCGAAGTCACCGAGGAAGCAACCAAACGCTTCGCCGACGATGTCGCCGACGCGCTCGGCCCCACCGTGTGGAACACGGGTTGCAATTCCTGGTATCTCACCGACGAGGGAAACGTCGACTTGTGGCCGTACAACCGCAAGACTTTGACCGCCATGCTCACCGAGCTCGGCGACCGCGACTACCTCTTCACCACAGCGCAATCCGCTGACCCACTCGGATTGCTGCTCGACCTCGAGCGCGCCGAAATCCATGTGCCCGGGCCGGCGGTGCATCCGCTGTCGACGACGAACTATGACCCGGGCGTGGTCGTTCTCCCTCAGCCGTGGGTGGCAGATGTGTGCGTGCGGGTCTGCTGGGCGATCGCCTCCGCGGTGCGGTGCGCGACCGCCATCGTCGAGATCATCGGGTTGACGCCGGTGGCGGTCGGCAGCGCGCTCGCGTCGCCGACGTAGACGCCGGGTGTGTCGTGCAGCTCTCCCCACGGGTTGGCTACCGAAGTAGCGGGATCGGAGCCCATTCGGCAGCTGCTCATCTGGTGGGCCGAGAACAGCTTGTGTCCGCCGGCGCTCAACGGGAGGCGCTGCATCGCGGCGATGAACTCGTCGAGGTCGTCGCCGGCGCGCCAGCGGGTCGTCGTCGTGGCGAAGGGGACGATCTCCTGCGCTCCGCCGGCGGCGTGAAGCCGCACTTGGGCCTCGATCGAGCGGTGCGCGACGCGCACGTCGACCTCGTCGGTCAGCGCGTAGCGAACCACCGCGGAGCCGGCGGCGTCGATCGTCACGCTGCCGTGGCCGCGGTCGCGTTGCAGCCCGATGAACCAGGCAGCGTTCTCCAGCCGCGCCATCGTCTCCTTGAGTTCCTCGCCCGAGGTGCGGGCCGTGGCACCGGCGACGATCGACGTCGCCCACTGCACCCCTTGCACCAGGAACCCGTAGCCGTCCTCGATGTCGGCGAATTCGTCGACCATCGCCGTCATCGGCCCGCCCCACCAAGGGCGCTGCTGCTCGGCGTGCAGTCCGAGGAACGCGACCACCGGGTGCAGGTGCAGATACCGTCTGACCGCGGGCCCGCCGACACCGGAGCGCAGCAGCAGCACCGGCGACTCCAACGATCCGCATGCCACGACGATGCGCGGCGCGCGCACCGTGACCCCCGCGCTCGCGCCGGTCTGCGGGTCGGCGAAACTGGCCTGCACGCCGGCGGCGCGGCCGTCCCCGATCAGGACGCGCTCGGCGCGGCAACGCACGATCACCCGTGCGCCTGCCTGGCACGCGTCGCGCAGGTAGGTTCGGCGGACGTCGAGCTTGGCACCGGAGCGGTCGCCCATGCCGATGTAACCCGCCGTGTCGGGCGAGTAGGCGGCCGGGTCGGCGTTGCGGTGCAGGATCTTGAACGACCACCGGAGTGCCCAGCCAGCAGACTGATGTTGTAGTCGGCGAAGTCGGGCTCGTTGAAGTTGCCGCCCGCCTCGAGCAGGACGACGTCGAGGCCCGCCTGCGCGAGCACGCCGGCGATCAGGCCGCCGCCGGCCCCCGAGCCGACGACACAGACGTCGGCCTCGAGCACCGTCTCGGGCGCGTCGGGAACGAGCGGCTCGGGCGCCTCGCCGACGGCAGGCTCGATCCGGGGTGCCCCGGGGTAGCCGAAGCCGGACCACATCGGGTTGGACCCGATCTGCGGGTCGGGGCCCGCGTAGGCGACCGCCAGCATCAGCGAACCAACTTGTCCATTCCTGCGGCCGGCTGAGCGCCCATCAGCGAGACATTGCGGATCAACTGCTCACGTGAGTGCCGTGACCCGGTTGCGAAGCCCAGTTAGTGCAGTCCGTCGAGCAGCGCGAACACACCCGCGAGCTGATCCTCCGGCAGCTGCAGCAGCCCCTCGCCGATCACGGCGTCGGCCCCCAGGTCGCTGCCGCTGAGCCGCCAGAAGCCGGTCGGGTCTTCGGGCCGGTCCAGCGACGGCACGACCGTGTCCGCCAGCGCTCGCAGCACCGCTCGTTGCGAATCGGTCAGTTGTGCGTTCGTCATCTCCTCCTCCTTCAGCCAAAGATCGGGAAGCCGCGCCGCTTGGCCAGCCGGTCCAGGCCTGGCTGGACCGCGGTTTCGACCTCGCGCTCCCGTTGCGACGGTCAGTGCCCGCACTACCTGCTGTCTTGGTCGGCTTGGCCATCGTCGCTCTCCTGTCGCAAGCGGCCGGCCTACGCGTAGCACTCATGGCGCACCCACGGCGCAGGCGACTGCAGCGTTGTGGACGCCGGCGCGGTCACCGGTATTGCCGAAGCAGCCTCACCCTCGATCCTCGTAGACGGCTCCAGACTGATGACAGCACATCCACTCCTCATGCACCGCCGTTCGACCTATCAGGGTGCGAGTGAATTGGTTTCGTTCACCTGGTCGGCGAAAGACTCAAAACCGTTGCGCGAAAGGCGGATACATCGGTCAGCCGTGTATCGCCACCATTGGAGACATGCGGCCACGCATTCGTCAGAAAGAGGTTTGCTGAGCGACCGCGCCGAACATTGGGCCGACACCAAGCCCGACGACATCGCGATCATCTACGAGGATCGGCAGTGGACGTGGTCGCAGTGGCGCGACCGGATACATCAGGTTTCGGGCGCCCCCGTTGCTGGCCCGGATCTGGGAGCTGTGGCACGGGGTGTCGGCGTATGACGCAACGCATGTGGCGCTGGCCGAGAGCCTGCACTGCACGTTGGTAACCGCCGACCCGAGGCTCGTCGGGGCCGCCGGGGTTCGCTGTCCTGTGACGGTGGTGCCGGACTGATCCGCCGGGGTCCGATTTCGTTGACAAGACCGATGTCAGTACCGTTTTTGGCACTGGATCTGGTACCTTTGAAGGATGCCCGCGTTGAATGTTCCCTTCGACGATGCCGAGATGGCGACGATTCGCGTCGCTGCGAAAGGGGCTGACCAGTCGTTGAAAGACTTCGTTCACGACGCCGCGCTGCACCGGGCCGACCGCCACAAGCAGGAGGTCGCTGCGGCAGCGCGAATCGTCGCTCAACGTTCCGCGGAACTGAATCGCCGCCTGCGCGAGAAATGACCGACTTTCTCGACAGAGACGACGTGCTCGTGGCCGGCGCGGCCGCGCTCGGCGTCGTACCCACCATCACCGATTACGGACTCTTGGACTCCGCAGTCGCCCGCCCGGCGGCCACTGCGTTCGGCCTCGACGCCTACGCCGATTTGCTCACCAAAGCTGCCGCCCTGATGCAATCGCTGGCCCGCAACCACGCATTCCTCGATGGCAACAAGCGCACCGCGTGGGCCGCTGCGTGGACCTTCCTGACTGTCAACGGTATCGATCTGGCGACAGCCTACGACGTCGACGTCGCCGAACAACTGGTCCTTGATGTGGCCACCGGGGCTCAGGACAGCATCGACAACATCGCCGAGGTGCTCGGCAGATTTGCCGCCGACCGCTGAACACTCCAGCCACCGCATAGGCTGGTAGCCGATGACCACAGCAGATCAGCCGTCCGAGTCCCTCCTCGCCGCGATGACGAGGGCGCGGATTCCGGTGGAGAACCACGAGTTCATCCGGCGCTTCACCACCGCGATCGGAATCGCCGAGTACCGCGCAGTGCCGAGCGACGACAAGCCGCACGTTGTCGCCACCCGCCGCGACGGCCTGCCCGATCTGCGCATCTATTACGGCTACACAACGGGATTCGGCTCCGCAGGGGAGGTCGTCGGTGCCGCAGGCGCCGCGGCTGAACGCGAACCCGGTTCGCGGAGGGGAACGTGGTTCGTCAAGCACCCGACGAGCCGGGTGTACGACGGCAGCGGGCGCGCCCAGGACAAACGGCGCGAGGGGAGCTTCTGCGGTTGCGGTATGCAGCTGTCGCTGACCGGGGTGTGCAGCAACTGCGACTGAGGTCAGCGTCGGATCCGCCGGCCTGCATATGTAGTACGAATTTGTAGTACATTGGCGAGATGAGTGAAATTCCTGTTCGTGTGCTCAATCAGGAGACCGCCAAAGTGCTGGCACGCGTGAAGGCCGGCGAGGAGATCACACTGACCGAGCGCGGCGTCGTGATCGGCCGGATTGTGCCGGCGTCAGCCGGTCCCCTCGCCGATTTGGTCAGCGCCGGGCGGGTGCGCCCCGCGACGGTGCGCGGCCCGTCGCCGCGGCCGACCATCCTGGCCGGGAAAGGCCCGGACGCCGGCGCCCTGCTGCGCCGCATGCGCGACGAGGAACGGTACTGAGCGCCGTGATCTACCTCGACACCTCTGCCCTGGTGAAACTCATCCGCGTCGAACGGGAATCCGCCGACCTGGCGGACTGGCTCGACGAACGCGCTGACATGCCTTGGGTCACTTCGACTTTAGCCGGAGTTGAGTTGCCCAGAGCCCTCATTCGGGCTGGGCAACTCGACGGAATTGCAGCGGTGCCGGCCGTGCTGGCCAGACTGGACCGGTTCGAGATCGACCCCGTCGTGCGGACCACCGCGGCGGCCTACCAGGATCCCTTGTTGCGCTCACTTGATGCGATCCACCTGGCCACCGCCAGTGTTGCGGCCTCGGCGGCGGCACTGGCGGCGTTCGTCACCTACGACGGCCGTCTGGCCGACGCCGCCGGCGCACTGGGTCTGCCGACCGTGGCACCCGGACACTCACCGACTCCTCAGCCAGGCCGATGACCTCATGAACGCGCCGGTCTGCCGCAACCGCCGCGACGGCGTAGGCTCATCCCCGGGTGCGGGGACCGACTCCGGGTCGGAATCGCTGGCCTGCACATCTGCCCCCGGGTCAGAGGTACGCGGCCTGAGAAATGGGGTGCTCCGATGGACCACAGGCACATCCGGTGACCTATTGCATCGGGGTAATGCTGGACACCGGAATCATTTTCGCGTCGGACTCGCGCACCAACGCCGGCGTGGACAACTTCGCCAAATTCTGCAAGATGACGGTGTTCGAGCGCGCCGGAGACCGTGTCGTGGTGCTGCTGAGTTCGGGCAACCTGGCCGGGACCCAGGCCATTGTGAGCCTGCTGCGGCAGCGTTGCGCCGACGGCGATGCGCCCGACAATCTCATGGGCGCCAAGACGATGTTCGACGTCGTGCGACTGGTGGCCGATGCGGTGCGCGACACCGAGCGCCGCGACGGCGAGTACCTGGACGGGAAATTCAATGCCTCGTTCATCGTCGGCGGTCAGATCGACGGCGAACCGATGCGGCTGTTCCGGACCTATGCCGAAGGCAATTTCATCGAGACCGGTACTGATACCGTCTACCTGCAGACCGGTGAGACCAAGTACGGCAAGCCGATTCTCGACCGCGTCCTCACCCGCGACACTTCCCTTGCCGATGCCACCAAATGCGTACTCGTCTCCTTCGACTCGACCATGCGCAGCAATCTGTCGGTGGGCATGCCCATCGACCTGCTCTGCTATGAACGCGACAGCCTCCAGGTGCAGTGGCGACGGCGGTTCGACGAGGGCGACCCGTATTTCACCGCGGTCAGCGATGCTTGGGGTGAGGGAACCCGGCAGGTGTTCAGTCGCCTACCTGTGCTGCGTTGGTGAGCATGGACGGTTTCGTCATCAGCTGCGAGCACGGCGGCAATCATGTTCCCACGCCCTACCGTGAGCTGTTCACGGGCCGGCAAGCGCTGCTGGACTCACACCGGGGCTACGACGCCGGCGCGCTGGTGATGGCGAAGCAACTCGCGACGTCGTTCCGGGCGCCACTGGTGGCCTCGACCGTCAGTCGCCTGGTGATCGACCTCAACCGCTCCATCGGTCATCGCGGGCTGTTCTCCGAGGCCACCCGCCACGCGCCGGCCGAGACTCGGGCGCGGATCGTCGAGCAGCACTACCTGCCTTACCGCGAGCAGGTCGAAGCCCTTGTCGGACAAGCTGTTTCCAGGGGAACCCGGATGATCCACATTTCCTCGCACAGCTTCACCCCCGAACTCGATGGAACGGTGCGCACCGCCGACGTGGGTCTGCTCTACGACCCCGGCCGGCTCGGCGAGGCCCAGCTGTGCGCCCGCTGGAAGGCCGCCCTGGCCACCTCGATGCCCCACCTTCGGGTACGCCGCAACTACCCGTACGCCGGCAAGGCCGACGGCCTAACCGCACACCTGCGCCGCCGTTACGCCCCGGGTGACTACATCGGCGTCGAACTGGAGGTCAACCAGGCCCTGGTGTTCGCCGCCGGTCGTCGCTGGAGCACGTCGCGGCGCGCGCTGGTCGACTCCCTGCACCGGGCATGTGCCCCGTGACGCATCCCGCCGAACACCTGCAAGCCAACGTATTCCGTCATCCCCATCGAACACCGGAGAGCTGTCATGAAAATCCGCGTCGGCTTCGAAATGGTCTACGACTGCCCCAAACCCACTCCGATGATCTTCAATCTGAACATCCACTACACCCGGGTGTCCGATCTCGTCGGCCGGGACACGCTGGTGTTCGACCCGCCGGTGCCGATGAGCGCCTACCGCGACCCCTTCGGCAACTGGTGCACCCGCATCGTCGCGCCCAAGGGCCGCACCCGCATCACCGCCGACGCGGTGGTCCGGGACTCCGGTGCAACCGACATCATTGTTCCTGAGGCACAACAGCTTCCAGTACCGCAGCTACCCGATGACACCCTGGTCTACCTGCTCGGCAGCCGGTACTGCGAAACCGACCGGCTCTCCGAGACGGGGTGGCGGCTCTTCGAACACACCCCGCCCGGATGGGCCCGCGTTCAGGCGATCTGCGACTACGTGCATCGCCACATCACATTCGACTACATGCAAGCGCGGGACACCCGAACCGCGCTGGAAGCCTTCGAGGAGCGCGTCGGGGTCTGCCGCGATTACACGCACCTGGCCGTCGCGTTCTGCCGCGCGATGAACATCCCGACGCGCTACTGCACCGGCTACCTCGGCGACATCGGCATGCCGCCGCCCTACGGGCCGATGGATTTCGCGGCGTGGTTCGAGGTGTTCCTCGGCGGGCAGTGGTACACCTTCGACGCCCGCAACAACATCCCACGCATCGGCCGGGTGTTGATCGCACGCGGACGCGATGCCGCCGATGTCGCGCTGAGCAACTCGTTCGGCCCTGCCACGTTGGAGAGCTTCAAGGTGTGGACCGACGAGGTGGCCGACGACGCCTGTGGTTGAGCGGCGCTACGCCGGTGTGCCCGCGATGGCACAAGCCATCTGGGCGTTGTGCGCATCGGTGTTGAGGCCGCTGGCGGCATCGTTGAGGGAATTCCCCCCGCCATGCAGGCCCATGATCACGAGGAGTTTCGTCGCGTGCAGCGACCACGACCGCATCGGTGCGGAGATCTCGCCCGGCAGACCGGGAGTCATCGCTGCGCTCATGGTTGCAGCCGCCGCTTCCCGCAAGGCGGTCCGACCGATGATGTTCGAACTGTGGACATTGGGATCCCCGTAGTCGACGATATTGCCTTGCCCTGCACTGTTATAGGCGAAATCCTCGTAGTTCGAGGCCGCGTAGTTCAAGGCGGCGGAAAACTGCTTGCAAGCGGTGGCCGTGGCATCACCGCCGGCGCCGGAATCCATCGCCTGCGGATCGGCTGGACCGGGAATCGGCGGCGGATCCGCCGGCGAAACATCGCCTGGGTCGGCGGACGCCATCGGGGCACACGTGAGCGCAATTCCGATCGCGATCACTGACGCTGCCAGCGTCCGGCCGTGAGCGTATGACCTCATGCGTTCCTCTCAGATGGATGGGATGCGGGCACCATTGGACCAGCGCGTCACAGCACCGGCAAACGTCGGGCAATGCTCTCAAGATCAGATCGAACGCGCAAACGCACCTGCTGTAAAAGTGAACTGCAGCTTAACTATTGGGTACACAGGGGATCGCGCCTTGTACACGTTCAAGCGACTTGTCGATACCGTTTCGGTCTGTGGATTGGCTGTGAGGATCAGGCCGAATCGTGGCCTTGGCTGACTGCGCACATAACAATCACGCAGATAACAAAAAGGGTCCAATTGTTATCGGCGCGTTTACCATCTGGACACTCGATCACTCAATCATTCGACGTGACACGACCCCCGCCGGGGTCGCGAGAACGAGAGGGCCCCAACTCGACATGATGCAACGTTTCGCCGCCCTGGCCGGTTTGTGCGTGCTGGTCCCGTTAGGGCCGATTCCGCTTGCATTGGCGGATCCGCCGGCCGACTCCTCCGCGGTGCCGGTTGTTGCCGACATCGCGGCACCGCCGGCAGCGGTTCCGGCGGGCCCGATGCCGTCCGCCCCGCCCGGCGTATTGACGACACCGGACGGTTGGGTTCTGAGCGTCTCCGGCAAGGACGAGTCCTTGGAACCGGTGGCGGCGCTCACGGGTGCCCCCACATCGCGAGAATACTTGGTGGACGGCACTTTCAACGGCTCCGTCACGGGCGGGGGCGGCACGAAGCTTGCCGGCGGTTCTCTCGAGGCGGGCTACCAGATCGGCTGCGGCATCACGCAGGACGACATCGAGTCGATCACGACGGGTGGCATCACTCCGGGGATCGGGCTCCCATTCGTAAGTGGCAACTTTTTCCCCCTCACGCTTGGACTTTCGGCGACCCAGCAGATCAAGATCGCCCTCAAGCCCGGCACGGTGAACATCGTCCCGGTAGGGAAGAAGTCGTTCAAGGGTACGAATCCAAGAGTCTCCATCACCGGTTTCCGCATCAAGATCGACGGGTGCGCCGGGCAGTCGTTCATCCGGTCGTATGCCACCCTGACCAGTTCGACTGACAACACGGATGACGTTGTCACTTACGTCGGTGTCACCAAAGCCGTATAAGCACGAGCTACTTCATCCGTGAAATCGCACCGAACACTGCTGAGTCCCAAAGATCCCGCCGGTATTGAAAGAGGCCCGCACAACATGTTCCATCGTCTCGCCACTGCGGCTGCATTTTGCATGCTGGTTCCGTTGGGATCGGCTCCGCTCGCGCTCGCGGACCCGCTGGCCGACCCGCCGGCGGTACCTGTCTCGGACGCTGGACCGCCCCCCGACAACGGCGTTGTCGCCTCGGAGGTCCCGGGCGTGGCGCACACCCCGGACGGCCGGACCCTGATCGTCGCCGCCAAGAACGAGACTCAGCTGCCGATCGCGCCGCTCACGACGTCGCTGTCGTCGCGTGAATGGCTCGTCGGCGGGACGTTCACTGGGACGGGCATGGATTCGGTGAGCGGAGGAACGCTGGAGGCCGGCTATCAGATCGGGTGCGGCATCGAAATGGACAAGGTCAAGCTCAACGGTTCGATCGGTGCAGCGCTCGGTAACACAACTTTCAACCCGACCGCAGCGACGCCGATCGGGCTCCCCGGCTCGCTCAGCTTCCCCGTTCAGGGACAGGTCGAGGTCGAGCCCCGTCCGGGCACCGTCACCAACGTCGTTGTGGACAAGAAGTCCTTCAAGGGCAACTCCACGCGCGTGACGTTGAAGGACATCCACATCAAGGTGGACAACTGCGTCGGCGCGTCGTCACTGCGGTCCTACGCGGTGCTCACGAGCTCAGGCACCGACGCCGACGACATCGTCGCGTACTACGGCGTCACCAAGGTCTTCTGACCGTGACTGGCCGGCATCGCAAGGCAACGGCCGGAGGTAGGACTGCGAAAATCGCAGCTGCGGGAACGCTTGTCGCCGCGGCTGCGGTCGCCACAGCGGCGACCGCGGCCGCCGACCTTCCTCCACCGCCGGCAGAACCCGGCGCCGCCGCGGACGTTCCCGCACCGCCAGCGGGTGCCGGACTCTTGGCCGAGCCAGTCGACCCCGCAGCCGTAGTCGCCCCGCCGCCGCCTGCGAACCCCGCGATCACGATGCTCGGCCCGTTGGGTGCTTTGAGCGGCGGCGGCTCCGATCTCCTCCTGAGCCAGTATCCGGTTCCGTCGGTGGGCGGCGTCCCCGCCGCGCCGCCGAGCATGGATGTGTTGCGGGACGGCCAGTTTCTGACTCCGCAGAACTATCGGGTGCCGTCGCCTGAGAATTCGCCCGGCCAGTTGTCGCCGTATCCGTTGCCGGTGGGAGAACCCGGACCGTTCGCTCGCGTCGACGCCTGGAAAGGCTTGCACGCGATGTTGCACGGCGCCCTGGGCCGGATGCCCGCCGGTCAGCTCAGTCAACCGCTACCGGGTACGGCCCCTCCGCCCGGAACGAACATTCCGGTCGGGCCCATGGAGAATCTGCCGGATCCGGCAGCGGCGGAGGCGGCGGCACCGGTGGGTTCCGGTGCGGCGGAGCCGATTCCATCGCTGCCGCCGCCCCCGGGCGGCTGAGGCGTACCGAACGTCAGATCTGCAGGCCGACCGTGGTGCTCAGCCCGCCGTCGACGGGGATGACCGCGCCGGTCACGTAGTTGGCGGCCCGGGAGGCGAGATAGATGGCAGCGCCGGCCATGTCCTCGCCGCGGCCGATACGCCCGACGGGGGTGCCCGCGGCCAGCCGGTCGCCGACCGATTCCAGTGTCGCGGCCATCATCTTCGACGGAAACGGGCCCGGCGCAATGGCGTTGACAAGAATCCGAGGCGCCAGCTCGTGCGCTAGGTGTCGGGTCAACTGGTGCAGCGCGGCCTTGGACGCCGAGTAGGAGTAGCTCTTCAGCCGGGGCACCACGATGCCGTCGATCGATCCGATGTTGATGACGCGGGCGGGATCGTCCTCGGCTGAGGCGGCGTCGAGCAGCGGTCGGGCCAGTTGGGTCAGCACGAACGGGGCCTTCACGTTGAGCGTGAGCACCTTGTCGAACGCCGCGGGCGGAAATTCGTCGAACGGGGCGCCCCACGTCGCGCCGGCGTTGTTGACCAAGATGTCCAGCTTGTCCTCGCGTGTGCCCACCGCTTCGACCAGAGCCGCGCACTGCTCCTCGCGGCTGACGTCTGCCGGGATCGCGTGCACCTCGCCGAACTCCGAGAGGCGGTCCCTGGCGGACTCACACGCGTCGGGCTTGCGCGAGGAGATGTACACCCGCGCGCCGGCGCGCAGGTAACCCTCGGCGATCATCAGGCCGATGCCGCTGGTACCGCCGGTGATCAACGCCGTCTTGCCGGCAATGGAGAAAAGTTCGCGGGACATCCGAGTGAATCTAGACCACTGGTTGTCGACCACCGTTCGACGGACTGACAGTCGATCGGCGATGACCGGTGACCGGTAGCCCACCGCCGCTGCCGCCGCGCCCGGTCAGTCGGCCGGCGCGTCCTCGGCGAGGAACTCGCGGAGGTGAGCGAAACCGCCGAGCCGCCACGCTTCGTACGCCCACACCACGGCGATGACCGGCACCGGACCGAACGCCACCCACCATCGGGACCCGGCCGGCACGAGTTTGGCGATCACCTCGGCGCGCGGCACCCCGTCGACCATCGCGGGCAGCCAATCGTGCAACAGGATGGTCAGCATCCGGGTGGCCTCGAACGGCCCGGCGAGGGTGGCCAGCACCCAGCTGGCGCTGGCGATCACCAGCGCCCACGGCCAGGCCAGCAGCAGCGACTGGTCGTCGACGATATCGGCCGCGGACCGGATCGACTCGGCGATGAACATGAACCCCAGCGCGACGACGAACACCCCGACCTGGGCGGCCAGCAGGTCGTCGAGCACCGAGTTGGCCAGCTCGTCGGCCGAGCGGGTGGGCAGCCCGAATGCCAGCGACAGCAGACCGGTCAGCAGGGCCAGCAGCATCAGCGCCGAGGTCACTTCGTCGATTCGCAGGAACGACTCGGTCAGGATGCGGGTCACCAGCTGCGACGACGCCGCCGGTCGGGTCTGGTACAGGATCATCACCACCAGCCCGGAGATGACCACCGACAGCAACCATGCCACCACGGCCGCGCAGATGAGCACCAGCGCGAAGGAGCCGATGACCGGCACCAGTTCCGCGTTGTCGGTGGCGCCATTGCGCACCACCAGAAGGGGGACCGTGCCGAGCGCCAGCAGCCCCAGCGCGCGCGCCAGGATCGGCACCGTGAAGTCGGCGATCTCGCCGGCGCCCAGATCGGGTTCATGCCCCCGGATGGAGGCCAACTCGGCGCCGAGCACCGAGCGAGCTCGGCCGAACGACAGTCTGGGCGCCACAGCGCGAATGTAGACGCGTACAGGTGCGCCTTTGTGACGACACGCTGGGCGAACGAGGCCGCCGGGCGGCGTCGAGAAGACGACGAGCCGGTCAGGACAGCGGCTACGGTGTCCGTGTGAGCAGCATTCAACCCGGTGGTGGCTTCAACCCGCCCGAGCCGACCACCAACGGCGGCCCGGACTACGGCCGGTTCATCGCCGCGGTGCGCGGGCTGCAGGACCATGCGCGCGCGGTCGACGCGCCCGACGAGGTGATCACCGAAGCGGCCGAGTTGCTGGAGAAGGCGGCGGCGCTGCTCGCTCCGTTCGATGCGGACGAATGGACCTCGCCGTCCGGCCGCCGGATCGACCTGCCCAACCGAGGCAACGTGCTCGGCGTGCCGATGGAACTGAACCGCACCGGCGAGAACCGGGTTGGCGGCCGGGTCCGGTTTCCGCGGTTCTATCTCGGCCGTAACGGGGCCGCACACGGTGGGGCGATCGGCTTGATGTTCGACTCGGTGCTCGGGTTCACCGCCGCCGTTTTGACCGGCCAGCGCGCGCAACGGACGGCGTTCCTGCACATCGACTACCGCGCCATTGTGCCGATCGGCAAGACCCTGCAGGTCGACGCCGAACTGACCGGGGTCCAGGGCCGCAAGATCACCGTGCGCGCCGAACTGTCCGACGGCGACACCGTGCTGACCGAGGCGCACGCCCTGTTCGTCAAGCTAAACCCGGGCCAGCCATGATCGAACGGCTGCGCCGGTGGCGGGAGGGGCTGCGGCAGCGCCGCACGACCAACGCCCTCTACCGGATGCTGGTGGGCTTCACCGGTGGGTTGGTTCTCGCGGGCGGCATCTTGGCGATCCCGTATCCGGGGCCGGGCTGGGCGATCGTGTTCGTCGGTCTGGCAATCCTGGCCAGTGAGTTCGCCTGGGCGCGGCACACACTGAAGTCCGTCAAGGACCGCTATGACAGGTTCATGAAGTGGTTCGCCGGGCGGCCGAAGTGGATGCGAGCGACGGGGACCGTGCTGACGACGGTGTTGGTGGTCGGCACCCTCTGGATGATCGGGGCGCTGGACATGATGGCGGGCTGGGTCGGCTTCGAGCAGGCGTGGCTGCAAAGTCCGATCGGGATCGGGTCCTGACCGGCCACCCCGATAGCATGGTCGCGACCCGCATGCCCGTCCCGACCGTTGGAGAGCACCCGATGAGCGCCCCCGTACAGCCCGCCCCCGCAGCCCTGCTCAGGGTTCCCGCGGGCACCACCGCGGGCGCGGCGGTACGTGACGCGGGCCTGCCGGGTCGCGGTGAACCCGACGCCGTGGTGGTGGTCGCCGATCAGGACGGCAAGCTGCATGACCTGAGTTGGACGCCGGCCGCCGACGCGGAAGTACGGCCGGTGGCGGCCGACACCGAGGAGGGCCGCAGCGTCATCCGGCACTCGGCCGCCCACGTGCTGGCCCAGGCCGTGCAGGACATGTTCCCGGCCGCCAAGCTCGGCATCGGCCCGCCGATCAAAGACGGCTTCTACTACGACTTCGACGTCGCCGAGCCGTTCACCCCGGAGCACCTCCAGGCGCTCGAGAAGCGCATGGCCAAGATCGTCAAGGACGGCCAGCTGTTCGCCCGCCGGGTGTACGAGTCGAAAGACCAAGCGCGCCAAGAGCTCGCGGACGAACCGTACAAGCTGGAACTGATCGACGACAAGTCCGGCGACCCGGACGTGATGGAGGTCGCCCCTCCCGGTTCCAATGCCGAGCTGACCGCCTACGACAACCTCAATCCCCGTACCCGCGAACGGGTTTGGGGAGACTTGTGCCGCGGCCCGCACATCCCGACCACCCGCCACATCCCCGCCTTCAGGCTGACCCGTTCCTCGGCGGCGTACTGGCGCGGCGACCAGAACAACGCCAGCCTGCAGCGCATCTACGGCACCGCCTGGGAGTCGCAGGAGGCCCTGGACCGCTACCTGGAGCTGATCGAGGAGGCCCAGCGCCGCGATCACCGCAGGCTCGGCGTCGAACTCGACCTGTTCAGCTTCCCCGACGAACTGGGCTCGGGTCTGCCGGTGTTCCACCCCCGCGGTGGCATCCTGCGCAAGGAGTTGGAGGACTACTCGCGGCGCAAGCACGTCGAAGCCGGCTACCAGTTCGTCAACACCCCGCACATCACCAAGGAGGCGCTCTACGTCACCTCCGGGCACCTGCAGTGGTACGCCGACGGCATGTTCCCGCCGATGCACATCGACGCCGAATACTACGACGACGGTCAGCTGCGCAAGCCCGGGCAGAACTACTACCTCAAGCCGATGAACTGCCCGATGCACCACCTCATCTACCGCTCGCGGGGCCGCTCCTACCGCGAACTCCCGTTGCGGCTCTTCGAATTCGGGTCGGTGTACCGCTACGAGAAGTCCGGCGTCGTCCACGGCCTGACCCGGGTGCGCGGCATGACCCAGGACGACTCGCACATCTACACCACCCGCGAGCAGATGCGCGACGAACTCGTCTCGCTCCTGCAGTTCGTGCTGGATCTGCTCGCCGACTACGGCCTCGACGACTACTACCTCGAGCTGTCCAGCAAGAATCCGGACAAGTACGTCGGCTCCGACGAGATGTGGGACGAGGCCACCGAGACGCTGCGCGAGGTGGCCGAAGCGTCCGGGCTGGCGCTGGTGCCGGATCCGGGCGGCGCGGCGTTCTACGGCCCGAAGATCTCGGTTCAGGTCAAGGACGCGCTGGGCCGTAGCTGGCAGATGTCGACCATTCAGCTCGACTTCAACATGCCGGACCGCTTCGAATTGGAGTACACCGCCCCTGACGGGTCGCGTCGGCAGCCGGTCCTGATCCACCGGGCGCTGTTCGGTTCGATCGAACGGTTCATCGGCGTGCTCACCGAGCACTACGCCGGGGCGTTTCCGGCCTGGCTGGCGCCGGTGCAGGTGGTGGGCATCCCCGTCGCCGACGCACACATCCCGTATCTGGAAGGGGTTGTGGCGCAACTTCGTTCGTCCGGACTCCGCGCGGAGGTGGACGCCGGTGACGACCGGATGGCCAAGAAGATCGTCAACCAGACGAACCTGAAGGTTCCGTTCATGCTGCTCGCGGGCGACCGCGACGTGGAGTCCGGCGCGCTGAGTTTCCGGTTCGCCGACCGCACCCAGCTCAACGGGGTACCGCGTGAGGCGGCCGTCGCGGCGATCGTCAAATGGGTGACCGATCGCGAAAATTCAACGCCCACAGCAGAACTCGTCAAGGTGGGAACGACGTGAGCGGGGTGGGCGAGCCGGACCGACTGCAGCGGTTGTGGACGCCGTATCGGATGAGCTACATCGTCGGCGAGGTGGATTCCCGCGCGAACCACGGATCGGCCGGCTCGAAGCAGCCGTTCAGCGACATCCCGCAGCTGTCCGACGAGGACGGCCTGGTGGTGGCCCGGGGTGAACTGGTCTACGCGGTGCTCAACCTCTATCCCTACAATCCGGGTCATCTGATGGTCGTGCCGTACCGCCGGGTCGCCGAACTCGAGGACCTCACCAAGGGGGAGATGGTCGAGCTGATGGCCTTCACGCAGAAGGCGATTCGGGTGATGAAGGGCGTATCGAGTCCGGACGGGTTCAACGTCGGGCTGAACCTGGGCCGCTCCGCGGGCGGTTCGCTGGCCGAGCACCTGCACATGCACGTGGTGCCGCGGTGGAGCGGTGACGCGAATTTCATCACCGTCATCGGCGACACCAAGGTGGTCCCGCAACTGCTCAGCGACACCAGGGCGTTGCTGGCCGCCGAGTGGGCGAAGCAGCCGTGAGCAACTTCTACCTGTTGACGCGGGCCGCATATGCGAAACTGTCGGCGCCGGTGGCCCGCACCGCGTTGCGGGCGGGCCTGACCCCGGACAGCATCACCATCATCGGAACCGCCGGCACGGTGCTCGGCGCGCTCGCGCTGTTCCCGATCGGTCACCTGTTCATCGGCTGGCTGGTGATCGGGTTCTTCGTGCTCGCCGACATGCTCGACGGTGCGATGGCACGAGAACGCGGCTACGGCACCCGGTTCGGCGCGGTGCTCGACGCCACCTGCGACCGCCTGGCCGACGGGGCGATCTTCTGCGGACTGCTGTGGTGGGCCGCGTTCGGGTTGCACAACGCACCGCTGGTGGTGGCCACGCTCATCTGCCTGGTCACCTCGCAGGTGATCTCCTACATCAAGGCACGCGCCGAGGCCAGCGGGCTGCGCGGCGACGGCGGGCTCATCGAACGGCCGGAGCGGTTGATCATCGTGCTGCTCGGCGCGGGGCTGTCGGATCTGCCGCACTTCCCGCTTCCCTGGGTGCTGCCCGTCGCGATGTGGCTGCTGGCGGCGACCAGCCTGGTCACCATCGCTCAACGACTGCACGCGGTCCGGTCCTCGGAGGGCGCGATGGAGCCGCTGATACCGACGCCACCGACCCCGCCGGCGCCGCCCGACGAGCACAAGAGGGGTTCCTAGATGAGCCCCGCCGGTGGTGTCCCCAACGTCCGCGCGCTCGGCAATGTGCGCGCCCCGCTGACCGGCCGGCTGTCCGATCTGGGATATGCGGCCGGCTGGCGCCTGGTGCGGGCGATGCCGGAGTTCGCCGCCCGCAACGCCTTTGACGTCGGCGCCTGGTACGCATCGCAGGGCGGGGGACCGGATCAGCTGCGTAAGAATCTGGCCCGGGTGCTCGGCGTGGGGCCGGCCGAAGTGCCCCAGGAGCTGATCCGCGCGTCGCTGGCCTCCTACGGGCGGTACTGGCGCGAGGCGTTCCGGCTGCCGTCGATGGACCTGGCCGCGGTGGCCGGCCGGCTCGACGAGGTGTTCGTCGGCGCCGAGCACTTCCGGATGGCCAGGGAGGCCGGCCGCGGTGCGGTGATGGCACTGCCGCACAGTGGCAACTGGGACATGGCCGGGGTGTGGCTTGCGCAGCAGTACGGCACGTTCGCCACCGTTGCCGAGCGTCTCAAACCCGAATCGCTCTACCGGCGTTTCGTGGACTACCGCGAATCGCTGGGATTCGAGATCATCCCGCTCACCGGCGGGGCACGCCCACCCCTCGACGTGCTCGCCGACCGGTTGCGCGACAACACGTTCGTCTGCCTGATGGCCGAACGCGATCTGACCCAACGCGGCGTCGAGGTCCAGTTCTTCGGCGCACCCACCCGGATGCCGGCCGGGCCGGCCAAGCTCGCGCTGGAGACCGGAGCGCCGCTGCACCCGGCGCACGTCCACTACGACGGCCCGGACTGCGTGGTGCAGATATTCGACGCGATCGACACTGGTTCCGGCGACGTCACCGTCATCACCCAGGCACTGGCGGACGCGTTCGCCAGTGCCATCGCGGAGTACCCCCAGGACTGGCACATGCTGCAGCCGCAGTGGATCGCCGATCTGAGCCCGCAGCGACAGGCGCGGTTGCGGGAGACGTCCTGATGCGCATCGGCATGGTGTGCCCGTACTCGTTCGACGTCCACGGCGGCGTACAGGCGCATGTGCTGCAGTTGGCCGAGGTGATGCGGGCCCGCGGGCAGCACGTCAGCGTGCTGGCGCCGTCTTCGCCCGACGCGCACGCCGCCCTGCCCGATTTCGTGGTCTCCGTCGGGAAAGCCGTCCCGATTCCCTACAACGGCTCGGTGGCCCGGTTGAGATTCGGTCCTGCCACCCACCGCAAGGTCAAGAAGTGGCTCGCCAACGGCGATTTCGACGTGCTGCACCTGCACGAGCCCAATGCCCCGAGCCTGTCGATGCTGGCGCTGCAGGCGGCCGAAGGGCCCATCGTTGCGACGTTCCACACCTCCACGACGAAGTCGTTGACGCTCAGCGTGTTCCAGGGTCTGCTGCGGCCCTACCACGAGAAGATCGTGGGTCGCATCGCGGTTTCGGATCTGGCCCGGCGCTGGCAGATGGAGGCGCTGGGCTCCGACGCCGTCGAGATCCCCAACGGCGTGGACGTCGCGGCGTTCGCCCTGGCACCCCGCCTCGCCGGCTACCCGAGAGTGGGCAAGTCGGTGCTGTTCCTCGGCCGTTACGACGAGCCGCGCAAGGGCATGGCGGTGCTGCTGGGCGCGCTGCCTTCGCTCGTGCGGGCCTTTCCCGACATCGAGATCTTGATCGTCGGTCGCGGTGACCAAGACGAATTGCGAAGTGAAGCAGGCGAATTCGCCGAACATTTGCGTTTCCTCGGTGAGGTCGACGACGCCGAGAAGGCTTCGGCGCTGCGCAGTGCCGACGTGTACTGCGCGCCCAACACCGGCGGCGAGAGCTTCGGCATAGTGCTGGTCGAGGCAATGGCCGCGCGCACCCCGGTGGTGGCCAGTGACCTCGACGCGTTCCGTCGCGTCCTGGTCGACGGCACCGCGGGCCGACTGGTGCCCGTCGACGATCCCGACGCACTGGCCGTCGCGCTGGTCGACATGCTGCGCGATGACCTGGCCCGGGAACGCTACGTCGAGGCCGCCGCCGAGGCGGTGCCGCGCTACGACTGGCCGGTGGTGGCCAACCAGCTCATGCGGGTCTACGAAACCGTCGCGGGCGCCGGCATCAAGGTGCAGGTGGCCTCGTGACGGCGGGCCGTTCCCGAGCGGCCTGGGGGATCTGGTGAGTCCAGCGCTGGTGGCGACGCTGGTCGTCGGCGTCGTACTGGTGGTGGTGCTGGCGGTGGTGGTGGCGTGGGCCTTCCAGACCGCCAACCGGCTGGACCGGCTGCACGCACGCTGTGACCTGTCCTGGCAGGCGCTCGACGGTGCGCTGGGCCGCCGCGCGGTGGTTGCCCGCGCGGTGGCTACCGACGCCTACGAGAACCTGGCGGACGGGCGCCACCTGGTGGCGCTGGCCGACGCCGCCGAACGGGCGCCCCGGTCCACCCGGGAGAACGTCGAGAACGAGTTGTCCTCGGCGCTGGCCGCGGTCGATCTGAGCGGCCTGCCCGCCCCGCTGGTGGCGGCGTTGGCCGACGCCGAGGCCCGGGTGCTGCTGGCGCGGCGCTTCCACAACGACGCGGTGCGGGACACCAGGGCACTGCGCGAGCGCCCCACCGTCCGGCTGCTGCGTCTGGGCGGGCATGCGTCGCTGCCAGGGTATTTCGAGATCGCCGAGCGGCTTCCCGAGCCGGCGCCGCCCGGCACCGACGTGCACAACGCCTCGTTGCGGACGTCGGCGCGGGTGGTGCTGCTCGACGAGGACGGCGAGGTGCTGCTGTTCTGCGGGTCGGATCCGGCGATCGCCGACGGCACTGCGCGCAAGTGGTGGTTCACCGTCGGCGGGCAGACGCTGGACGGTGAGCGGCTGCCGCAGGCCGCGGTGCGTGAACTGGCCGAGGAGACCGGCCTGCGCACTCATCCGGACGACATGATCGGCCCGGTGTGGCGCCGTGACGCGATGATCGATTTCAACGGTTCGGTGATGCGCAGCAGGGAGTTCTTCTTCGTGTTGCGGACCCGCCGGTTCGAGCCGTCGGCGGCGGGCCGGACCGCACTGGAACGGCGCTACATCCACGGTCACCGGTGGTGTGACGCCCGCACCATCGACGCGCTGGCGGCGTCCGGGCAGACCGTGTACCCGTTGCAACTCGGCGAGCTGCTGTCCGCGGCGAACTCCGCGGCGGACGAGGCGGCCCGCCCCGGGTCCGCCGGCCCGGGCGCGGCGCCGGCCGAGCCGACGGCCATCCGATGATCGCCCGCCACGTTCGGCTTGGTGCCCACCCGTAAACTGGTGGGCAACGTACTAAGGAGACAGCAGTGGACAGGCGAGAAGGCCAGGCCGCTCAGATCAACGGGTCGGCTACCGGTCAGACCGGAACAGCCCGGGTCAAGCGCGGGATGGCCGAGATGCTCAAGGGCGGCGTCATCATGGACGTCGTCACACCCGATCAGGCGAAGATCGCCGAGGCCGCGGGCGCCGTCGCCGTCATGGCATTGGAACGGGTGCCCGCAGACATCCGCGCGCAGGGCGGGGTGTCGCGGATGAGCGATCCGGACATGATCGAGGGCATCATCTCCGCGGTGACCATCCCGGTGATGGCCAAGGCGCGCATCGGGCACTTCGTCGAGGCGCAGATCCTCGAGGCGCTCGGTGTCGACTACGTCGACGAGAGCGAGGTGCTCACGCCGGCCTGCGCC
>CAYLWH010000073.1:0-21231 GCA_964387245.1 uncultured Mycobacterium sp.
CACCGTCATCCGCGCCGGTGAACAACTCTCTTTGATGCTGGCCGGCGCGCAGCTGGGCATCACGATCTGTTCGATCCTGCTGGGCCGGGTGGGCGAACCGGCCGTCGCGCATCTGCTGGGAAAGCCGTTCGGTCTCGTCGGCATCCCCGCGGCGGTGCTGCACACGGTGTCGTTCGTGGTGGCACTCGGCCTCGTGGTGCTGCTGCACGTGCTGCTCGGCGAGATGGTGCCCAAGAACATCGCCATCGCCGGCCCCGAGCGGACCGCCATGCTGCTGATCCCGGTGTACCTGCTCTATGTGCGTGCGGCGCGGCCGTTCATCGGGTTCTACAACTGGTGCGCCAACGTCTCCCTGCGCGCGCTGCGGGTCGAACCAAAGGACGAACTCGACGTCACCGTGTCGACGGTCGAACTGTCGGAGATGATCGCCGAATCGGTGTCGAAGGGCCTGCTCGACCCCGAGGAGCACACCCGGCTGACCCGCGCCCTGCAGATCCGCAACCGCGTTGTCGCCGACGTCGCGATGCCGCTCGGCGGGGTCCGCGCGGTGGCTGTCGCGGCGCCCGGGACGGGACCAACCGTCGGCGCGGTCGAACAGGCGGTGGTGCAGACCGGATACAGCCGGTTCCCGGTGGCCGGCGCGGACGGTGTCTTCATCGGATACCTGCACATCAAGGACGTGCTCGCGCTCGGCGACGACCCGGCTGCCGTGGTGGACGTGGCGGCGGTTCGTCCGCTGCCGACGGTGTCGGCGACGATGTCGCTGCCCGACGCGCTGTCGTGCCTGCGCCGCAGTAACAGCCACCTCGCGCTGGTCACCGATCCTGGTGATCGGGTGGTGTCGATGGTGACGCTGGAGGATCTGGTAGAAGACCTCGTCGGCACCGTGCGGGACGGCACGCATCGTGTCTGACCGGGCCTGTCTGCGGGAATCGGTGCCGGCGGAGGCCGACTGGTCTCGGCGCGCCGAGACATACCGGCATGTTCGTCGGCGGAAGGTGACGCGAACTGGTGCGGCACTGCGGTGCGTCGCAAGAAGCCGCCGCGGCCGGCCGAATGCCCCGGGCCGCCCTTTGCCGGTGCGCGCAACACGGATTACCGACCCGTAGGATGACTGATTGCCAGCCCACCTGGGGCAAGGGAGGAAACATGACAGACCGCGTCGTCGTGGGCGACCTGCGCGTCGCCAAGGTGCTGTACGACTTCATCACCGACGAGGCGCTGCCCGGCACGGACGTCGACCCCGAGACCTTTTGGTCGGGTGTGGACAAGGTGGTGGCCGATCTGGCACCACAGAACCGGGAGTTGCTGGCCCGCCGTGACCAGCTGCAGGCGCAGATCGACAGGTACCACCGGCATCACGTTCTGGAACCCCACAACCCCGAGGCGTACCAGGCGTTCCTGACCGAGATCGGCTACCTGTTGCCGGTGCCGACCGACTTCACCATCACCACCTCGGGAGTGGATCCGGAGATCACCTCGACCGCCGGGCCCCAGCTGGTGGTGCCGGTGCTGAACGCGCGGTTCGCGCTCAACGCCGCCAACGCGCGGTGGGGCTCCCTCTACGACGCCCTGTACGGCACGGACGTCATCCCGGAGACCGACGGCGCGGAAAAGGGTGACAGCTACAACCGGGTCCGCGGCGACCTGGTGATCGCCTATGCGCGCGGCTTCCTCGACAAGGCGGCGCCGCTGGCCTCGGGCTCATGGGGCGACGTCACGCGGTTGTCCGTCGCCGACGGTGCCCTGCAGTTCGACCTGGACGGTGCCGCCCCGACCGGCCTGGTCGAATCCGGCCAGTTCGCCGGCTACGCCGGAGACGCCGACTCCCCCGAATCCGTGCTGCTGGTCAACCACGGTCTACACGTCGAGGTGCTCGTCGACGCCGAGTCGCCGGTCGGTTCGACCGACAAGGCCGGCGTCAAGGACGTCATCCTGGAGTCCGCGATCACCACCATCATGGATTTCGAGGACTCCGTCGCCGCTGTCGACGCGGACGACAAGGTGTTGGGTTACCGGAACTGGCTGGGTCTGAACAAGGGCGACCTGGCCGAAGAGGTCAGCAAGGGCGGCAAGACGTTCACCCGCGTGCTCAACGCGGACCGCACCTACACCACCGGTGACGGCGGCGAGCTGACCCTGCCGGGCCGCAGCCTGCTGTTCGCCCGCAACGTCGGGCACCTGATGACCAACGACGCAATCGTCGACTCGGACGGCAACGAGGTCCCCGAAGGCATCCAGGACGCGCTGTTCACCAGCGCGATCGCGCTGCACGGGCTCAAGTCCGCAGAGGACGACGGGGGCGCCAACGGTCCTTATCTCAACAGCCGAACCGGCTCGATCTACATCGTCAAGCCGAAAATGCACGGCCCGGACGAGGTTGCTTTCACCTGCGAGCTGTTCAGCCGGGTCGAGGATGTGCTCGGGCTGCCCGATGCCACCATCAAGATCGGCATCATGGACGAGGAGCGCCGCACCTCGGCGAATCTGTCCGCATGCATCAAGGCCGCCGCCGACCGGGTCGTATTCATCAACACCGGCTTTCTGGATCGCACCGGCGACGAGATCCACACCTCCATGGAGGCCGGCCCGATGGTGCGCAAGGGCGCGATGAAGAGCCAGCCGTGGATCCTGGCCTACGAGGACGCCAACGTAGACACCGGCCTGGCCGCCGGGCTGTCCGGCCGCGCGCAGATCGGCAAGGGCATGTGGGCGATGCCGGATCTGATGGCCGACATGGTCGAGCAGAAGATCGGCCAACCGCGAGCCGGTGCCACCACCGCGTGGGTGCCCTCACCCACCGCCGCCACGCTGCACGCCATGCACTACCACGAGGTGGACGTCTTCGCGGTCCAGCGCGACCTGCAGGGCCAGACCCGGACCACCCTCGACGAGTTGCTGACCATCCCGCTGGCCGACGCTTCGCTCAAGTGGTCCTCCGAGGACATCCACCAGGAGGTCGACAACAACTGTCAATCGATCCTGGGCTACGTGGTGCGGTGGGTCGAGCAGGGTGTCGGATGCTCGAAAGTACCAGACATCCATGACATCGCATTGATGGAAGACCGTGCAACACTTCGTATTTCGAGTCAGCTACTGGCCAATTGGCTGCGCCACGGCGTCATCACCGCCGATGATGTGCGGACCAGTCTGGAGCGGATGGCGCCGGTTGTCGACCGGCAGAACGCCGAGGACCCCGACTATCTCGCAATGGCGCCCGACTTCGACTCGAGCATTGCTTTCAAGGCCGCCGAAGAACTGATCCTCGCCGGCGGGGCGCAGCCCAACGGATACACCGAGCCGATCCTGCACAGGCGCCGCCGGGAGTTCAAGGCCCGCGTCGTCGGCAAAAGCTAGGGCGGGCAGGAGCCATGGGCAGGCACAGCATCCCCGATCCGGGCGAATCCGATCGCAAACCGGTCGAGTGGACCGGCAGCCACCGTGTGGTAGACCCGGGCCGACGGAGCGTCAGCCTCGGCGTGATCGCCGCACTGGTCGGAGTGGTCGCGGTGGTGGCCGGTGTGATCCTGTGGCGCTTCTTCGGCGACGCCCTGTCGGATCGATCCGACCTCGCCGCCGGCCGCTGCCTGGGCGGACAGGCGAATGTCGGGGTGGTGGCCGACCCGGCCATCGCCGACGACGTCTCCGCGTTGGCCGAACGGTTCAACGAATCGGCAGGCCCGGTGGGTGACAAGTGCATTTCGGTCAGTGTCACACCGGCCGAATCCGGCACGCTCAGCGATGGACTGCTCGGGGCGTGGCCGGACTCGCTCGGTGAAAAGCCGGCGCTGTGGATTCCCGGCAGTTCGGTGGCTGCCGCACGACTACAGGCCGCAGCGGAATCCAAGGTCGCCAGCTCCGTGCGTTCGCTGGCCACCTCGCCGGTACTGATCGCGGTCCGTCCCGAGCTCAAATCAGCTCTCGAACAACAGAATTGGTCCACTTTGCCGGCCCTGCAGACCGACCAGGCGTCGCTCGACGGTCTGGGCCTGGCGGGCTGGGGCCCGTTGCGGCTGGTGTTGCCGATGACCGGCGCCAGCGACGCGTCCTACCTGGCCGCCGAAGCGGTTGCGTCGGCATCCGCCCCGCAGGACAGCCCGGCGACCGCCGGCACGGGTGCGGTCAGCGCGCTGGTGGCCGGCCAGCCGAAGCTGGACGGTGACTCGCTCGACACCGCAATGACCGCCCTGCTGGAAAGCAGCGATGCGGCCGCCGCACCGGTACATGCCGTGGTGATCACGGAGCAACAGCTCTTCGCGCGGACGGTTTCGATGCCTGATGCCAGCGACACCGTCGCCGGCTGGCTGCCACCCGGGCCGGTCGCCGTCGCCGATTTTCCGGCGGTGCTGCTCAGCGGTGACTGGATCAGCGACGAGCAAGCCAGCGCGGCAAGCGAATTCGAGCGCTTCCTGCACAAACCAGAACAACTCGCCGAACTGGCCAACGCCGGTTTCCGGACCGAGGGAAACACCCCGCCCGGCAACGAGGTGACGGAGTTCGCGCCACTGGCCGCCACGCTGTCGATCGGCGACGACCCCACGCGTGTCACCGTCGCCAACGCGCTGGCGGCACCCGTCACGGGTGCGACCACGTCGATCATGCTCGACCGGTCGCTGAATCTGGTCCCGGTGGTCAACGCCCTGAACGGCAGGCTCGCGGCTCTGCCCCCCACCTCGGCGGTGGGCCTGACGGCGTTCGACGGTGGACAAGGCGCCGCCCTGGTCAGCCTCGGTACGCTGGCCGACACCGTGGCCGGTCAGAAGCGCAGCGACGCCGTCACCGCCGCGCTGAACAATCTCAGTTCGGGTGCCGGTGGCAGGGTGTCGTACACCACCCTGCGTAATGTCTTCGCGGATGCTCAGGCCAATTTCCGGCCGGGCCAGTCCAATTCGGTGCTGGTGATCACCTCGGGACCGCACACCGACCAATCGCTGGGTTCCCAGGGGCTGCAGGATCTGATCCGTTCGAAGGCCGATCCGGCCCGTCCGGTCGCCGTCAACGTCATCAACGTCGGTGACGATCCCGACCGGGCCGCCTGGCAGGCCGTCGCGCAGATCAGCGGCGGCACCTACCAGAACGTGCCGAGCTCGGACTCCCCCGAGTTCGTCGCCGCGGTCAACCGTCTGCTGGCCTGATGAGTGTCCGCCGAGAATTGGGGTTCTGACACCACGTCCTGGGATTTCGTGTCCAGAACCCAATTCTGGGCGCGCTATTCCGCGAACGCCTCCACCGGCGGGCAGGAGCACACCAGGTTGCGGTCGCCGTAGGCTCCGTCGATCCGGCGCACCGGCGGCCACACCTTGGGCCGGTAGTTCTTGCCCAGGGGGTAGGCGGCCTCTTCGCGGGTGTACGGGTGGTCCCACTTGTCCACCAGAAGGCACTCGGCGGTGTGCGGCGCGCCGCGCAGTGGGTTGTCGTCAGCCGGCCACTGCCCGGAGCCGACCTTGTCGATCTCGCCGCGGATGGCGATCATCGCCTCGCAGAACGCGTCCACCTCGGCCAGGCTCTCGCTTTCGGTGGGTTCCACCATCAGCGTGCCGGCCACCGGGAAACTCATCGTCGGTGCGTGGAAACCATAGTCCGCCAACCGTTTTGCGACATCGTCGACGGTTATGCCGGTGGCCTTGGTGATGCCTCGCACATCCAGGATGCACTCGTGGGCGACCATCCCGTTCTCACCCGTGTACAACACCGGGTAATACTCGTCGAGGCGACGGGCGATGTAGTTGGCCGACGCGATCGCCGTCAGCGTGGCCGCGCGCAAGCCGGGCGCGCCCATCATCCGGATGTAGGCCCAGGTGATCGGCAGGATGGACGCCGAACCATAGGGCGCCGAGGAAACCGGATGGCCCTTCGGCAGTTCGTCGGCGAGCGGATGGCCGGGCAGGAACGGTGCCAGATGCTCGCGCACGGCGACTGGACCCACCCCCGGTCCGCCGCCGCCGTGCGGAATGCAGAACGTCTTGTGCAGGTTCAGATGGCTGACGTCCCCGCCGAACCTGCCGGGGCGTGCGAGGCCGACCAGGGCGTTGAGGTTGGCCCCGTCGACGTAGACCTGCCCGCCGGCGTCGTGTACGGCGGCGCAGATATCGGCGATGTCGTGTTCGTACACGCCGTGGGTGGACGGGTAGGTGATCATGATCGCTGACAGGTTCGCGGCGTGCTCCTCTACCCTGGCCCGCAGATCGTCGAGGTCGACGTCACCGTTCTCCCGGCAGGCCACCACGACCACCCGCATACCGGCCAGGGCCGCCGATGCGGCATTGGTGCCGTGCGCCGACGACGGGATCAGACACACGTCGCGGTGGGTGTCACCGCGGCCGGCGTGGTAGTCGGCGATCGCCAGCAGTCCTGCGTACTCGCCCTGCGATCCGGCGTTGGGCTGAAACGAGATCGCGTCGTAGCCGGTGATCCCGGTCAGCCAGGTCTGCAGGTCGGCGATCAGGTTGCGCAGCCCCGGGGTGTCCGACGCGGGGGCGAACGGGTGTTGGCGGGCGAACTCCGGCCAGGTGATCGGTTCCATCTCCGCGGCGGCGTTGAGTTTCATGGTGCACGACCCCAGTGGGATCATCGTGCGGTCCAATGCGAGATCCTTGTCCGCCAGCATGCGCAGATAGCGCATCATCGCCGTTTCGGTGCGGTAACTGGTGAACGCCGGCTGTGTGAGGAACGAGGAAGCACGCGTGGCGATATCCGAGCCCCCCGCGCCCACCCGCTCCGCAGGTACCACGCCGAACGCGTCGAGCACCGCGGCGACGTGCGCGGCGGTGGTGGCCTCGTCACAGGCCACCGAGACGTGGTCGGCGTCGACGCGCCACAGGTTGATGCCGTTGGCCTTGGCGGCGGCGACGATCTCGTCGGAGCGGCCCGGAACCCGCGCCAGCACCGTATCGAAGTATTTTTCGTGTACCAGTGCATCGCCCAGTGCGGCCGCGATGTTCTCGGCATGACCGTGCACCCGCCGGGCGATCGTGGTCAGGCCCTCGGCACCGTGATAACTGGCGTACATCGCGGCCGTCACGGCCAGCAGCACCTGCGCGGTGCAGATGTTCGAGGTCGCCTTGTCGCGACGGATGTGCTGCTCGCGGGTCTGCAGGCTCAGCCGGTATGCGTCGGCGCCGTCACTGTCCCGGGAGACCCCGACCAACCGGCCGGGCAGCTGCCGGGCGTGCTTGGCGTGCACCGCCAGGTAGCCGGCGTGCGGGCCGCCGAAGCCCATCGGCACACCGAACCTTTGGGTGGTGCCGAACGCGACGTCGGCGCCGATCTCGCCCGGCGGGGTGATCAGCGTGAGCGCCAGCAGGTCTGCCCCGATGGCCACCAGCGCGCCGCGCTCGTGCGCCTGTTCGACCACGGCGTTCCAGTCGGCGATCCGCCCGCTGGCTCCCGGCAGTTGGGCGATCACGCCGAAGAAATCACCCGCCGGTAATCCGTCGCGCAGGTCAGCCGTCACGATCTTGATGCCCAGTGGCTCGGCGCGGGTCGCCAGGATGGCGGTGGTCTGGGTGAAGACATCGACGTCCACCGCCAGGCGCCGGCAGTCGCCGCGCACGGCCCGGTGCATCAGTGTCATCGCCTCGGCCGCCGCGGTGCCCTCGTCGAGCATCGAGGCGTTGGCGATCTCCAGCCCGGTCAGGTCGGCAATCATGGTCTGGAAGTTCAGCAGCGCCTCGAGCCGGCCCTGGCTGATCTCCGGCTGGTACGGGGTGTAGGCCGTGTACCAGGCTGGATTCTCCAGGATGTTGCGCAGCAGCACCGGCGGAGTCAGCGTGTCGTAGTAGCCCTGCCCGATCATCGACACGGCGACGGTGTTGGCCTCGGCCATCGACCGCAGTTCGGCCAGCGCCTCGTGTTCGGTGGCGGCCGGGGGCAACGCCCGCAGCCCGGGCGCGGTACCCGCGGCGTCCAGCGCGTCGAGGATGCCGGCGGGCAGCGCCTTTGCCGCGAGCTCGTCGAGGGACGCCACGCCGATCACACCGAGCATGGCTGTCACCGCCGCGGCGTCAGGGCCGATGTGACGGTCGGCGAAAGTGGACTCGGGCGGCAGCTTCATGACGGACAACAACGGACTCCTGGCAGGACGGAACTCATCGGTTCCTCCCCCTCTGTCGTCCACCCGGAGCCGGGCGCCTGAGAGATTCGGCGGGGTCAATCGCCTTTCCCCGTGGGCGGGCGGACCAGCCGCCGCTTTCCAGAGGCATCGTGGCCGAACGCGGTTCGGGGGCCTGAGAGGTTGACGGAGAGGTGTTGCTCCTTCGGCGTCCATGACTGGCGATCACGGAACTCTCCCGCGCACGGGCGATGCGACGACCAGCTTACCGCGCCTCGCCGGTTAGCCGATCTTGCGGTCGCGATGTTTGCGACGCGAGGCGAGTTCGTCCTCTGGGGCGGCGATGGATTCGCCGCCGTCGGCACGTTCGCCGGGGAAGTCGGCGATGGTACCGGTCAGTTCCCGCATGGCACCGCTGACCGCGATGCCGAACACGCCCTGGCCGCCCTGCAGCAGGTCGACCACCTCTTCGGCCGAGGTGCACTCGTAGACCGTGGCGCCGTCGGAGAACAGCGTGATGTTGGCCAGGTCCTCGACACCGCGCCGGCGCAGGTGGTCGACCGCGACCCGGATGTTGTGCAGGGATATGCCGGTGTCGAGCAGGCGCTTGACGATCTTGAGCACCAGGATGTCTTTGAAGGAGTACAGCCGCTGGCTGCCCGAACCGGCCGCACCGCGGATGGACGGAACGACCAGCGAGGTGCGCGCCCAGTAGTCCAATTGCCGGTAGGTGATACCGGCGATCTGGCACGCGCTGGGCCCGCGGTAGCCGATCAGCGCGTCAGGCACAGAGTCGTCGGGGAACAGGCCCGGCTGCACCGGACCTTCGGACCCAGCATCAGTCGCCGGGTTCATATCCAGGTCCAGCTGCTCCTGCCGTGGCTGGTCGCCCACGCTGAGTCCTCTCGCCGATCGTGCCGGACGGACGCGGTTCGTCACCGGTCGCGCCGAGGGGCCCGAGTGTCCAAGAGCATACGCCCCAATTGGGCCCGGAACGCCGACCTGGACCCAATTTCTCTGTGCAAGTATGGGCGCTCGACGACCGCCGTCTGACGACGCGCCGGGCGTGTCGAACCCGGACGGCCAGTTGAGACGGATCCGTGACATTCCCCGGCGGGTATTCCGCTCAGGTCGCTTTGAAGTCGTCGGGCGACACACTGTCGAGGAACTCCTTGAACTTCTCGACCTCATCCTCGCGTACGCCGCCGGCCGGTTCCTCGTCGTTCTCGTCGGGGATCAGCAGTCCGGCTTCGGCCAGCACCGCCTCCTCGACGTAGATCGGCACGCCCACGCGCAGCGCGATGGCCACCGAGTCCGACGGCCGTGCCGACACCTTGATGTTGCGGTCGAAGATCAGGTCGGCAAAGAAGGTGCCTTCCTGCAGGTTCACGATCCGCACTTCTTTGAGTGAATGACCAAGAGCGGCAATGAGATCCCGGATCAAGTCATGAGTGAGCGGCCGTGGCGGCTCGACGCCCTGCTGTTCGAGCGCGATCGCGGCGGCCTCCGACTGTCCGATCCAGATGGGCAGATACCGGTCGCCGTTGGCCTCGCGCAGCAGTAGCACAGGCTGATTCTGCGGCTGCTCGACACGGATGCCGACCACATGAACTTCACCCATCACTGTCTGCCCTCCGCAACGATGTGCGATCCGACGACAACTCTAGTCCTCACCGGCGCAGAACGTCGCGCACTGCAGACTTGATCAACGAGGTGTGCAACGTGATCGCCAGCGCCGCCACCTCGCGGGCCAGGTCATCGGCGCGGTCACGGGCACCGGCTTTGTCCGCCTTCATCAGCGGGCCGGCGATCTGGGCGATGAGATCCGACTGACGGTCGGCCGCCGAGCGGAATGCGCGCAGGTGCCGAGGCTCGACACCGTAGTCGGCCAGGGCCCGCGCACACTGCGCGATAACCACGGAGTGTTCGTCGAAGAAGCCGCCGGGCCCCGTGGTGATGACTCCGTTGCGCACCAGCGCGGACAACAGGTCGTCGGCGATACCGGACTGCTCTCGCAGGTCCTCGCGGCTCAGCCGGACCCGGGTGGGCCCAACGGCCTGCTGGGATTCCGAGGCGGGGTCGGCGTCGGTGACCAGCCGTGGCCCGCCGTAGGCCGATGCGGCGTCGGGCAGTGCACCGTCTGGCTGGGCGTCGAGTTGAGCCTTGATCACCTTCAACGGGAGGTAGTGGTCGCGCTGGGCTTTCAGGATGAAACGCAACCGCGCACAGTCGTAGGCGGTGAATCTGCGGTACCCGGAGGCGGTGCGCTCGGGCGTGACCAGTCCCTCGGCCTCCAAGAACCGGATCTTCGAGATACTGACATCCGGGAAATCTGGTCGCAGCAGGTCCAGGACCGCTCCGATCGACATCCCGGCGAACGCGGGAGTATCGGGCGCCGTCACTAGCTGACTGATCCCCTGACGTCGTCGTTCTTGGGGCCGGTGAGGAACACCAGGCGGAACTTGCCGATCTGCACTTCGTCACCGTTGGCCAGTACCGCGGAATCGACCGGCTCCCGGTTGACGTAGGTGCCGTTGAGACTGCCGACGTCGACAACCTGGAATTCGCCGCTCTCCAATCGGAACTCGGCATGCCGGCGGCTCACGGTGACGTCGTCCAGGAAGATGTCGCTGTCGGGGTGGCGGCCCGCCGAGGTGCTGGACTGGTCCAGCAGAAAACGTGAGCCGGCGTTCGGCCCGCGCTTGACGACCAGCAGTGCCGAGCCGACCGGCAAGCCCTCGACACCGGAAACGGCGGTGTGGGAACCGGTGGAGGCCGGGGCCTCCAACTCGTTGAGGAAGTCGGCGCGGAAGACGGATGTCGTCTCCACGGTGACTTCGTCTGAACTTTCCCTGTCCGTCACGCGCCGCTCCTCACTGGCTGCTGTGGCGATACCGCCGGTTAACCGTGTCCGCCCTAACTGTCGCCGTCTCGACCGTACCGTGCGATCGGCGCCAGTGGTGGCGATCGTGGCCGGAACGAAGATTCCTGGGCACCCTAACAAGTGTTCATTCGGTCAGGGTGGCCCGGTAGGCATTCGGATCCAGCAGCCCGGCCAGCCCGTCGTCGAGCGAGCCGTCCTCGATACGCAGATCGACCAGCCAGCCCGCGCCGTACGGGTCCGAGTTGACCAGATCCGGACTGCCCTCCAGATCACCATTGACGGCAACCACTTTCGCCGACAACGGCGCATAAAGGTCGGACACCGACTTGGTGGACTCGACCTCACCGAACGCGCTGCCGGCGGTCACCTCGGTCTCGGTGGCGGGCAACTGCACGAATACGACGTCGCCGAGCGCGGACTGGGCGTAGTCGGTGATCCCGACCCGTACGGTGTCATCTCCGGTGCGGCGCACCCACTCGTGTTCGGACGTGTAGTGCAGATCGGACGGGACTTCGCTCACTGTAAGTTCCTCGGTTCCTCTGGTTCGTCAGGTCCTGCGGCCGACTCATGCGTCATTTGACGGGCTGAGCGTATTGGTGAGGTTTCGGTTGCCGCAAGGTGGTGATGTCAACCCGTTCGGACTGTTGCAGGGTCATCGTGCCGCCCACCCGCTCGACGCTGTCCACCGCGCCGCCCGGGATGTTCATCGCCGCGGCCAGAGTCGGTGGATCACCAATGGCCAGAACGGAATACGGCGGGGCCAGGGTCAGGCCGTCGATCGCGAGCCCGCCGGGCCGGCCGACCACCCAGCTGTCGACCCCGATGCGGACGGCCTGATTGCCCGACATGATCTCCAACGCCTCGGCGCCGGCGGCCCGCAGTTCATTGATGACGTCGATCATGGTCTCGGGAGCCACTCCGCGGGCCGGGTCGTCGATGCTGATCACCACACCGGGTCCGGTGGCACCGACGGTGCCGATCATGATCGACAGCGCCGCCAGCCGGGACCGGGCGTTGTCGACGGCGGCCTGGTCCGAGCTTCCCGACGCCTGCAGGGTGGCCAGCGTCCGCTGCAGGTCGGCCACTTCGGTGTTCAGTGCCGCCTCGCGTTGCTGCAGGGAATCCAGCAACACCAGCAGGTCGGCGGGTCGCGCGGTGTCCAGCGAATCGCCGGAACCCGTCTGGCGGACCTGGGTGGCGATCGCCACGCCGAGCAACAGACACAGCAGGACGGCAAGTGCCGCGAAGACCACCTGGGATCGGCTTCGGCGGGACGACTCGGGCGCGTCAGGTGCGGGCGGTTCGGTCATGGATTCACGCCCCGAACAACCGCCGCCGCAGCGCGGCGGCATTGCCGAAGATTCGGATGCCGAGCACCACGATGATCGCGGTCGACAACTGGGTGCCCACCCCCAACTGGTCGCCGACCCAGACGATGAGTGCGGCCACCAGAACGTTGAAGACGAACGACACGACGAACACCTTGGCGTCGAAGATGTGCTCGAGGTAGGCGCGCAACCCGCCGAACACGGCGTCGAGGGCGGCCACCACGGCGATCGGCAGATAGGGCTGCACGGCTTCCGGCACGCTGGGGTGGAACACCAAACCCAAGACGATGCCGACCACCAGCGCGGCGATTCCGATCATCGGCAGCCTCCTTGTCAGGGCCCGATCCGCTTGGCGAACTCGATGTCCCGGCTGGCGCCGGCGGGCAGGGTGAGGCCGTCGCCGGTGCTCACCGCGACACCCACCCCGTAGGAGGTCTCCAGCAGCCGCAGCCGGGTCAGGCCGGGGCTGCGGTCGAAGATGTCGCGCATGCTGTTGGGCGGGCCCACCGCCAGGATGTCGTACGGGCTGCTGATGGGGTGGTTGTCGACCAGGATCGCGCCACCGGCCTGGCGAATTGTCACGTTCGGTCCGATCCGGATGCCGCCGACGGACACCGCCTCGGCGCCGCTGACCCACAACGAGTTCACCACCAGTTGCAGGTCCCGGTCGAGGATCACCTGCCGGCTGCCGCTGACCCGCTGCTTGGACACGTCGGACAGGTCGCGTGTGAAGCCGGGATCGGTCACCCGCAACGTCAGGCCCGGGCCGACCACAGCGGTACTGGCCGCGGCGAGGCTCAGGGTGTCGAGTCCGTCGAGCAGCGTCCGCCCTTCGGCGTCGCCCCGCAGCCGGGCGCGGGACACCTCGTCCACCCGCGCCGACAGCGCGTCCCGGTCGCCGTCCAGCTTGTCGGTGGTGTTCTGGGCGGATTTCACACTGTCCACCAGGACCCGCTGCGCGGCGGTGACACCGGGGGCCAGCGTCCGAGCCGTCGAGACCGCCGCGGCGGACACACCGGCGATCAGCAACGCACCGATCGCCTGCCACAGCCAACGGCGCGCCCGCGGCCGCGTGGAGGTCCGTTGTGCCGCCGCGGCGTAGCCGGGGTCGAGGTGTTCGGACAGCAGCGAGCGCAGCAGCGAAGGCACCGGAAGCTTGTGCACACCCGCGGCCTGGCTGACCGACAGGCCGGCCTCCGGGTCGTAGCCGCCCAGCATCCGGCCGTCGTCGCTCACCGTGCCACCTTGGGCAGTTGATGGACCACCTTCGCCAGCTGGATCACGTACAGCACGAACGACCACAGGTACATGTAGATGCCCCAGATCAAGAATGCCCAGCCGCAGGCCCCGATCACCCGGCTCCACAACGCGTCCCACTGACCCAGCAGGATCAGCGGGAGGGCCGACATCAACGCAAACGTCGCGGCCTTGCCGAGGTAAGTGACCGGTAACGCGGTCAGACCCCGGCTGCGCAGTACCGGCAGCATGGCCGCCAGCAGTCCGTCGCGCACGAGCAGGACGGCGACGATCCACCACGGAACGATGCCGGCCAGCGCCATCGTCACCGGGACAACCACCATGTACAACCGGTCCACCGCGGGGTCGAGCAGTTCGCCCAGCCGCGAGTACTGGTCCATCAGCCGGGCGATCTTGCCATCGGCCCAGTCCGACGCGCCGCTGAGCATCAGGACCGCCGTGGCCCATCCGTAGGCGTGGGCGCCGAGCAGCAGGTAGACGAAGACGACGATCAGCACCAGCCGCAGCATCGACAGCGCGTTGGGCACGGTCAACACTCGCTCGCGTGAGTCCCTCGGCACCTCCATGTCGCTAAACCTAGCGAACGTGTCCAGCGAGTCGACGAAGCCTCGCGAGGAACGAGCGGGGCGCAGGAGCGAGCGAATTGTCCAGCGCGTCGACGAAGCCTCGCGAGGTGCGAACGAGCGGCCTCCTAGCGGAACACTCCCGGCAGGCTCAGCGCCGACAGCGTGTCGTCCTGCAGCGGGTTGTCGTGCACCATGTACGTCCAGGTCGAGGTCGGGCGGGCCAGCTTGGACAGGTCCAGGCTGAACTCGTTGTCGTCGCCCTCGAGGAGGTCGGCGGTCTCAAAGGTCTGCTGGGCGGCCTCGATTGCGTTGCTGGCCAGCGAGCCGAACGCGTCGACGGCCAGCCGGTGGAACTCGTCGAGTGGATTTTGGCGGCCCAGCGCGCGCAGGTGGATGCTCTCCCGAATGTCAGCGAGGTATGCCTGGTGGTCGGCCCAGCCCCGGTCGAGGTGGTAGAGCATGATCTGCCGGCAGATGCGCTCGAGCCGGTCCACGCCGATCTGCTCCACGAGCTGGGCGAAACGCTCCGGCGCGAGTTGCTCGAGTTCCTCCCGGGCGGCCGGGGTGGCCAGCAGCGTGTTACGGCGGTCGACGATGATGGCGCGCTGCTGGGCGATCAACTGGTTGTAGCGCCAGGTGTTGGCGTGCACATCGAGCAGCCTGCCCTCGGCCACCCGCTGGGCGTGGTCGAGCAGCGCGGCGACCTTGTCGCTGATGATCCGGCCGTCCTCGTCGGTCTCGGTCGGGAGTTTGCCGGGTTCGAGATGCGATTCGGCCAACTCGTCCTGCCAACTGGAAAAGAAGACCGAGGAGCCTGGATCGCCCTGTCGGCCGGCCCGGCCGCGCAGCTGGTTGTCGAGTCGCTCCGTGTGGTGCCTGCCGGTGCCGACGACGTGCAGCCCGCCCAGTTCGACGACGGCCTTCTCAGCGGCTGTTTGGGCTCCGCCGTCGGAGCCCCCGAGGCGGATGTCGGTGCCGCGCCCGGCCATCTGGGTCGACACCGTGACGGCGTTGAGCGCGCCGGCCTCGGCGATGACCGCGGCCTCCTCGGCGTCGTTCTTGGCGTTGAGGACCACGGCGGGTATCCCCCGACGGACCAGTTTGTGATGCAGTTCCTCGGACTCTGCGACGTCGTGCGTGCCGACGAGCACCGGGCGACCGCTGGCATGCACCTCGGCGATGTGGTCGACGATCGCGTCGATCTTGGCGGCCGCGGTGATGTAGACGCGGTCCACCTCGTCCTCGCGGATGTTCGGCGCGTTCGTGGCGATCGGCGACACCCCCAGCGAGTAGAACTGCCTTAGCTGCTCGCCGGCGGCAAGCGCGGTGCCGGTCATACCGCACACCGTCGGGTAGCGGTTGATCAGTGCCTGCACGGTGATGGTGTCGAGCACCTCTCCGGTTTCGGTGGTCTCGATGCCCTCCTTGGCCTCGACGGCCGCCTGCAGCCCGTCCGGCCAGCGCTGCAGCGCCGCGATCCGGCCGCGAGATGCGTTGATCAGTTGCACGGCGCCGTCGCGGACGATGTAGTGCACGTCGCGCTGCAGCAGGACATGGGCGTGCAGCGCCACGTTCACCTCGGTCAGCGTGCTCACGACATGCTCTTCGGAGTACAGGTCGATGCCGCCGAGCGCCTTCTCGACCTTGACCGCGCCGTCTTCGGTGAGGTGGATGTTGCGCCGGTCGGAGTCAGCCGAGTAGTCGACTCCGGGGGTCAGGGTCCCGACGAGTTCGACGATCTCCGGGCGCGGGGTCTCCCGGTGCGTCGTCCCCGCCAGCACCAGCGGCACCAGCGCCTCATCGACAAGCACCGAATCGGCCTCGTCGATCAGTGCGACGTCGGGCTGCGGTGACACCAGGTCGTCGACGTCGACGACCAACTGGTCGCGCAGCACGTCGAAACCGATCTCGTTGACCGAGGCATACGTGACGTCGCAGCCGTAGGCGGCACGGCGGTGCTCGGCGCTGGAGTCCTCGGTGATCCAGCCGACGGTCAGCCCCATGGCCTGCAGCAACGGGCCCATCCACTCGGCGTCGCGCCGGGCCAGGTAGTCGTTGACCGAGATGACGTGGACATGCCGGCCGCTCAGCGCGTACCCGGCTGCGGCGATGGCGCCCGAGAGGGTCTTGCCCTCGCCGGTGGCCATCTCCACCACATCGCCGGCCAGCATCCGCAGCGCGCCTTGCAGCTGCACATCGAAGGGACGCAGCCCGGTCGCGCGGTCGGCGGCCTCGCGGGCGAGCGCCAGGAACTGCGGGATGTCGGTGGATTCGGCCAGGTCGTCGAGGTTGAGCCGCTGGGCGGCCTTGTGCAACTGTTCGTCGTCGAATTCGGCGGCCTTGCCCTCGAATTCGGCCGCGGCCGATACCGCGCCCATCGACTGGGCGCGGTTCTTGTCGGTGCTGGCGCCCAGCAGCTTCCAGAAACGTCCGGTCAGCTTCCCGGACTTAGCGGTATTGGGGGTGCGTGCCACACGTTTACGGTACGCGGCCCGGCATGGTGGGTTACCTCGTGCCTGAGTGTGCACGTCCGCACAGGAATCTCGGCATGTCGCGGATCAACCCGCACGGTCGCGCGCGAACTAGCCCAGATTCGACCGACGAGGGTACGCCACCGTCGGGTCGGTGAGGGCGTTGACGACGGCGGGCAGGCCGCTATCGAAGGCACGTCGCAACGCGGGGCGGAGTTCATCCGGGGCCGCGACGAGTTCACCGTGTCCGCCGAGCGCCGAAACCACTTCGTCGTATCGGGTGCCCGGTCGCAACTCGGCTACCACGGAGTAGCCGTACAGGAGCTCCATCGGGTGTTTTTCCAGGGCCCAGATGCCGTTGTTGCCTATCACCGAGACGACTTGAACTCCGTGGCGCACCAACGTGTCCCATTCCATGCCGGAGAAGCCGAAGGCGCTGTCGCCCTGCAGCAGCACCACCTGCCGCTCGGGCCGGGCCAGTTTGGCGGCCAGCGCGTAACCGGGTCCCGAACCCAGACAACCGAACGGGCCGCTGTCCAGCCAGGCGCCCGGCACATAGCTGTCGATGACGCGGCCGGCGTAGGAGCCGAAGTCCCCGCCGTCGATGACGACGATGGCGTCGCGGTCCAGCAGCGGCTTCAACTCGGCATAGACCCGCATCGGGTGCATCGGGATGCGGTCGTCGGCAAGTTCGGCCGTTTCGGCTCCGCGGGCGGCGGTCTCGGTGGCCCGCAGCCCGCTGATCCAGTCCTCGTGCTCCACCGGGTTCGCCGAGCGCAGAGCAGCCAGCGTGGCGGGCAGGTCGCCGTACAACTCGGCGGCCACCGCACGCGGGTGATCGCGTTCGGGCCGGCACCGGTCGGCCACGATCAGCGCCGTGTCGTCGCCGAAGACGGCGCCGAAGCCGAGCCGGAAGTCCATCGGCACGCCCACCACCAGGGCGACGTCGGCGTTGCGCAGCGCCTGACCCCGGGCCCGGGAGAACGCCAACTCATGGTCGGCCGGCACCGCACCGCGAGCCATCCCGTTCATCAGCACCGGAATACGCAGCGCCGCAGCCAGTTCCACGAGTGCGGTCTCTGCGTGTCCCCACCACAGGTTGGTGCCGGCCATGATCACCGGACGCCGGGCCGTGCTGAGCAGATCGACGGCGCGCTGCAGCGCCTCCCCGTCGGCGGGGTCGGCGGCGGCGGGGGTGCGCAACGCCCCCGGCGCGTCGGTGTCGGGCCCCGAGCCGAACGCGATATCCAGCGGGACGTCGAGGAATGCCACTCCCGACGGGGCACCCACGGCGGCCCGCAGCGCGTCGTCGATCATCGCCGGCAGCGCGCCGGGGCTGGCCGCGGTGGCCGCGTACCGGGTCAGCGGCGCGACGAACGGGACGTGGTCAATCTCCTGCAGCGAACCCATCCCCCAGCGCAACGCCGGGGCCCGCCCGCCCAGCACCAGCATGGGCGACTGGTTCTGCTGGGCGGCGGCCATCGCGCTCATCCCGTTGGTGACGCCCGGTCCGGCGGTCAGTGCGGCGACACCCGGCACCCGCGTCACCTTCGACCACCCCTCGGCGGCGAAGGCCGCGGTCTGCTCATGGCGGGTGTCGATCAGGCGCACGCCTTCGCTGCGGCAGCCGTCGTATATCGAGAACAGATGTCCGCCGGAAAGGGTGAAAACGGTGTCGATGCCGTTGGCCCGCAGCCGGCGCGCGATCAACCGGCCGGCGTGCTGGTCCTGCTGGGGAGCGTCGTTGCCCATTGCCGCAGCCTAACCGCCGCGCGGCGTCGCCCTCGTCCGGCTCTGCCCGGGGGCGGCGCGGTAGGTTGCCGGGGTGGAAATCTTCACCCCGTCGCTGGACTGGGGCAGCGAACTGGTCACATCCCTGTGGTGGATCGCCAAAGCGTGGGCCATCGCTTCCATCAGCACCCTGGCCATCCTGGTACTCATCGGCAGATTCACCGAGTGGGGTCGGCAATGGTGGCAGATCACCAGTGCGTACTTCACCGGGCCGGGCAGCGCCCGGGTGTGGCTGTGGCTCGCGGTGATCATGCTGATCGTGATCGCCGGGGTGCGTTTGGATGTGCTGTTCAGTTTCCAGGGCAACGACATGTATTCCTCGGTCCAGACCGCCGTCCAGGGCATAGCTGCGGGCGACGAAGCGGTCAAAGAGTCGGGCATCCTCGGCTTCTGGGTGTCGCTGGGCGTTCTGTTCAGCATCCTCGCGACCATCCACGTCGTTCGCCTCATGCTGGACTTGTTCCTGACCCAACGCTTCATGCTGGACTGGCGTGCCTGGCTGACCGACCGGTTGACCACCGACTGGCTCACCGGGCACGCGTACTACCGCACCCGGTTCATCGACGACACCATCGACAACCCGGATCAGCGCATCCAGACCGATATCGACGTGTTCACCGCGGGGGTGGGACCGCTGCCCAACACGCCCAACAACACCGCCGAGAGCACACTGCTCTTCGGCGCGGTGTCGTCGATCGCATCGGTGATCTCGTTCACCGAGATTCTGTGGAACCTCTCCGGTGACCTCACGCTGTTCGGCTTCACCATGCCGCGGGCGGTGTTCTGGGTCGGTTTCGTCTACGTGTTCCTGGCCACCGTCATCGCGTTCTGGATCGGCCGCCCCATCATCCGGTTGTCCTTCAACAACGAGAAGTACAACGCGGCCTTCCGTTATGCGCTTGTGCGGCTTCGTGATTCGGCGGAGTCCGTCGCCTTCTATCGCGGCGAGAATGCCGAACGCGTACAACTGGGGCACCGGTTCGCACCGGTGGTGTCCAACTACAAGGGCCTGATCAACCGGATGATGGCCTTCTACGGCTGGAACCTGTCGGTCTCACAGATCATCGTGCCGTTGCCGTGGTTGATCCAGGCACAGCGATTGTTCAACGGCGACATCAAGTTCGGTGACGTCACCCAGACCGCGTCGGCGTTCGGCAGCATCCAGAGCGGGCTGTCCTTCTTCCGGAACTCCTACGACAGCTTCGCCGGCTGGCGCGCCTCGATCATCCGGCTGCACGGTCTGGTCGTCGCCAACGAGCAGGGCCGCGCGCTGCCCGAGTTGGACGTCGAACCCAGCCGGGCGAGCCTGGTGGAACTCGAGGACGTCGAGGTCCGCACGCCGGACGGCCGGCAGCTGATCGACGGTCTGGATGTGCGCTTGGACGCCGGCGACTCGATGGTCATCGCCGGCAGGTCGGGCAGCGGCAAGACGACCCTGCTGCGCAGCCTTGCTCAGCTCTGGCCGTTCGCGAGTGGCATGTTGCGATGCCCGCCCGGACGGACCGAGACGATGTTCCTGTCGCAGCTGCCCTATGTGCCGCTGGGCAACCTGCGCGCGGTGGTGTCGTATCCACGCGAGCCCGGCGACATTCCAGATGCGCAACTGAAGGACATGCTCACCAGGGTGGCGCTGTCGAACCTGGTGGATCGTCTCGATGACGTGGATGACTGGGCCAAGGTGCTCTCCCCCGGCGAGCAGCAGCGCATCGCGTTCGCGCGCATCCTGCTCACCAAACCGAAGGTGGCGTTCCTCGATGAGGCGAGTTCGGCACTGGACGAGGGCCTCGAGCACATGCTCTACGGCCTGGTCCGCACCGAACTGCCCGACACCGTTCTGGTCAGCGTGGCGCACCGGCATACCGTCGCCGAACACCACGAGCAGCGACTGGAGTTGCTCGGCAGCGGCGCCTGGCGACTCGGCCGTACCGGCGACACCCAACCGTTGCCCGTCTAGGTGCCTGGGTTCACCGTTGTACCCGGCGCCGGGTCACCGAAGCCGACCGGGTCCATGTTGGCCGAGTTGCCGTTGAGCTGAGCCTCGCTGCGGACCCGGCCCTCATGGGATGGGCCGTCGATCCGAATTGCCCGCGCGCAGTACCGCCAGACGCGCCGGCGATCGTCCTCGCTTTCCCGGGTGACGGGCAGGTAATGCTCGTCGCGGGTCTCGGCGCGAGTCGCCGGCAGCACTCCAGCGTTATGGACTAGAACGTCAAACGAAGACAGCCCGCTCGCCGCGCTCGCGATCGCGGACTGTCATCAGCACGGTAGCCCCCAGTTCGGCCAACCCAGCCGCGATCGCCGTGCCGAGGCCGCGGCTGGCGCCGGTGACCATGGCGGTCCGCCCTCGTAGCGCGTCCGGCGCCGGGTCATCCGCCAGCCCGGCCGCCGGAACCGAAAACCGACGCTGGAATTGCCGGGAACGACCGCCCGGTCGAGAAGTGTGTCCAGAATCGACCAGCGCGCGTTGTACCCACTCATGCCAGCACGGTGCCTGATCACATGCCGTCATTTGCACCGGTACCATCTGCCGATGGGTTTGGTGTATTCAACCGTCGTCGATGCACCGCGGGAGGAAGTGTTTGCCTGGTTTGGTCGTCCGGGCGCTTTTTTCCGACTCTCGCCGCCGTGGCAACCGATGCGGGTCGTTGTCGAGGCCGAGTCGCTTCAGGACGGCCGCGCTGAGCTTGCGCTGCCCGGAGGTTTGCGCTGGGTGGCACAGCACCGGGCGGACTCCTTCGATCCGCCGAGGCGTTTCGTCGACGAAATCAGCAGCGCAGGGCCGGCCTCGCTGCCCGCGCGGTTTGCGGTTCGGTGGCGGCACTCTCACGAGTTCGAGGAGGTCGGCGACGCCGCGACCCGGGTGATCGACCGGGTCGACACCCCT
>CAYLWH010000074.1:0-11311 GCA_964387245.1 uncultured Mycobacterium sp.
GGAATCCGCCACAACAACAAGTGCCTCAGTGGAATCCGCCACAACAACAAGTGCCTCAGTGGAATCCGCCACAACAACAAGTGCCGCAGTGGAATCCGGCCCAGCCCCAGCAGCCGTCGCAGCGATATCCGCAGCAGCAACAGCAAGCACCGCAGTGGGATCCACCGCGGCAGTCGGGACGAAACGGCTCGGGAGGTCGACGCGGTTCCAGCGACGGCGGCAACTCGCCGTTCTGGCCGTGGCCATCCTGGGGGCGCTGATTCTTCGACAGGCGCATGCCGATCGGTCACCTCCCGGACGCACCTGCCTGGATACCGGGCGCTGGCGCGCCGCCGTCGGCTAGTGCATTGCCTGGGTCGCAGACCCGAAAAGGGCTAGCCTGGACCGGTGGATTTCGCCCGCGAGTTCATCGACGAGACCAGCGCGTTCGGTGCGTTGACCGCCGCGGGCGACCCGTCGGCGCCCGTCCCGACGTGCCCGGGCTGGGATCTCGCGCAACTGTTCCGGCACGTCGGTCGTGGCAACAGGTGGGCGGCGCAGATCGTCCTCGACCGGCCAGCCGAGGCGATCGACCCGCGCAGGGTGCCCGAGGGCAAACCGCCGGACGGCATGACGGACGCGATCGAATGGTTGCGTGCGGGTGCGCTCAAGCTCACCGACGCGGTGGCCGAAGGGCGCGACGCACACGTGTGGACGTTCATCGGGCCGCAGCCGGCGACCTGGTGGGTCCGTCGGCGCCTGCACGAGACCGTCGTGCACCGCGCCGACGCCGCGATCGCCACGGGGGCAGCGTTCGACGTGGACCCGGTCGTCGCCGCCGACGCGATCAGCGAGTGGCTCGATCTCGCCACGGCGAGGGGCGGTGTCCCCTCGGGCATCATTCACCTGCACGCCACCGACACCGATCTGAACACGGCCGGTGAGTGGACAATCGCCGACGGGCTGTGGTCACACGAACACAACAAGGGTGATGTTGCGCTGCGCGGTCCCGCGGCGGATCTGCTGCTGGCGCTCACTCGCCGCCGGCCCGTCGCCGACCTGCGCGTCGAGGTGTTCGGCGACCACACGCTGTGGCAAACCTGGCTGGACGCGACACCGTTTTGACGGCATCCGGGTACCTTGCTACACCATGAGCACATCGGAGATCGCCACCGTTCTAGCGTGGAACGACGCACTGAGTGAGAAGAACCTCGGCACCCTGATGGACTTGTCCAGCGACGACATCGAGATCGGAGATGCCAACGGTGCGGCGCAGGGACTCGCGGCGTTGCGCACGTGGGCCGCGGCTTTCAGTGAATCCGTGACGGTCGGCCGACTCTACGTCCACGACGGCGTCGTGGTCGCCGAGCAGACGTTCTCCGACGGCACTTCCGCGGCATCGGCCTTCCGGGTGGTCCACGACCAGGTCACGTCGATGTTCCGGCACCCCGACCTGGCCGCCGCCCTGGCGGCTACCGATCTCACCGAAGACGACCTGGACGCCTGATGCGGGGAATCATTCTGGCGGGGGGCTCTGGGACCAGGCTCTATCCGATCACCATGGGTATCAGCAAGCAACTGGTGCCGGTCTACGACAAACCGATGATCTACTATCCGCTCTCCACGCTGATCATGGCGGGGATCCGCGACATCCTCGTCATCACCACGTCCCCCGACCAGCCGGCCTTTCAGCGGTTGCTCGGCGACGGATCCGAGCTCGGCGTCTCGCTGAGCTACGCCACCCAGGACCGGCCCGACGGCCTGGCCCGAGCGTTCGTCATCGGCGCCGACTTCATAGGTACCGACAAGGTGGCACTGGCCTTGGGGGACAACATCTTCTACGGTCCGGGTCTGGGCACCAGCCTGACCCGGTGCCGAGACGTCGACGGCGGGGCGGTCTTCGCATACTGGGTCGCCGACCCGACGGCATACGGCGTGGTGGAGTTCGACGCCGACGGTGTGGCGGTGTCGTTGGAGGAGAAGCCGACCAAGCCCAAGTCCAACTACGCGGTGCCCGGACTGTACTTCTACGACAACGACGTGGTGGCCATCGCGAAGTCGCTGAAGCCTTCGGCGCGCGGCGAATACGAGATCACCGAGGTCAACCAGACCTACCTGGCGCAGGGTCGGCTGTCGGTGGAGGTGCTGGCCCGCGGCACCGCCTGGCTGGACACCGGAACGTTCGATTCTCTTCTGGACGCAAGCGATTTCGTCCGCACCATCGAACGGCGCCAAGGCCTGAAGGTATCCATTCCCGAAGAGGTCGCGTGGCGGATGGGCTTCATCGACGACGACCAGTTGATCGCACGCGGCAACGCGCTGCTCAAGTCCGGGTATGGCGGTTACCTGTTGGAGCTGCTGAACCGGGGCTAGCCAATGCGCTGGCCAGGCCATAGCAGCGCGCCACCGGCTACTGGCGGTAGGACGCCAGAAAGTTGCCGAGCCGCTCGATCGCCTTGGCCAGGTCCCGCGACCACGGCAGCGTCACGACGCGCAGGTGGTCCGGGTTGGGCCAGTTGAAACCGGTGCCCTGCACCACCAGGATCTTCTCCTGCAGCAGCAGGTCCAGCACGAGTTGCTCGTCGTCACGGATCTCGTGCACCTCGGGGTCCAACCGTGGGAACGCGTACAGTGCGCCCTTCGGCTTGACGCACGACACCCCGGGGATCTCGTTCAGTTTGGCCCACGCCACATCCCGCTGCTCGAGCAGTCGGCCGCCGGGCAGCACCAGGTCGTCGATGCTCTGATGACCGCCGAGTGCAACCTGAATCGCGTACTGCGCAGGCACATTCGGGCACAGGCGCATGTTCGACAACAGGCTGATGCCCTCGATCAAGCTGCTGGCGTGGTCCTTGGGGCCGGTGATGACCAGCCAGCCCGACCGGTAGCCGGCCACCCGGTAGGCCTTGGACAACCCGTTGAACGTCAGGGTCAGAACATCCGGTGCGACGGAAGCCAGGCTGGTGTGCTCGGTGGCGTCGTACAGGATCTTGTCGTAGATCTCGTCGGCGAGCAGCAGCAACTGATGCTTACGCGCCAGTTCGGCCATCTGCTCCAGGATCTCGCGGCTGTAGACCGCGCCCGTCGGGTTGTTGGGGTTGATCACCACGAGCGCCTTGGTGCGTTCGGTGATCTTGGACTCCAGGTCGGCGATATCGGGCTGCCAGCCCTGCGTCTCGTCGCACAGGTAGTGCACCGGGGTACCGCCGGCCAATGACGTCGACGCTGTCCACAGCGGGTAGTCCGGGGCGGGGATGAGCACCTGATCGCCGTTGTCGAGCAGGGCCTGCAGCGTCATGGTGATCAGTTCCGAGACGCCGTTGCCGAGGTAGACGTCATCGATGTCGAACCGCGGGAAACCGTCGACCAACTCGTAGCGGGTGAACACCGCGCGGCGCGCGCTGACGATGCCCTGCGAATCCGAATAGCCCTGGGCGTAGGGCAGCGCCGCAATCATGTCGCGCATGATGACGTCGGGTGCCTCGAAGCCGAACGGGGCGGGATTGCCGATGTTGAGCTTCAGGATCCGGTGGCCCTCGGCCTCCAGCCGTGCCGCGTGCGCGTGTACCGGGCCGCGGATCTCGTAGAGGACATCCTGCAGCTTGGTCGACTGCGTGAAAACCCGCGGTCGGTTCGTGTGGCCGGTTTGCCACGGCAGCTGGTGAGTGGTCACGTCGGCAATTGTCCCATGGTTCGCCAAACGGTTTTCACTGTCAGTGCGATGCAGATTGCAGTCCAGGTTCGATTTGGCCAATTGCCGGAAACACCGGCGAGTCCGCGGTGCTCAACCGCCGATTTAGGTGAATCGGCTGTTAGGTTCCTGAATCACTATGATGACGATTTCACGCACGCTGGCCGCAGCTTTCGCCGTGACCGCCGGAATCGGATTGGCCGCCACGGCCCACGCGGATGCGCCGCTGCTCAACGGTAAGTACGCCGGCGGTGATGGGTTAGCCGTTTGGGACATCTCGACCAGTTGCGGTGCCAGCGGCTGCACCGGCAAAGTGACCAGCAACAAGGGCTGGAGCAGCCCGACGACATTGACCGATGGCCGGTGGAATTTCACCGTCACCAAGCCGGACGGCGTGATCTGTGCCGACGGCCACTTTGAACCAGCGGTCGTCTCGCTGTCCGTCGACCCGGTCACGCTCGGCGGCGTGATTTCAGCCGACTCGAACTACGGATGCCCGGGTGGCATGCTCAGCCAGACCCCGTTCCAGCTGACCAAGGTCGGCTGACCTCAGCGCTTACCCGGCGGGCGGGCCCCCTTGGCCATGCCGAGTCCGATCGCGGGTGGCTGCTCGACGGCCGGTCCCGACTCCGTCTCGCCATTGGCGGCGGGCTCTCCGGGTTCCGCCTCAACGGCGGGCTCCGGATCGGGAGCCGGGGCAGCAGGGGCCGGTGCGGCTGGGGTCTTCTTAGCGCCAGGGCGCTTGGCTCCCGCCGCCAACCCGAGCCCCACGACAGGCGGTTCGGGCTTCGCTGGGGCCGGTGGCGCCGTCTGGCTTGCCTCGGGTGCTGCGGACGGGAGCGCCACCTTCTTGGCACCCGGACGTTTCGCACCGGTTGCCAGGCCGAGACCTTTCGCGGGTGTAGCGGGTGCCGCGGGTGCCGCGGGTGCGACTTCGGCCGTGGGGGCGGTGGCTTCCGGAGCCGAGGCGGTGGGAGCGCTCCTGGCCCCGGGTCGTCTGGCCGCGCCGGCCATGCCGAGCCCCTTGACGGGGGCGGCGGCCGCCGGCTTGGCGGGTTCGGCGGTGGCCGGCTTGGCGGGTTCGGCGGTGACCTTCTCCGGCGCGGCGGCCGGGGCATCGAGCTTCGGACCCGCGGCGGGTTTGGCCGCCTCCACCTCGGCGGTACGTGCCGCGGCGGTTCCCTTGGCGGGCAAAGCCACGTCGGCGAGGTCCAGCGATGCCAGCAGCAGTTGGGCCACGTCGAGGACTTCGGCCTTCGCCACGTCACGTGCGGCGGCGACATCGTCGACACCGTCGGTCATCATGACGCGGCAGAACGGGCAGCCGGTCGCGATCTTGGACACACCGGTGTCCATGGCTTCCTCGACGCGTTCGACGTTGACGCGCTTGCCGATGTGTTCTTCCATCCACATCCGCGCGCCGCCGGCGCCGCAGCACAGGCCGCGGTCGGCGTGCCGGGGCATTTCGGTCAGCGTGGCGCCGGAGGCGCCGATCAGCTCACGCGGCGCCTCGTAGACCTTGTTGTGCCGGCCCAGGTAGCACGGGTCGTGGTAGGTGACGTCCTGGCTCACCGGACTCACCGGGGTGAGCTTCTTGTCGCGGATCAGCCGGTTCAACAGCTGGGTGTGATGCAGGACGGTGTAGTTGGCGCCGGTTTGGGAGTACTCACGGCCGAGGGTGTTGAAGCAGTGCGGGCAGGTGACGACGATCTTACGGTCGACGGTCTCGACGCCTTCGAACAGATTGCCGATGGTCTCGATGTTCTGCGCGGCCAGCTGCTGGAACAGGAACTCGTTGCCGGCTCGGCGCGCCGAATCGCCGGTGCAGGTCTCCCCGTCGCCCAGCACCAGGTACTTCACCCCGGCCACCGCCAATAGCTCGGCCACGGCCTTGGTGGTCTTCTTGGCGCGGTCCTCGTAGGCGCCGGCGCAACCGACCCAGAACAAGTACTCGTAGCCGTCGAAGCTCTGAACGTCCTTGCCGTACACCGGCACGTCGAATGCGACCTCGTCGATCCAGTTCAGCCGGTCCTTGGCGTTCTGGCCCCACGGGTTGCCCTTGTTCTCCAGGTTCCTGAACAGCACCCCTAGTTCGGACGGAAACTCCGACTCCATCAGCACCTGGTAGCGGCGCATATCCACGATGTGGTCGATGTGTTCGATGTCGACCGGGCACTGTTCGACGCATGCGCCGCAGGTGGTGCAGCTCCACAGCACGTCCGGGTCGATCACGCCGCCCTGCTCGGCAGTGCCGACCAGCGGCCGCACGGCCTGCTCGGGCCCCGAGCCGGGAACGCGGCCGAAGCCGGACTCCGGCACGTGGTGGCCTTCCTGGTGGACGGTCTGCATGTCGAGACCCTCGAGTTCATGCGTCTTGCCGCCGATGATGTAGGGCGCCTTTGCGAACAGATGATCGCGCAGGTCCATGATCACGAGCTTGGGCGACAGCGGTTTGCCGGTGTTCCAGGCCGGGCACTGGGACTGACAACGACCGCATTCGGTGCAGGTCGCCAGGTCCAGGTAGCCCTTCCAGGTGAAGTCCTCGATCTTGCCGCGGCCCAGGGTGGCATCCTCGGCGGGATCCTCGAAGTCGATGGGCTTGCCCTCGAACTCCATCGGCAGCAGGGGGCCGAGCCCGTTGGGCAGCCGCTTGAAGGTGACGTTGATCGGGGCCAGGCCAATGTGCAGGTGCTTGGAGTGCAGCACGATCAGCAGGAAGGCCAACATGACGCCGATGTGGCTGAGCAGTGCGACGGTCTCGATGACGTGATTGGCGGAGTGGCCCAGCGGCGCCAGCAGTTCCGCGATGCCGTGCGAGAAGAACGCGCCCGGGCCGTACGGGAAGTCGTCGCCGAGATTGTTGACGGCCGCGCCGCGGAAGATCGCGAAGGTCAGAATGACCAGGAAGATCATCAACAGGATCAGCCAGGCGCCGCCGGTGTGGGAGCCGTAGAAGCGTGACGAGCGGCCATACTCCTTGGGCTCGGAGCGCAGGCGGATGATCGCGAAGACGATGATGCCGGCCAGCACCGCCACGGCGAAGAAGTCCTGCAGGAAGCCCAGCGCGTCCCACCTGCCCACGATCGGAATGTGGAATTCCGGGTTGAAAAGCACCCCGTAGGCCTCGACGTACACCGTGCCGAGGATGAAGAAGCCCCACATGGTGAAGAAGTGCGCGATGCCGGGAATCGACCACTTGAGTAGCCTCGTTTGGCCGAAGACCTCTTTGAACTGGTTCAGGAAGCGCGCGGTGATGTCGTCTTTGCGCCCGCTCTCGTCACTGACGGGCTGACCGGAGCGGATGAGGGTGGTCAGGAAGAGCACGCGCCTGGCGGCGAATCCGAGCACGATGGCCGTCGCGGCCAGCGCCAGTGCCAGTCTGACCCATTCGAGAGTGCCCACGAACTGCCTCCAATCTGGAGTTACCAGTTGGTAACTTAGCGCATGTTACTGATGGGTAACCTATCCGCGATACTGCTCATATTGACATTTCGCCACATCAAGCCGCTACCGAGCCTCACCTAACTTCGCTTCGTAGGTGGTATCGGCCCCTTGCAGCGGGTCCGAAAATTGGTGGTGGTCGGCGTGTGACGGGTGAGGTTTGAGTGCGCTTCTGATAGTTCGGTGAATTCCAGCAGCCTGACAGCGGGGAGGCGCTGGATGGATTCCGGCGTCTCGGGCCGCGCACAAGTCCGGCCCGAAAGCGCCCCAAATTCAGCGGCCTCGCTAGGCTCGGCGGCGCAAGTCCGTGGCCGACGAGGTCTGGCGGGCGAGGATCAGTGGAACGTGCACGCAATGGGCGAGGGTCGCGCCGAGAGAACCCGCCAGCATGGCGCTCACGCCACCGCGACCGTCACTGCCGACGACCAACAGCTGGGCGCCCTCGGCGACCTGCGCCAGGTTGCGGGCGGATTGTTCGGGCAAGATCACGCGGCGCACCCTGACGGTTGGATACTCGTCATGCAGGGAGGTCCAATTCACGCCCGGAACCGTGAACAGATTTGTGTCGCTCCATGCGTGGACCGCGATCAGACCGACACCGCGTTGCGCGGCCTCCTGGTAGGCGATCTGGGTCGCAAACCGCACCACGGAAACCGGCGAGCAATTGATGCCGACGACCACCGGCGCGTCGGCAGGCGGCGCGGCGTTGTCATGGATGAGCGCCACCGGGCAGTGCGCATGGTGAATGAGCGCCGTGCTGGTCGAGGCCGCCAGGCCCCGGCGGAACGTGCCGTGCCCTCGCGTGCCGAGCACGACCATCTCCGCGTCGGCGGACAACTCGATCAACGTGGGAATCGCTGCCGAGTAGTAGATTTCGCTTTCGATAGCGGGCACCGCTGCGCCCATGGCGTTGGCCGTGCGACGCACCAGTTCGGCCGCGTCACCGACGATCCGACGCGTATGTTCGTCGGATCGTTCCATCGTCGTCGTGACCGGTGTCAGTGTCTGGGTGACGGCGGGCGCTGCGACGATGTGGACCAGCTTGAGGTTGGCTGCCCGCATGGCGGCGTCTTGCGCGGCCCATCGCACCGCCGCATACGAGGGTGCCGAACCATCCACGCCCACGACGATTTCGCGGGCCTTACGTCCGTCGCCCGTAGCAGGTTGGGGCATGGCCTCCTACTCCCTTCCCCGATGCGATAAACGCTTGGGGCAGTGCGCTCGCGTGCGATCCGAGCAATCCGAAAATGGTCGTCGGGGTGAATGGCGGCGGCTGCGTCCTCCACCCGGACGCCATGTTTGGCGCCGGGGTGGCCGGCGAGGCGAATGCAACGGCGGTGACCGCACGGTCACGAATACATCGAATCCGAGAGAAGCGAAATCTGGGCAAAATTACCGTTACCCGAGTGTGAACCATTCTCGTCGATCGGCGATTCGCTGTGATGTGCCGCCGCTGCGTCCGCGACCACGAAACCCGGCCAGACCGTTTGCGTCACGCCTCCGGGGCGAGAATCGCGCGCAACATCGACAGCACCTCCGACCGCGACTCGGCTCCCAAGCGCCGCCGCATTCGCGCGACATGGTGCTCGACCGTCTTCGACGAGATGAACAACTGTGTGCCGATGTCGCGATAGGGCATACCGAGCAACAGAAGTTCGGCGACCTCACGTTCGCGGTCGGACAGCGGAGATCTGTGGGTGGCCGCCCGCGTCGTCGGACGGGACTCCGTCGGTTCAGGGTCGTGCGGGCGGGTGGGAACGTCGGCCGTCAGCTTGAGGTCGCGGGCGAGTTGGAGCATCGCCGCCGACGCCCGTGAATCCGGTGCCTGCAGCGCAGCTTGTCCGGTTAGCCGGGTGCCATCCCAGGTCAAGCCGAAGTCTGCCAACCCACGCGCCGCCGCCGCCACCTCGTCGACGTCGACCTGCCGGGCCAGCACCCGCAGCCAGGCCCGACCGGCTGTCGCGAGTGCGGCAGCGAACCGGCTGGACTCCGCGGCGGCGGCCAGCGCCTGGCCATGCGGGGCCATCGACTCGGGTGAGCTGGTTAGGATCGCCGCGTGGACACCGGCCCAGTGCAGTGGCAACGACCACGCGGGCGGATCCCCCAGCGCGGTCAACAGCCCGAAGGCCTGCTCCAGGGCGAAGGACAGTCGGTCGGTCTGCCGCAGTCGCGCGGCGCATACCCACAGTTCACCGAGTGGGAGCAGGGAGAACAGATCGATCGAGTACTCCGCGATGACATCCAGTCCGGTGAACCAGTGCCGCTGCAACGCCCCGCTGTCGCCGGCGCGCCGGGCGATCGCGGCCTGCAGAGCAGCCAGCCAGAAGGCGTCCCGACGGTGCAGGTCGGCGGTTGCGACGGCAGCGGCGTCGACGGCCGCCGCCGACAGTTGACCGTCCTGCATCCGGACCCACGCCTGCAACAGGCGGTGGCGGTGCCCGAACATCGCGTCGTCGTCGGCCGTGACGGCAGCCCGGCCGATGACGCTCCGTGCGCGAACCGCATCGCCTGCGTGCAACGCCGCCAGCGTGACCAGTGCGGGTGCGCTGTCCGGCATGGCCCCGGATCCAGGGACGTCCGGGCCGACTGCCTGACCCAACCGGGCCGCCGCGACTGCGTAGGGCTGGTCCAGCGTCAGCAGCAGGCCCTCGGCCAGACTGCGGGTCGTCCGTGCCGACAACGTCGGCGGGCCGGCACCGTGACTGGCGGCCATCTCCCGCGCGGCGTCAAGCTGACCGGCCGCCAACAGGACGATCGCGCCGGCCGAGCCGACCGCCGGGTCGGGTCGCTGGTCCGGACATTTCGCCAGCCAGCCGAACAGTTCGGCCGCCTGGCCGGTGTTGCCGTCGTGGGTGGCCACGCTCGCGGCGATGCGGACGGCCGTGGCGCGGTGTGCGGGGTCGTCGGTGTCCAGCACGGCGTCGGCGCGGGCCGCTGCGCCCGCGCAGTCGCCGCTGAGCGCCGACGCATCGCCGAGACGAAGGCCGAGCGCGGCGGAGCCGTCCCCTGAGCGCAGCGCAGCGCGCAGCATCCGTGCCGCCTCGCCGGGATGCCGGGTGTCACCCGCCCGCACTTCCAGCGCTGCCGCCAGCTGCGCGTCGCGCAGCCCGTGTTCGGCCAGTGCGAGCGCCAAATCGGTTGACAACGTGCCATTTTCGGACTGAGTACGCAGCAGTGCGGAGTAGATCTCATGATGGCGGGCAGCGCCGGTGAGTGCGGCGGCCGCGCCGTGCACGGACTCGGTGAACCCGCGGGGTTGGGTCGGATCCAGCAGGCCGGTCGCATAGCAGCCGTCCACCAGAACGGCGGCCTGCTCGGCGCCGATCCCCAGCGTCGCGGCGACGTCGGCCGGACCCAGCCCCGGACTCAATGACATGATCAGCAGGGTCGCCAGAGCCGAATCGTCGAGCCGGCGGAGCCGCTCGGTCAGTGCGCCCCGGGCCGCGCTGGTGATCGCCTCCGGAAGCCAGCCCGCCGCGCCGGCGGCCTGCACCAGGAATGGCAGTCCCGCCGTGGCTCTCATCAAGGTGTCCAGCGTGGCCGGATCCCCGACGGCAAGACGTCGGCCCACCTCGGTGCGGGACCAGGGGCCGAGCGTTACGCGCGGATTCTCCCGTTCGACTGCCATATCGAGCTCTGTCAGCGCCGGATTGTGGGTGCGCGGTTCGGTGGTGGCGACGACGGTGGCCACCGGATCGGCGGCCAGCTCGGCGAGGCTGCGGAGTTGCGTGTCGGTGAGCAGGTGCGCATCGTCGACGACGACAACGGCGGGCGGCCTCGGATCGGACGGCACGCTGGTGAGCACGGCGAGACCGGCGGAGCGCAGCACGTCTCGGATCGCCGCCAGGGCCGTCGATTTTCCGCTGCCCACTCCGCCGACGATGAGCAGCTTCACGGGCCGCACGGGATCGGCCGCGAGAGCGCTGAGTGCGGCCTTCGCGGGCGGCGAGACCTCCGTCACGGCGATGATCAGCTGGCGGTCATTGCAACCGTCGGCGCCGGAGCCGCCGGGACCTCGAGCTCCGGTGTGACGACCTCAGGCGCCGGCACCCGGCCCTGCGGCTGCACGGCTTGCGGCACCGTAACCTCCGGCTCCGTCAGCGAAACCTCCGGGGTCACCGCGTCGGTCGGTGGCTTCACGGCGGTGGTCGGCGGGCTTGCCGTGTTTGTCGCTGGATTCGTCGTTGCCGGTGCGTTGGT
>CAYLWH010000074.1:11411-14302 GCA_964387245.1 uncultured Mycobacterium sp.
GTGGTGGTCGGTGCTGTCGTGGTGGTGGTCGGCGTTGTGGTGGTGGTCGACTCGGTGGTCGGCGAGGTCGTCGTCGGCTCGGTGGTGGTCGTCATCACCGGTGGCGGTACGACAGAGGTGGTGACTTCGCCGTTGGTTCCGGTGTAGGTCATCGTGGCGCTGGTCGGCGATTCGAAGACGGCGGAGGTGACTTCGCCGTTGGGCAGCGTGATCGTCGTCGTGACCGGTTCGGACATTCCGTCGGTTCCGGAAGTCAGCGTCACGGCCAGCCCCCCGGTCGCCAGCAGTGCGGCGGCCGCGGCCGCGCCGAACAGCAGCGGCGGACGCTTGTACCAGGGCAGCAGCGGCGGTTCCGGGGCGTGGTCGGGGTGCTGCTCGAACTCGACAGGCGGACGCGCCGACGTCGCGCCCTGGTCCGAATCGAAGGCGTCGTCCGAACCGGCATACGGCGGAGGTTCGCCGCCGCCGTCCTCGTCCTGCGACCACGCGAGGGCGCGATAGGTCGCCGACGGCGACCCGTCGCTGGCGGATTGGGCGGCGGCGGCACCGGCCGCACCCACCGCCCATGCGGAGGTGGCCAGACCGGTTGGAAAGTCCGATGCCTGCGCCAGTCCGGTGGGGGCGTCGGCTGACGGACCCACCTCGGCCAGCACCGCCGCCCCGACAGCGGCGGCCAGCTCTGGGTCGGGCAGCGTGACGACGGGAACCCGCAGCTGCTCGGACAGTCGCTGGGTGATCAGCGGGATCGCGGCCCCGCCGCCGACGGTTGCCACCGCAGAAAGATTGACGATTGGAATCCGGTTGCGCTCCAACGTATCTGCCAGTGCGTCGAGGAAGCCGGCCAATGGTTGGTCGAGCAGGGCATCAAGTTCGGCGCGGGTGATACGGACATCGGTCGCGGTGCCGGGCAACTCCACCGGGATGACCGCCGAGGTGTTGGCCGAAAGCCGTTCCTTGGCGGCGCGGCATTCTCCGCGCAACCGGGTCAGTGAACTCACGGCGGCAGTGCCGGCGGGATCGGCGTCACCGGCATCGGCGAGGCCGGCCAGTACGTGGTTCAGGACGGCTTGGTCGATGTGTTCGCCGGACAGTTCCCCGTAGCGCAGCATCTCGCCGATCGGCTGCAGGCCGGTGCTCGCGTCCGCCAGGGCGATGGTGCTGCCGTTGGCGCCGAAGTCGCACAGCGCAACAACACCGCCGGCCGGTAGGCCCGGCCCGGTTTGCAGGGCCGCCAGTGCGGCGGCCGCATCCGACACCAACTCGGGCGGGGCGCCATTGGCCCAGAGGTCTTGCTTGGAACGCAGGGCGCCGCGCAGTGCGCCTAGCGCGGCGGGGCCCCAGTACGCCGGAACGGCGATCGCGATGCGTGCCGGACCGGGCGGCGTTCCGGTCCCGGCGTCGCGCCCGAGCGCCGCGAGCGCCTCGGCGGCCAGGGCAGCGCCGCGGTGCGCCGATCCGTCCTGGGCGACTATCGGGATCGGGTCGCCGACCCGCTCGATGAAGCCCCAGATCACCACGCCGTGCTCGGTGAGGTTCGGGTTCTCGCTGGGCAGCCCGACTTCGGGTGGACGGTGGTCGAACAGCGTCACCACCGCGCGTCGTCTGATCGCTGCGCGCCCGGTCCGCGCGGCCACCAGGTTGGTCGTACCGATCGACAACCCGAGCGTATAAGTCATAGCGGGTTACCCCTCATGTCTTGCACGATAGCCGGTCCCACAGGACAGCCCATGCATTCAGTACCGCGATCCCCCTATCGGAAGCTGGCCCCTAATGGGCTTACCCCTAATGGGTTGATGGCGGCTATGGGCTGCGCACCGATCACATGGGCGCTCCGGCTGGATAGCATGTGGGAACCGACTGACTTTCGCAGTGAATATCGGCGCACGGGGAGAAAGCGTGACATGGCAAGCGAGTTGCTGGATTTCGTGATCGCACTGGTGCGCGACCCCGATGCCGCCGCACGGTACGCCGCCGATCCCGGCCGCGCCCTTGCTGATGCGCAGTTGAGCGGTGTGACCAGCGCTGATGTCGACAACCTGCTGCCCATGGTGTCCGACTCGCTGTCGATGGCGATGCCTCGGTTGGGCAGCGCGGCACCCGAGGTGGACAGCGTCTGGACCAGCGGGGCGGCCACCGCCGCCCTCGATGCGTTCATGCCGCATCAGACCGTCTCCCACGATGCGGCGCCGACGGTGGTCGATGTTCCCGTGTTGGCCGACCAGCGGCCACCGTCGACCTTCGACGGGTTCGAAACAGCGCCTGACCCGGCACAGGCCGAGGATGTCGGGTGGGAGAACTTGGATCATCCGGTCGACCCGTCGTCGGATGCACCGATGCGGCATGACCTGCACGACGTCTTCAATACCGGCGATACCGGGTTTGAGATTTTCGACTGACTTCCCCCGCCTGCACTGGCAAAAACGCAGTTTCCCGAATGGGGGAGTGCCGTGCCCCTATTTACCCCCTAATCCCCTAACGATTAGTGTCGAGAACCCCTAGGGAAAGCGGGTCAAGAATGGGATTCCACCCCGTTTCCGGACTCTGATGGCGCCCATAGCGTGGTCTTCAGGTCGCCGGATGGGCCGGCGGAGTTCTGAAAGGTACCGACATGATCGACATCATCGACTGGATCCTGAACCTGTTCCGGAACGAGGACGCCGCGCGTGCGTTCGTCGCCGCTCCCGAGCAGTCGTTGCGCGACGCCGGGCTGGCGGGCGTGCCCGTCGCGCAGTTGTCCGCCGTGGCCGCCACCGCCGTCCCCGGCATGGTGCTCGGCCAGGGCGATCCCCTCGTGGGGCTGCAGCGGGCGGTGGCGGACAACTACGGGTTCGCGCCGTCCTACGAGCCGTCGGCCAGCTTGCTGTCACCGACCTACGCGCCGTCACCGACCT
>CAYLWH010000074.1:14402-20863 GCA_964387245.1 uncultured Mycobacterium sp.
GTCACCGACCTACGCGCCGTCACCGACCTTCGCGCCGTCACCGACCTTCGCGCCGGAGACCAACACCGATCTGGCAAGCCACAACCAGACCGACCTGCTGAGCCACAACGACTCGGCGTGGATGAGTCCGGAGCAGTCCGCCGGCGCCAACTCGCAGCAGGGCGGTGTCAACCTCGGTTTCGGAGACGTCATTCTCGGCGGCGCCAAGACCACGGCCAACGGCGACGGAGCCGTCGCGGTGAGTGGTGACGCGCACGGCAGCATCGTCAGCGGTGACGGCGCCGTCCTCGGCTACGGCAACGACGTCAACAATGGTGACGTGTGGGCGGGCACCGGATCGAACCTGGCGGTCGGGCACGCCGCCATCGAGGACTACGGCACGACCGCCACCGGCAGTGGATCGGTGATCAAGGACAACGACGGCCCGGTTTTCGCCGATGTCGATGCCGGTGCCGGCAACGGCGGCGCCAGCGGTGGGGGCGGTAGCCTGCTCGGGATCGGCAACGGCGACGCGTACGGCGGCCACGCCGGTGGCGGCGGCATCATCGTCATCAGCAAGGACACCGCCGTCGGTGGCGACAATGGCAGCGGCAACACCACCACGTCGCTCACTCACACGCGGGTCGAGAGCCATACGGCGACGAGCACGGTGTCGGACTACTCCGACCACTCGTCGACCTCGATCGTCGACGACTCGGTCACCGACTCGTCGCACACCTCGGTGTTCGACACCAGCCACGACACCACGCTGGTGGACAGCATGCTGGACAACAGTCACGAACTGTCACTGGCATCCGGCAACCACCTGTTCTGATCCTGCAACGAGGGGCGGCGGCGGGCACGGATGTGTCCCGCGGCCGCCTTTCGTGACGTGGGCCTACCGTGAACGAGACAGATAGGACGGGCCAGTGACGAAACCGGACGACCCGCGGCGGGTGAAGGTGATCGTCGAACTCATCGATCACACCGGCCGGATCGCCGAGGCGAACAATCGTGCGGACCTGCGCCAGCGGCTCGACGTCGCGCGCGGCCGCATCACGGACCCGCAGATCCGGGTGGTGATCGCCGGCCAGCTCAAGCAGGGCAAGAGCCAGTTGCTCAACTCGTTGCTGAACATGCCGGTGGCGCGGGTCGGTGACGACGAGACGACCACCCTCGTCACGATCGTCGCGCACGGTCAAACGCCGTCGGCCCGGATCGTCGTGGTGCCCGGCCCGGGCGAGAACGAGCCGGCAACCATCGACGTCGGAATCGACGACATCCGGCGCGATTTGCGTCACCCGCCTCAGGCCCGGGGTCGTCGGGTACTCAGTGTCGAAGTGAGCGCGCCGAGCCCGCTGCTGCAGGGCGGGCTGGCGTTCGTCGACACGCCCGGAGTGGGCGGGCATGGGCAGCCCCACCTGTCGGCGACGCTCGGCCTGCTGCCCGATGCCGACGCGGTGCTCATGGTGTCGGACAGCAGCTCGGAGTTCACCGAACCGGAGATGCGGTTTCTGCGCCAGGCGCAGGAGGTTTGTCCGGTCGGCGCTGTCGTCGCGACGAAGACGGACCTCTACCCGCACTGGCGACAGATCGTCGAGGCCAACACCGCGCACCTGGCGAGGGCCGGCCTGCAGCTGCCGATCATCCCGGTCTCGTCGCTGCTGCGCGCTCACGCGGTGACCCACTCGGATAAGGAGCTCAACGAGGAGTCGAACTTTCCGGCACTCGTCCGGTTCCTTTCGGAGAAGGTGCTGTCCCGCGAGAACGACCGCATCCGGGATCAGGTGATCGACGAAATTAACTCTGCCGCTGAACATCTCACGCTCGCAGTGCGTTCCGAGCTGTCGGCGATCAACGATCCGGAGGATGTGCGACGGCTTACCGAGGATCTGGAGCGCCGCAAGCGGGAGGCCACCGACGCGCTTGCGCACACCGCGTTGTGGCAGCAGGTGCTCAACGACGGAATCGCCGACCTGACCGCCGACGTCGACCACGATCTGCGGGCCCGGTTCCGGGCCATCACCCAGCACGCCGAGGGGGTAATCGATTCGTGCGACCCGACCCAGCACTGGGCCGAAATCGGAGCCGACGTCGAGAACGCGGTGGCCACCGCCGTCGGAGACAACTTCGTGTGGGCCTACCAGCGCGCCGAGGCACTCACCCGGGAGGTGGCCCGCACATTTGTAGAGGCGGGACTCGACGTGGTCAAGATGCCGGAGGTCAGCGCACGGGAGATGGGTGCCGGTTTCGACGGGCTGAAGTCGCTGGCCCGGCTGGAATCCAGGCCCAGCGGCGTCGGGCACAAGGCGATCACCAGCATGCGGGGCTCCTACGGCGGGGTGCTGATGTTCGGAATGCTGACGTCGGTTGCCGGGCTGGGCATGTTCAACCCGATTTCGCTGGGTGCGGGCCTGCTGCTGGGTCGCAAATCCTACAAGGAGGACATGGACAACCGGATGCTGCGGGTCCGCAGCGAGGCGAAGACCAACCTGCGCCGGTTCGTCGACGACGTGTCGTTTGTGGTGGGCAAGGAATCCCGGGACCGGCTCAAGGCCATCCAACGCCAGCTGCGTGACCACTACCGCAAGATTGCCAATCAGGCGACCCGGTCGCTCAACGAGTCGCTACAGGCGGCAGTGGCGGCAGCCCGTCTGGAAGAGACCGAGCGCAACACCCGGGTGCGTGAGCTCGAACGCCAGCTCGACATCCTGACGCAGGTGGCCGACAACCTCGGCAAGCTGCGGGGTCATTAGCTGGGGATGATCGTACGGGTTTGGTTGAGCCGTGGTCTTTTTCGCGTGGTGGTGGGCGTGGGCTCGGAGTCGGATCCATCCGACGTCGTGGTCGTGGTCGTGGTGGTGGTCGTGGTGGTGGTCGTGGTGGTCGGCATGGTGTCGGTTCCCGAGGTGGTGGTGTCGGTGGGGATGCCGATCTCGGTGGTCGACACGGGGACGCTCGTGGTGAAAGTCGTCGACGTGCTGGATGGCGTTATGACGAATGGCTTCTTGTCGCGCGTCGTCGTGGGTGCCGGCTGGGTGGTCACCGGGGTTGTCAGCAGGGTGGTCTGCGGTGCGTTCCACTCGTCGGACATCTGGACGACGGCCACCACCAAAGCGGCGATGAGGGCAGCTCCGACTCCACCGGCGGCGAACGTGGCCGTCGGCGTCCGGTACCAGGGCTGGTTGCCCGGTGGTTCGTCTGGCGCCACGGGCGCCGATCCTAGTCCGGCCCGATTCGCCCGTACACTCGACGACCGATGAGCACGAGTGATCGGGTGCGCACCATCCTGGGCGGAGCCGTCCGCGCCTACCGGGGTGAACCCGCTTATCGTCGGCGCCCGGAGGTGTTCGCTGAACTCGACCGCATCGCCGGACGGCTCAACCAGCCCATCCGCATCGCGCTGGCCGGCACCCTCAAAGCCGGTAAGTCCACGCTGGTCAACGCCCTCGTCGGCGAGACGATCGCCCCGACGGATGCGACCGAGGCAACCCGCATCGTGACGTGGTTCTCGCATGGGCCGACGCCGAAGGTGACCGCCAGCCACTACGGCGGTTCCCGAACCAACGTGCCGATCACCCGGGCCGCCGACGGCGGCGGCCTGAGCTTCGACTTCGGGACGCTGAACCCAGACTCCGTCGCATATCTCGATGTGCAGTGGCCGGCCGCCGAACTGATCGACGCCACCATCGTCGACACCCCGGGCACGTCGTCGCTGTCGAGTGATGTCTCCGAGCGCACCCTGCGGCTGCTCGTTCCCGACGACGGCGTGCCCCGCGTCGACGCGGTGCTGTTCCTGCTCCGCACCCTCAATGCCGTCGACATCGCGCTGCTCAAGCAGATCGGTGAACTGGTCGGCGGCTCGGCCGGGGCGCTGGGTGTGATCGGAGTCGCTTCCCGCGCAGACGAGATCGGAGCGGGCCGCATCGACGCCATGCTGTCGGCCAAGGATGTGGCGGCGCGATTCACCACCGAGATGGACAAGACGGGGATCTGCCAAGCGGTGGTTCCCGTCGCCGGCCTGCTCGCCCTGACCGCGCGCACACTGCGGCAGAGCGAGTTCGTCGCGCTGGAGAAGCTGTCCGGTGTCGATGCCGCCGAGCTGAACAAGGCCATGCTGAGCGTGGACCGTTTTGTCCGTGCGGACAGCCCGCTGCCGGTGGACGCCGATACCCGGGCGCAGCTGCTCGACAGGTTTGGCATGTTCGGCATCCGGATGGCGATCGCGGTGCTTCGCGCGGGGATCACCGACGCGGCCGCACTTGCCGACGAGCTGTTGGCGCGCAGCGGACTGGTCGCGCTGCGCGATGTCATCGACCAGCAGTTCGGGCAACGCTCCGAACTGCTCAAAGCGCACACCGCCCTGCTGTCGCTGCGCCAGCTGGTCTTGTCCAACCCGATATCTGCCACCCCGCGCATCGTCGCGGACATCGACCCGCTGCTGGCCGACACGCACGCGTTCGAAGAGCTCCGGGTACTGTCCCAGTTACGTTCGCGTGCAACGACTTTGAACGACGACGAAATGGCGTCGCTGCGCCGGATCATCGGTGGCTCGGGGACCGATGCGGCCAGTCGGCTGGGCCTGAGCGCCGAGTATCCCTACGATGGCCCCCGAGCGGCGTTCGCGGCGACGCAGCGGTGGCGACGACGGGCCGAGCATCCGCTCAACGATCCGTTCACCACCCGGGCGTGCCGGGCGGCGGTGCGCAGTGCCGAGGCGATGGTCGCCGAGTTCTCGTCCCGGGGTTACTGACCCACGTGATCGCTGGGCGTCGGCCACCGGGGCCGGGGGCGCGTCTGGGTGACCGTCGCGGTCACGGTGCTGACAGCGGTGACAGGATGGTCGTCACTGTGTCTGCCGGGCCACCTCGCCGGCGAACAGGCCCAGATGGTCCAGGTCGGACATGTCGAGCAACTGCAGATACACCCGCTGCACACCGGCTGCGGCGAACTCCGACAGTTTGTCGACGATTTCGCCCGGTGTGCCCACCAGCGGACTGTGGGCGCGTAGTTCGTCGACCTCCCTGCCGATGGCCGCCGCACGGCGAGCGACCTCGGCTTCGTCGCGGCCGGCGCACACCACGAAGCACGCGGAATACGTCATGGAGTCGGCCTCACGGCCGGCCTCGGCGAGTGCAGCCCGCACCCGGCCGAACTGCGCCGCCACGAGGTCCACCGGTTGGAACGGCACGTTGTACTCGTCGGCGTACCGGGCCGCCAACGCCGGTGTCCGTTTGGCCCCGACGCCACCGATGACGATCGGCGGGTGTGGGCGCTGCACCGGCTTGGGCAGGGCCGGGGAGTCGGTCACCGTGTAATGCGCGCCGGCGTAGCTGAACGTTTCGCCGGCGGGTGCACCCCACAGGCCGGTGAGGATCTCGAGCTGTTCGGCGAGCCGGTCGAAGCGTTCGCCGAGCGGCGGGAAGGGGATTCCGTAGCCGGTGTGTTCACCTTCGAACCAGCCCGCGCCGATGCCGAAATCGACTCGGCCACAGCTCATATCGTCGACCTGGGCGACCGAGACGGCCAGCGGTCCCGGGTAACGGAAGGTCGCCGAGGTGACCATGGTGCCCAGCCGGATGGTGTTCGTCTCGCGCGCCAGCGCGCCGAGCGTCACCCAGGAGTCGGTGGGGCCGGGCAGGCCGTCGCCGCTCATCGTGACGTAGTGGTCGGAGCGGAAGAACGCCGAATAGCCCAGCGCCTCAGCGCTTTTCGCGACTGCGAGTTGGTCGGCGTAACGGGCGCCCTGTTGAGGTTCGACGAACACGCGGAAGTCCACGCTTAGAAGGATTGCACGCCCTCCACCGCCACGACCATCCCGTGGCCGGTGGCGTCGTTGGTGAAGCGGGTGCCGCTGGGATCGGCCGTGATGGTCCATCCGGCCGCCGAGTAGGTGCGGTAGTCCAGGGTCACCGCGGGGATGTTGCCGAGATTTCCGACGATCCAACTCAGCGCGCCCCCGGCCGTCACCTTCACGCCGTTGGCGGGTTCGCCGTCGACGACGGGGGAGTTCTCGAACTCCGACTCGCAGCCGACGGCCTCGCTGTTGAGTCGGCAGCGTGTCTTGCCGGATTTCGTCTCGATGTAGACGTAGCCCTGGTCGTCGGTGGGCAGCGCCTCGCCGGGTCCGGGAGCCGCGGTGGCGGTGGGGCCGGGTGTCGGGGTTGACGGTATTCGGAAGTCGGGCTCGGCGGCGGTACCGCAGCCGGGACACACCGCCGTTCCGCCGGTGGTGTTGCTGCAACTGACCAGGGCGGCGGCCGTGACGATCGCGGCGCCGGCCAGCGTCAGGCGGGTGTTCGGTGTTGCGCGCACAGGACTCCTCAAGCCGTGTGGTCAACCGTACCCAGGCTGTTACAGGAGATAAACATGTGACAAAGATGGTTATGAAGATGTGAGCATTGCGGTGTAGCCGTCGGCCAGCGCACGTAGCTGGGCGCCGCCGTCACCGTGGTAGGAGGCTCCGTGCATGATCGCCAATG
>CAYLWH010000075.1:0-20723 GCA_964387245.1 uncultured Mycobacterium sp.
TCCAGGATCTGTTCCGCGCGTTGGGCAGCGACACCGCGGTGTTGCTGGACGGCGGCGGCTCCTCGGCCATCGTGCTGCGCCGCGACACCGGCGGCATGTGGGCCGGGGCGGGCGTACCACGGGGCTCTTGTGACACCATGGCGGTGCTGTGCGACGCGCGGGAGCGCGCGCTGCCGAGCTGGTTGGCGTTCAACTGACCACGGTTGTGCATCGCACCGCGGGCCGTCAGACCTGCGGTCGGACGCAGTCTGTCATCCGCCCAGGCCCATGCCTCGGCGGATGACAGCCCTAACCGCCTACAACCCGCCGTACTCGGGCCGCAGTACCGAACTCAATGCGCTGATCGGAATGTGCGGCTCCACGGTTCCGCCGTCCATGTACCAAACCGGCATGCCGGGGCTGAAGTCGATCGGACTGTCCCGGCCGACGGGGTAATCCGGCATGTAGAGGATCAGTTCATCCGGTGTCAACGCCCACGCTTTGTAGCCGCCCGAAAACACCTTGTCGGGCGTCCAGCGTTCCGTGATGAAGGGGTAGGTGCCCGGTTGATGCGGCGGCACCGCCCGATCGAGTGCTTCGACGACGTACGGATGGGCCAACGGCGGAATCGCGGAGAGCGGGGTGCCGGGCTTCAACACGTCTGCCAGTTGCACCCGCTGACCGTTGGCCGTGTTGTACGCGAAGGTGCGGTAGGCGTTGTTCCAGATCGGCGCGTTCGGGTGTGCACCTGCGTTTGTGCCCCACGTACCCGCGTAACCTTCGCGGTAGACCACCGTGAGCAAATCTCCACGTTGGAATATCTGGAAGTTGGCCTGCCCGCGGCTGTCCTGGACCTGATGTACGCCGGCGTTTCTCCAGTTGTTCATCAGGTTGGTCAGATAATTGCGAAGGTCGGCTCCCATCGCGCCGTTGTCGATGAGGTCGCCGGGCAGCGCTATCTCGATGTCGCGGACCGCCTTGCGTTCGGACAACACCGAGGTGCGGCAGTACTGGCCATCCCACTGCCCGCCGATGTCGCTACAGAACGACACGACCGACGCCGAGGCGGTAGGCGCAAGCAGAACCGACGCCGCCACCGCAATCAGCGGAGTGGCAAGTTTTCCCATTCGCATGGAGTCCTCCTTCTCACGGCAGCTCAACCTTGCTTGCGCGCCAACGTCCGTCGACGTACTCCATGGTCAACTTGATTCGACTCTGGTCGATCCGGGGGTCGGGCACGTTGGTATTGGACACCGACTGGTCGACGAACAGCAGGACCACGGCCTTCGTCTTGGTCGCCGATTGCACCGCCGACTCCTTCACCACACCGTGCGCGGTCGCCTTGTTGTCGATGAGTAGCTGGCGGAGCTCCATGCTGGACTCCGAGTACATGTCCTTGAACTCACCGGTTGCACCGTCGAGTACCTGAGCGAAGTTCTCGTCCACCTTGGCCGAGTCAATGCTGGTCAAGACCTGCGCATAGCTCACCGCCGCTCGCTGCGCCTCCTGGCTCGCCCGATCCAGCTGCCGGGTCTGCCACAACTGCCAGCCGAGGAAGCCGGTCGTCGCGAGTACGGCGATGACCATCAGGGCCAGGGCTGCGAGCAAGATCCGGCGTCGCCACCGCGGCTTGCGATCCCGGCGGTCGTCAGATAGCGAGTCGGCGTCGGTGTCAGACGACTCGTCGGCTACCGCGGACTCGTCGTCCTCCAACGGCTCTGGCGTTCCGGCGGACTCCTCGGCGCCGTGCGCCGAGGCCTCCTCGGTATCGGGCTCTTCGTCGGTCGTCACTGACATACTCGTTTGCTCTCCTCAAAGATTCGTATTGAATCGGATCTCAACTGGGCGGTTCGATCGGCAGGGTCGGGCCGCCGTACGGCGTGGGAATGGTGAACCGGCCCTTCGGTGTCGGATCGGTTCGCCTGCCGAGATCTGCGCCCGGCGGCGGCCCAGCCGTGTCGTCGCCCGCCGGCCGCGGTGCGTTCTTTGCGCCGCGGATCAAGACGGCGGGATCGTCGTCTCGGCAGTAGGTGTACATGAACGGCTCGAGGTAGTCGGCCGCGGACGGTGCCGCCCGAGGCGTTCCGTAGTTGCAGGCGTACCGCGGGTAGATAACGCCGGTCGCCCACATTCCGTGGTCGTGCATGATGCTGCCGAGCGCATCGAGCATCGAACCGCGGTAGTTGGGGAACAACGCATTGAGCGCGGGAACCCGCTCGTAGAGCAGTTTAGACGTGTTCACCATGTTTCCGAGCAGATGGTCCATGGTGTCAGAGTTGTCGATGAACAAGTTGTCGGTGGCCGTCAGGGCCGGCGGCGTCGTCTCCGTGAGTGTTCGATAGCCTTCGCGCATCCGGTCGATGCCGGCGAATGCGCCGCTCAGATTCTCGTTCGCAACCTTCATACCGGCGTTCTTGTCGGCAAGCAGGTCCAGCACGGTCTGGCTCTGCTTAAGAAGCCCGGTGAACTCCGGGAGCACGGAGTCGATGGTCGACAGTAGGAACGTTCCGCCGTCGACGAGGTCGACCATCTTCTGCGGACCCTCCTTGGACAGGCTCAGTTCCTTCTTGAGGACGTCGAGCTTCTCGGGATCAACCTGCTTGAGCGTCCCGTCCGCGTGGGCGAGCAACGTCGCCAAGGTGGCCGGCACGGTGGCTTGGCCCAGCTTGAACACGGTGCCGTCCTTCAGGAAGGGCGCCTCGCCGGTGCCACCGTCGAAGTCGACGTACTGCTCACCTGCCGCCGACAGCCCGGTCACCCGCACACCGGTCGATTCGGAGATCTTCGTTCTCGAATCGATCCTGATGTGCGCGTTGATGCCGGCGGGCACGATGTCCAGTGATTCGACCCGTCCGATCGCAACGCCGCGCAAGGTGACGTTCTGGTTGGGCAGCAACCCGCCGGACGCCGGCAACTCGATGGTGGCGTGGTAGTTGGATGCCAGCGGGTTCACCCGTAAGGCTCCGAGGTACAGGTACGCGACGGCAAAGACAAAGACGAGCACCAACAGCCCGGCCGAGAGCCAGCTTTTGCGGCGGTGGCCGGCCCGGACGGCGCCGACGACCCCGTCTGCGAGTGACCCGATCATCGGACCGGCTCCTCTGCCGCTGCGGCGGGCGCCGGGGGCGGTACCGGCCCTGGAGGCGGTACCGGCCCTGGAGGCGGCCCGGTCTGATAACCGCCACGGTGGCAGACCCCCTGTGGGGAGCAGAACTCACCGGGCAAGGTTGGGCCGGGAGCCGGCGGAATGACTTCCCACGGCCCACCGGGTTCAACCGGATTGGATGTCACCGGTACTTGAGGCACGCCGGTCCCCCTCCCGACCAATCGCTCTTGGAAGCGGAACATCGTGTACTTCAACGAGCCGAGGATCTGGTTGAAATGCGACCACTTCGGGCCCTGGCACCCCTCATCCAACTTGAACCCGATGTCTGCGTACCTGCACAGCACCAGGCGGTCGATGCTCGCCCGCACCGACAGCGCGTTGCCGGCGGTCGACTTGATGACTAGCGGCATCAACCTGTTCAGCGGCGCCAGGGTGGCTTCGGGGTGCAACACCACTTGGTTGAACGACTCGGAGATCGTGTTGATGTCCTTGATGGCGCTGCGACCGCTGGTGTCGTTGCCGGCGATGGACGGGAACTTGGTCAGCAGCTGGGTAGTCGCGCCGGCCTGTACCACCAGGTCTGCCACCTGCGTGGAGTGCTGGGCCAAGGTTTCGGTGGCCGGGGCAGCAGCGGTCATGAGCTCGGTTATGACGTGGTTTCTGGAGTCGATCTCGTCGGAAAGATTCGACAACTGGGTAAGCGAGCTCGAAAGCTGGTCGGTACGGGCGGTGAGCTTGCCCAGCAGCCGGTTGGTGTCCTCGATCAGCTTCCCGAAGGCCTGCCCCTGGTCTCCGGTGGCCTTGCCGACACCGTTGATGACATTCGTCAGGTTTCGTACCGCTCCGCCGTTGACCAGGATTGCCGCCGACGTGAGCAGACCTTCGACGGTTGCGGCTGACGACGTCTTCTCCACCGGAATGGTGTCGCCTTCCTTCAACAGCGGCGCGCCGGGAACGGCGGGACTGGGCGGCCTGACGGATACGAACACGTCGCCGAGCGGTGTCGCGGAGCGCAGTTCCGCGGTGGTCCCCTGCGGGAGCTCGACGCCGTGCTTGATGCGCAGCGTGGTCACCGCGGTGTAGTTGCGGGCGACCATCGTTTGGAGCTGGCCGACATCGGCGCCGCCCAACTTCACGCTGGCGAAGGCCGGCAGATTGAGGGCATTCTCGAATATCGCCGTTATCATGTATCCGTCCATGCCGACACCCGGATGCGGAAGCGGCAGGCTGGAAAGGCCACCGCCGCCGCAGCCGGATGTCGTGACACACACGGCCGTCGCCAACACCAGTGCGGCCTTCTTGCGAGTGGTCATCACTTCTGCCCCATTGCCGCGAGTCCGTCCAGCATGTAAGACACACCGAAGTCGGGTCCGAAGTCCTGCAGGGTGCCGGTGCTGCAACCCAGCTGGCGCAGACCCATCATGTTGCACACCTCTTTGACGGTCTGGGTCTCGAACAGCAAGGTGTCGGTCAGCAGACGGACTCGGCCGGACCCATTCTCTTTGTCGACGATGTTGTACAGATTGTCCAGGGTCATGGGTGCGACGTCGAGGAGCTCGGCGAGGTCACGCTGGTGGTCGATGGTCGTCGTGACGGCGATATCACCGTTGGCGATGACGTCCTTGATCGCGCCCCGGTTGGTTTCGAGAATCTCGCCCAACTGCGTCATAACGGCGTTGACCTGCCTTCCCGTGGTGCCGGTGCCCAAATCTTCGTCGGCGATGACCTGACTGAGCGCTCGTATCGTCGAACCGAAGTCCCGCAGCAGGGCATCGTTCGCCTCGGCGGCCTCGAAGAGTGTGCTGAGGTTCTTGATGGACGTGGTGAGCTGCTCCCGCGTTTGGTTGCCCCCATCGGCGCTGAGGCGCAACGAACGCGACAACTCGCCGAGTGCGGCTTTCATCTGTTCGCCGTTGCCCGATGCGATCGCCGCGGCGGAATCCACCACCGTGCGCAGCGGACCGTTGCCCTGGCCGTCACCACTGAGCGAGAGGGTCAGCCTGTCGATCATGTCAAGCGTCCGGGCGAACTCGACGGGTGTCCTGGTCCGGTTCAGCCCGATGGTGTCGCCGTCTTTCAGCGAAGGCCCCCCGCGGTAAGGCGGTGAGAGCTCGATCATCCGGTCGGTCAGAATCGAGGTCGACAGGGTGACCGCCATCGCGTCGGCGGGTACCTTGACGTTCTTGTCGACGGTGAATTGGACTTCGACGTAGCCGGTCTTCGGGGTGACCTTCGTCACCCTGCCGACCGACATGCCCAGGACTGCCACCTTGTTGGTGGTAAAGAGCCCTGCGGCGTTGTCGAACTGGGCGGTGAGCGTGATCGTGTTGAGACGCGGCTTCAGAAACGACGACCACACCACCCAGACCCCTACGACCGCCAGCACCAAACCAATGACGAGGATCGCGATCAGCCTGCCTCTACCGCTTTTCATTTGCAGTCCTTGAAGTACTGGATCCGGTTAACTTGCTTGGCCCGGCCGCTCATGATTGCGCACATCCAGGAGTCGATCAGTAGCCCGTTGCTCACGGTCAGGTCCACCGCATTGCCCGAGCCGGTGGCATTGGCCAGGCCGCGCAGCCCGACGGGCGCGGCCTGCAGCGTGCTCCGCAGCAGGTCGTCGTGCTTGCCGAGCATGTCGGAGAGCGTCTGCATGTTCCGCAGCAAGGCCTCCAACTGCGGCCGGTCCCGGATAACGGTGTCGTCCAGGGTGTTGATCAGATCGGTGAGAGATTGCATCATCGCGTGGAACGAAGCGCGCCGGACCACGAACTCGCCGAACAACTGATTGCCCTGCCGCACCATGTTGCCGATGTTGGCCTGCTGGCGCCGCAGCGTGTTCGTCACGGTTCGCATGGTGTCCAGCATGGTTCCGAACTGGTCACGCCGGTCGGCCATCACCGTCGACAACGTCTGCAGGTTCTCCATCGCCTTGGGAATCTCGGGAGGCAGCGTCTTGATCTGGTCACCCAGAGCACCAAGAGCCTTGGCGAGGTTGTCGGTATTGAGTTTCTCGTAGCTCACCGTTACGTCGTTCAACGCCTCCTGGAGGTCGTATGGGACCGCGGTGTGGTCGAGAGCGATCCTGTTGTTCGGCAGCGGGCCGCCGCCCTCGGGCTGCAACGCCAGGTAGCGCGACCCGAGGATGGTCATGACCATGATGGTGGCCCTGGAGTCCTTGCCCAGCTTGACGTCGTCACGGACCCGCATCTTCACCTCTACGCGGTCCCCGAGCAGCTTCAGGCCGGTCACGCTGCCGACCTGGATCCCGGCGACGGTGACGGGGTTCTTCGGCTGCAGCGCCGCGGCTTGGGTGAACTCCGCGGTGTACTCCCTGTAGCCGAGGCCTAGCTTGCCGAACCCCAGCAGCGCCGCGATCATCACGGCCAGCGCCGCGATGGCGATGAGCCCTAGTACGGTCTTGTTTTTTTCCTCGAGCGGGACCTTACGTTGCGGCCGGCTCTGCTGTTCATCAACCATTGGCCATATTCCTGCATCTCGGGGTGTACTTGGCTTTGTTTCCGGGCGTAGCGGCGGCGATGACGACCGGGGTCCAGTCGTTCATACCGGGGAAGAAGCCCAACGCGTTGAGGTCGCATCCGTAGGCGTTCGCGAATGCCCCCTCATTGGTGATGCGGGCCAGTCCCTTCAGCAGCAATGGCAGGTTGGCGCCGGTGAACGCCAGTTGCGGCTCAATCGTGGGGAGGTGCGCGGCGAAGCCCGGTTCGCGTTGAACGAGTGCGTTCAGTGACGGGAACACCTCGTCGGTGATGCTGCCGAGCTGACGAACAACTCGCGAGACAGACCCCATGGACGAAACCAACTCGGGGCGGCGGGCATCCAAGGTGGTCACGATCTTCTGGGTTTCGGCCAGCGTGTTGTTGAGGTTGTCATTCTGTTCGGCGAGGGTGCCGAACAACTTGTTCATGCCGGTGATCAGGTTCCCGAGCACCTCGTCCCGGCCGGCCATCGCCTCGGTGAGCTGCCCCGACTGGTTGACCAGCCTGGACCAGGCCGTCGGATCGCCCGCCAGGGACTCGACGGCGCCCCTGGTGAGCTGGTCGGCGACCTCCGGGTCGATCATGCTGAACAGCGGCTCGTAGCCGTTGAGCACAACCCCGACGTCAAATGACGCATCCGTTTGCTCCACCGGGATGACGGTCCCCTCCGGCACCGGCGTGGACTCCCCGATACCGCCGAGATACAGGCCTACGTACCGCTGTCCGACGATGTTCTGGTAGACGATCGAGGCGGCGGTGTTCCCGAGCACCTTCTGGTCGGACTGCACAACGAAGTGCACCTTGGCCAGGTTGCCCGGCTGCAGTTCGATCTTCTCGACGCGGCCGACACGCACCCCCGCCATCCGAACGTCGTCGCCGTCGCGTAGCCCGAACACATCGGTGAAGATCGCCGCGAACGGTTTTGTGTCCCCGCCGATGCTGCGCCGCAGCGTGGAGTAGACCAACCACGACATGAGCGTGGTGACCACCATGAAAAGGGCCAGCCCGATTATCGTGCCGCGAATCTTCATCAGGGCCTCCCTGCCGAAGGTTGTGGATCGGCGGGCGACGCCGGCATCGGTTGTCCCTGCGGACCCAGCAACAGCTGGGCGACCGTGGTGACTGGCTCACCGGTGGGTTCCGATGCGCTACCGACGGCGGAGGCCGCTTCTGCGGGGAAGCCCTGTCCCGGTGGTGGCGGCGGCGCACCCGGTGCCGGTGCCGGAGGAACCCCCGGTGGTGGCGGCGGTGGTGGCGCAAACGCCGGGTTGGACGTCTGGGGGACCGGCGGGGCCGGTAGCATGCCCGGCGGCAACGGCGGATTCGGGTCCACCAGGTTGGGGTACGGGTTGATCAGCGGTGGACCGACCGCGACCAGGTTCCCCTCCGGTCCGAGGATGGTGCCCGGCGGCGGCATCAGATCTCGGGGCGGCTGATAATTCTGCGGCATCAGCACCTCGGGCAGATCCGGCCGGACCGCCACCAGGGGTGCGGTGAAGCAACTCGGACCCTTCAGTTCGCCGTACTGCGGGCAATCGGCACGGGTATAGGAGAAGGTCGGCGCAAGGGACAGGTTGATGCGCATGTTCGGCGTGTCGAGTTCGGGAATCCACACTTCGTTCATGAACCTGTCGGACAGGTTGTGCAGTTTTATGAAGCCCGGCAGCCAGTGGTGACCCGTCTGCGCCAGCACGCCCAACACCGGCGAGAGCTGACCGGTCATGGTGGTGAGTCGGTCTGTCTGATTCGACAGTGCGGTGTGGGCCGTGCCAAGGGTGTGCGTGCCGCCGTCCATCAGGTTGCTGAATTCGGCGCGTTGCTCGACGAACACCTGCATGGGGCGCACCGCCTGGTGGAGCGCGTCCAGCAGCTCCGGCGCGGTCTGCTGCAGTCCTTCGGTCGCCTCGAGGAGCGCACCGAGGGTCGACGGGCTGGTCGGATCGCTGGCGACGATGTCGTTGAGCTGGTTGACCACCCGGTCGAGCTGGGCGCCGGCGGTCAGCAACTTGGCTCGCCGACCGTCGGTGGCCGCGCCTAGGGCGGCGAGCATGCCGAGCGTCTTGTCCTCGCGACCGCGTGCGGTCCCCTCGAGGATGTCGCGCAACTTGTTGATCGTGGTCTGGAAAACCACGGTCGGCAACTCGGTGTCTTCTGGGATGTGCGTCCCCGCCTTGATCGCCGGCCCCGGGCCTCTGTCGATGAGTTCGACCGAGGACACCGCGAAGATATTCGCGGGCACCACCCGAGCGCTGACCGTGCCCGGGATCGACTTGGCGTACTGCTCCTCCAGGTCGATGTTGACGAGGTTGGGATTGCCATGGGTAGCGGGCGTAACGTCGTTGACCCGGCCGACGAGCAATCCGTGGTACTTGACGTCGGACGTCTTCGGTAGTCCGTCACCGATGTTGTAGAGGTTGGCGACGATTCGGGTGTAGGGCTCGAGCCGACCGGTCGACTTGGCCAACAGCAACAGCGTGACCACCGCCGAGATGACGAGAACCGCTACCCCGGCGAGGAACAGCTGGCGGTTGGATGGGCCACGACCGCCGAGATCAAAGGAATTCGCCATCAGCCACCAAACCTTGCGCCCGAGTCAACGCTCCACATAGCCATCGTGAGGAGCATGTTGACAATCACTATCAATGTGATGGAGGCGCGCATCGCGCGCCCCGCCGCGACCCCCACACCCTCGGGTCCGCCACTGGCGTAGAAGCCGTAGTAGCACTGCACCAGGGAGGATATGGCCACGAAAATGACACACTTGATCACCGAATAGATGATGTCGGTGCCGGACAGCATCAGCGAGAAGTAGTGCAGGTAGCCGCCCATCGAACCGCCGCTGATGATCGTGACGACGACCTGTGTGGTCAGGAAGCTGACGCCCAGGCACATCACGAAGAGCGGGATGATGGCGATCATCGATGACATCAGCCGCGTGCTCACGAGGTACGGGATGGGCCGGATCGCCAACGAGTCCACCGCGTCGATCTCTTCGGAGATTCGCATGGCACCCAGCTGTGCGGTGAACCGGCAGCCGCTCTGGGTCGCGAAGGCCAGTGACGCCGCTATCGGGGCCAGCTCACGGGTGTTCACCAGCGACGAGATCATTCCGACCGCGGGACCGAGGCCGAGCAGGTTGAGGAAGTTGTAGCCCTCGATGCCCACCAGCGCACCCACCGTGATGCCCAGGACCAGCGACACGCCGGCGGTACCACCGCCGACGACGAGTGATCCATTGCCCCAGGCCACATCGGACAGCAGGCGGGTGAACTCTTTCATGTAGCTGCGAATCACGATGGGCACGCCCGCGACCGCGCGGGCGGCGAACAACAGCATGTGCCCGAGCTGGCCGATCGGGCCGGTCAAGTTCGAGGCGGCTTGGGTGAGCGGCCGGAACGGCTTGGCGACGACGGGAATGTGAGTGGAAGTCGCCATATCAGAGCCCTGTCCTCGGGAACAACATCACGTAAAGCTGGCTGATCGCGACGTTGACGATCATCAGCAGCAGAATGCATTCGACGACGCATGCGTTCACCGAGTTCGCGACGCCGATCGGCCCGCCCCTGGTGGACAGACCCTTCTGGCACGCCACGATTCCGACGATGGCCCCGTAGAAGACGGCCTTTACCAGTGCGAGTTGCATGTCTGCGGTCGTGGTGAAGGAGGCGAACGTCGCGACGAAGCTGCCGGGGGCGCCGTTCTGGAAGTACACGTTGTACAGGTAACTGGCCAAGAAGCCGGTGAAGCACACCAGGCCGGTGAGTGCGACACCGATCATGATGGAGGCGGCGAACCGGGGCACCACCAGTCGGCGCAACACCGAGATACCCATCACCTCCAAGGCGTCGATCTCGTCGCGCATCTTGCGTGAGCCCAGGTCTGCGGTGATGGCGGATCCGACAGCCGAAGCCATCAGCACCGCGGCCACCAGCGACGCCGCCTGACGGATGACCGCAAGACCGCTGGCCGCGCCTGCCAGTGATGTGGCACCCACCTGGCCGGCCAGCAACGCGAACTGGACCGACAGGGTCACGCCGATCGGCAGTGCGACCAGAATGGTCGGCAGGGTTGCCGTCTTTGCCATGAAGGCACCCTGCAGGATGAACTCTTTCCACTGGAAGTTCCCGGTGAACAGGTCACGGAAAAACCACTGGATGGTTCGTAATCCGAGGACGAATTGATCCCCGACCGTCGAGACGGACTCCACCGGGTGCCGCTTGATGTAACCAGCGGTCCAGTCCTCGATGGCCTCAACGCCCTCATGCCTTTTGCGGGCAGGTGGGAGGGCCTGCGATGTGGTCATCTGCTGGTTTCTACTACATCGCAGCGGGTTTGGTACCGCATTTGGCAATCAAAGATCGCCGGACCAGTGGTCGGCATCGGTCCGTCGCGATGAGACGACTGTCGGTTTCGCGGGCTCATGTTCCATCCCTCCCCAAAGCTTGGGACCCAAAATCTTGATAACGGGACCGCTGATCACCGTTAACCCGATCGTTACCGGTGACACAGTATGGCCGGCCGCACACTTGCGCAACCGATTCACGAATGTCGGTTCACTTAATTTTCGCCGCTCGCAGCGTCGGGATCCACCGGGTTCGCCGCCACGGAAATTCGGTTGCATTCCGGCTGGCACTCCCACCCGCCGGGCGCACCCGCGACCGACCGAATGATGCGATTTCACATCGTCGCTAATCAGGACGGGTTATGGTAAGGCGTCTCGAGCGGTCCTTCAGCCGTGTTCGACCGGTTGCGGCCGAGGCTGGTGCGTGCCGAGGGTCGTGAACGGCTGGGTGATGTCGGCCTGGTGCCGTCAGACGTGAATCACTGTTATCGATGTTCACATATCGTCGAGACGAAACGTGTGGGCGAGCCTGTGTGTCGGCCCGCAACTTTGGAGGCTATTCCAACGTGACGCGGCAAGTTGTCGTGAAAGACATATCCGCGGTCAAGAATGGCCGCGACCGGCGACGGCGACCCAAAGACCGAAAAGCGCAAATAGCTCGCGCGTCGGTGGATGCGTTCAGCGCGCTGGGTTATCACGCCGTGAGCATGGACGCCATCGCCTCGCGGGTGGGTATCTCCGCGGCTGCGCTCTACCGACATTCGCCGAGCAAGTACGACTTGTTCCGCGCCGCCGTTCTCGATCTCGGACAGCAGCTTGTCGATTCCACCGAATTCGCCGAGACGTCGCCGGCTGGCGCCGACCCACGGCAAGAACTCGAAGCCGTTGTCGAAGCTCTGATCGAGACGACCATCGCCAACCGGTTGGCCGGTGGGCTGTGTCGGTGGGAGGCGCGTTACCTCGACCCTGCAGACCAGGACGATCTCGCCGATCGGATCAAGCTTGTCAACCGGCGCATCCAGCGGCCCCTGGCCGTCCTGCGACCGAACCTCACAACACATCAGCGACAGACTTTGAGCGCCGCGTCACTGAGCGTCATCGGCAGCATCACCGACCACCGTGACGCATTGACCGACGACGACATCCGGGAGGTGCTCAAGCAGTCGGTGTCCGCCGTGTTGGCGGCCAAGTTGCCCAGGACAACCGGTCGCTTCGGCGGAGGCGGCGGCTGGCCCGCAGTCCCGCCCGCCGCGGGCACGTATGAGATGCTGATGTACGAATCGGCACGGCTGTTCCACGAACGCGGATACTGGCAGACCGGCCTGGAGGAGATCGCAGAGGCCGTCGGTCTTCCGGTGTCCGGGATCTACCGCTACTTCCCCGGCAAGGCCGACTTCCTGGCGGCATCGGTCCGCCGGGCCGCCGACCGGATGTCCGGCGACCTGGCCGACGTGCTTTCGAGAACCCCCGAACCCGCCAAGGCGCTGCGCGGGTTGATGACCGCCCACATCGATCGCTCCTTCGGACGGCCCGAACTGGCGTCGGTCTACCACACCGAACGCAAGAACATCCCCGACGCAGATATCGCCCTGATAGAAAGCATCGAGCGCTGCACGGTCGACGCCTGGGCGCAATTGGTGGTGGCCGTCGGCGCGCAACCCACTCCCGCCAGAGCACGATTCCCGGTACGCGCCGCGATGACCGTCATCGTGGACCGCTTCTGGCCGGGGCGCTACGTCAACGCCGACTACAGCCGAACCACCGCCGGGCGCCTGATGGAGGCGATCCTCTTCAACGAGCCGGCGGGTCCGTTTGGGCGGGTTCGGCCGTGTTGACAGCGTTTGCAACGCAGAGTCCACCGCCTCGGTCAGGCGGCCCAGTGCGGTTACCGTGAGCTTTCCAAACACCGGGGAGGCGACGGCCATGGGGCCTGTCGCCTGCCCGGTGTCCGGCCCGACTCAATCCCGGATTCCCCGCTGAGTCGATAGCTGACGGACAGAATCGGTGACGCCCCCGCCACGTCGCCGGCCTGCCCGCCGACGACTTTGTCCGCACAGGTTGCGCATCGAAACGTACACCACCGGATACCGGTGTCATTGTGACTTCACCGAAGCTCATTGCCGGTTGACCGATGGCGCATCGGCGCGGATTGACCAGGGAGAACGTCAATTCATCGTCGGCCGCGGCGAAGTGCTACGGAATCCGTTTCCTACGGTGGATTTACATCCTGATTGCGTCGTTCTACGGGGCCGAATATTGCATTCGCAGTTCCGTCTTGAGCACCTTGCCCGCCGGGTTGCGCGGCAGTGCGTCGACGATTTCAAGCGCCTTGGGGTGCTTGTAGCGGGCCAGTCGCTCGGTGAGGAACTCGTCCAGATCGTGCAGCCGCAGATCCGGCTGCGATACCGCCACCACCGCGATCGGCACTTCACCCCACTTCTCGTCGGGCCGGCCGATCACGGCCACCTCGACGATCGCCGGGTGAGCCGCCATGGCGTTCTCAACCTCCGCGCAGTAGATGTTCTCTCCGCCGGAGATGATCATGTCCTTCTTCCGGTCGACCACCCACACGTAGCCCTCTTCGTCCGTCCGCACCAAGTCCCCGGAGTGGAACCACCCGCCGGCGAATGCCTCGGCCGTCGCTTCCGGGTTGTTCCAGTAGCCGGCCATCAGTGTCGGGGCGCGGTAGACGATTTCGCCCACCTCGCCGACCGCGACGTCGTTCATGTTGTCGTCGACGACGCGGGCTGCCACGGTCGGGATCACCTTGCCGACCGAACCGAGCTTGCGGATGGCGTCCTCGCCGAGCAGCATGCACGTCACCGGCGACATCTCGGTCTGGCCGAACGCCGCCAGGATCTTGCTGTGCGGGAACGTGTCGGCCATCTGGCGCAGCAACGTGTCCGATGCCGGGGCGGCGCCCCACGACAAAACCCGCAGCTTGAGGTCGCGCGGCTGCGCGCGCTGGGCTGCGCACATCGCTTGCCACTGAGCGGGAACCAGGAAAATGCCGGTGACCTGCTCGGCCTCGAGGACGTCGAGCAGCTGACCGGGATCGAACGCTCCAAGCGGGTGGATCACGGTCGGAATCCCGAGAGCGAGTCCGACCAGCATGTTGCCGATGCCGGCGATGTGGAACAACGGGACACCGATGAAACCGACGTCGTTGTTGAGATCGGCGCAACTGGTGTACAGCATGGTCATCGTCTGGCCGGTGAGGTTGGTGTGCGTCAGGACTGCGCCTTTGGGCCGGCCAGTGGTGCCCGAGGTGTACATGATCAGCGCCGGGCTGTCATTGGGAACGTCTGCGGGTGCCGCAGGTGTGACCGGCTCCGCGATCAGGTCTTCGTAGCCGAGCAGACCGTCCTCGGTGGGCCCACCGGCAACGATGATCTCGATGCTGTCCCGCTGCAGCGGCGCGAGGTCACGTACCGCGCTCGCCACCCCCGCCAGCACCGGCTCGGTGATCACGATCCGGGAGTGGCAGTCCCCTACCAAGAAGGCCAACTCCGGCGGCGTCAGCCGGAAGTTGACCGGAACAGCGATCGCCCCGAGAAGATTGGCAGCCAACATCGATTCGATGAACTCGGTGCGATTGAGCATCAGAATCATCACCCGATCGCCGAAGCCGACGCCGAGTCGACGAAACCCCGCGGCCAGCGCCGTCACTCGTCGGTCGAGTTCGGCCCACGTGGTGGTGCGGCCGAGGAACCGCAGCGCGGTCGCATCCGGCTGCATCATCGCGTGCCGGGCGAGTTGGGTCGTCCAGTTCTGTCGGCGCGCCAGATACGGCTGCTCGGCAGGCGTCTGGAGTGTCATGTGTTCGGCCGGCTGTGCGGTCAACGATCAAATCCCCTCTGATTCGCAATACATCGACTTGCGCAGATCTTACATTTGATCAAACATGAGGTTTGCTCAGGTTTACATCAGGTCTCAGCAGGGTCCAGACAAATCCACCGCACCGCCCCGAGGAATGCGTGAAGTCACTGGTTGAGGCGCGGCGGGGTCAGTCAGTACGCCGCGCACATCTGTCCGACGAAGTCGCCGGGTACCTGCGTGCGGCGATCATGTCCGGCACGCTGCGACCGGGCATGTTCATCCGGCTCGATGAAACCGCCGCACAACTCGGCGTCAGTATCACCCCGGTCCGCGAAGCGCTGCTCAAACTGTCCGGCGAAGGCATGGTGCACCTCGAGCCGCATCGCGGCCACGTCGTTGTTCCGTTGAGCCGCGAGGATATCGACGACATTTTCTGGCTGCAGGCCACTATCGCCAAGGAACTGGCGGGTACCACCGCGGCAAACATCACCGACGCCGAGATCGACGAACTCGGCGCGTTGAACGACGCGTTGGCCGAGGCGGTGGCCGACCGGGATCCCGATGCCATCGTCCGCGCCGAGTTCGACTTCCACCGCGCACTCAACCGGCCCGCCGGCCGGGTGAAGCTGGCCTGGTTCCTGCTGCACGCCGCCCGCTACATGCCGCCGCTGGTCTACGCCACCGATCCCCACTGGGGGGCCGACGCCGTCGAGAACCACCGCAAGCTGGTCGCGGCCCTGCGCGCCCGCGACACCGAGGCGGTGCAGGCCCTGACCGACTGGCAGTTCACCGACGGCGCCCGCCGGCTCGCCGAAAGGCTCGAGCACAGCGGCATTTGGGCCTGAACCGGCCGCGCGCTATCCGGCCGGTCGTTCGGCGCGGGTCTTGAGGTTGTCGGCCAGGTGATCCAGCGCGGCGCTGACCACCTTCTTGACCATGGCGGCCGGGACCGGCACCGGCATGTCCACCTCGACGTCCATGTCCACCGTCAGCAGCGAACTACGCGGGCCCATGCCCACCACCGAGAACAGTTGGTGCTGTTTGGAGAAGTGCTCGCCCTGCTGCATCACGGTCTGGATCTGGTTGGGCATCGGGTAGTAGACGGCCTGGATGTAGGTGCCCCGGTTGCCCTGGACGTGGGTGTCCAGGCGCAACTGGCTGGGCCGGCCGTCGTCGTACCTGGCGAGGATCCAGCAGCCTTCGACCTCCTCGTTCCATTGCGGGTAGGCCTCGAAGTCCGCGACGATCGCCAGGATGGTGGCCTCCGCGGCGGCCACTTCGACGGTCTTGCTCACAATCGGCATCCGGCGATCCTATCGGCGCGGCCCGGCTAGGTGCCGGCGGCGGAGCGGTGCGCCAACGGCCAGTCCACCCGGACCGCTTCGTCGCGGATCAGCCCGCGCAGCAGGGCGGTGCTGAATTCGGCGGCGATCTCCACGGCCGATCGTCGCCCGTGCGGACGCAGCCAGCGGTAGGCACCCAGCGTCATGCCGATGTAGCCGAGGGCCAGCACGTGCGAGTCGCACTCGTAGAACTCGCCGCTGGCCACGCCGCGGTCGATCAGGCCATGCACGTGCTCGTAGACCTGAGTCTCCTTCTCGCGAACCTCGGCGACCTGCTCCGCGGTGAACCACTCGGTGATGTAGGGCTGCTCCTGGAAGTACACCGCCGCGCCCTCGGGGTTCTCGGCGATCTGCCTGAGCAGTCGCACCGTGTACTGGTACAGCGCCTCGCGTGCGGTCCAGGTCGGATCGTCGTGCACGGCGGCCAGCGTCCGCTCGGCGGCACGCTGGTAGATGTCGAAGAGGATCAGCGACTTGCTGGCGTAGTAGTGATACACCGTGGCCTTGTTCAGGCCGACGACATCGGCGACGTCGTCCATCCGCGTGCCGTGGTAGCCGCGCGCGGCGAACAGCTTGGTGGCCACCGCCAGTAACTCTTCGCGGCGGGTCGACCCGTTGTCTGACGCCATACTTCACTCTCTACGTGCGGTGGACGGCCGCAGCCGACCAATCAACTAGTTGGCTAGTCTAGGCATGGACACCCGATGATCCGCCTTCGGCGATATCGGTGGACCGTCGGGGATAGACTTCCGGCGCCGGGATTACTGGAGGTGGACTGCATGGATCCGAATCCGGATTATGACGCGACCGACGAGATCGAGTACTTCTTCTCCTGGCTGCCCTGGGCTCTGCGCGGCGCCTATCCGCCACCGGCGTACCCGCCCGTCTAGCCACGGTGCGTTCGTTGATCGCACACCGGCTCACCGACGCGGACGGTGTGCTGGTCCGCGAGGGGCATGCCCCGCCCGGTGCCAACGGCACTGCCTCCAACTACCACCTGCTGTTCACCGTTGGGGCTGTGCGCCGAAATATTGCCGAAGCACCGGAGTGGCCGTGACGAGCACCCGCATCGATCTGGGCCCGCAGTCACTGCTGTGGCGGTGGGCGGGTGACATGCGCATCGCCTTCGAGGGCGGCACCGCGGGGCTGATGCAGACCATGCATCCGGCGATCGGCCAGGGCCTGATCGATCACTCGAACTTCTTCGACGATCCGGTCGACCGGGTATTCCGTTCTCTGCCAGGCATTCTCGGCACCGTCTACGATGGTCCAGCGGCCGACGACACCGGCATCAAGGTGCGTGACTTCCACCGCGACATCAAGGGCGTACTGCCCAACGGGCAGCGCTACCACGCCCTGAACCCGGAGACCTACTGGTGGGCGCACGCCACGTTCCAGGTGATGGTGCATCGACTTGTCGAGTACTGGGACACCCACCGGCTCACCAATGCAGAACGCGCGCAGCTCTACCGCGAGGGCTGCGAGTGGTATCGGCGCTACGGCATGTCAGAGTCGGTGGTGCCACCCACGCTGGCCGAATTCAACCGCGAGTACGCCCGGTACTGCACCGAGGTGCTGCAGCCGAATGCGGCGTCGGACTACCTGATCGAGTTCATCAAGCGGCCCGCGATTCCGGATATGAGCACCTCACCGGAGTATCCGACCCATCCCGCGTTGAAGCCGCTGACCGACCGGCTGTTGCCTAGCCTGCCGGTGCGGACCGCACTCGCGCCGCCGATGCGCCTGGTGATCTTCGGCGGTCTGCCGCCAATCGTGCGGGAGCGCTTCGACATTCGCTGGACCCGCGCGGATGAGGCCAGCTACCGCGCGGTACGCACCGCAATCAGGCGGGTCTGGCCGACGCTGCCCGCGGCACTGCGGTGGCACAAGGCGGCCCGCAAGGGCTGGCAGCGTGAACTGGGCAGGGTGCCACGCAACACGTAGGCGGCCGGAGGCTCCCCTGTGCCCCCTCTGGACCGCCGGCGACCGAACGCGCGCGTGACCCGCGCGAACTCTTACACTGGCATCTTCCACCCGTTCGCCCTCAGGCGTCCAAACTGCGTCCGAGGCTACCCTGCAACACGCCTGAGCCAACTCAGATCGGATCGAGAATCGATGATCATCGGGATACCGCGAGAGTCCCTGCCTGGTGAAACGCGGGTCGCCGCGACACCTGCCACGGTCGCGCAGCTCATCAAACTCGGGTACGCGGTGCTGGTCGAGTCCGGCGCGGGCGCAGCGGCGAGTTTCTCCGACCGCGCGTTCGCTGAGGCCGGTGCCGACATCGGGTCACCGGATCAGGCCTGGTCGGCGGACGTGGTGCTCACGGTGAACGCACCGAACGGCGCGGAGATCGCCGCACTGGCCGCCGGCGCGACCCTGGTCAGCCTGATCTCGCCCGCCCTGAAGCCCGAACTCGTCGAACAGTTGGCCTCCCGCCCGATCACCGTGCTGGCCATGGATGCGGTGCCGCGGATTTCCCGGGCCCAGTCGCTGGACGTGTTGTCGTCGATGGCGAACATCGCGGGTTACCGCGCGGTCATCGAGGCGGCGCATCGGTTCGGCCGGTTCTTCACCGGGCAGGTGACGGCCGCCGGAAAGGTGCCGCCGGCCAAGGTGCTGGTGGTCGGCGCGGGAGTGGCCGGCCTTGCCGCGATCGGTGCGGCCGGCAGTCTGGGCGCCATCGTGCGCGCCACCGACCCTCGGCCCGAAGTCGCGGATCAAGTCAAATCCCTCGGCGGCGAATATCTCGCGGTCGAATCACCGGAGGCCGAAGTGTCGGCTACCGGCTACGCCAAAGAGATGAGCGACGACTACAAGGTCCGCGAGGCGCAGTTGTACGCCGAGCAGTGCAAGGACGCCGACATCGTCATCACGACCGCGCTGATCCCCGGTAAGCCGGCGCCCCGCATCATCACCGCCGCCATGGTGGCCTCGATGAAGTCGGGCAGCGTGATCGTCGACATGGCCGCGGCCAACGGCGGCAACGTCGAAGGCACCGTCAAGGACGAGGCGGTGCTCACCGACAACGGCGTGACGATCATCGGCTATACCGACCTGGCCGGCCGGCTACCCGCCCAGGCATCGCAGCTGTACGGCACCAATCTGGTGCATCTGATGAAGCTGCTGACCCCGGAAAAAAACGGAACTCTCCTGCTTGATTTCCAGGACGTGGTGCAGCGGTCGATCACGGTGGTTCGCGACGGCGAGATCACCTGGCCGCCGCCCCCGGTACAGGTGTCGGCCACGCCGGTCGCCGCGCGGGCCGCAGTCCCCGCCGTACAGAAGCCGGCCAAGGCGCCGATGACCACCGGGCGCCGGTTGGGCCTTACCTTCGCCGCCGCGGCGGTGCTGTTCACCCTTATCGCACTGTCACCGGCCGCGCTCCAGCTCAACCTGACGGTGTTCGCGTTGGCCATCGTGATCGGCTACTACGTGATCGGGAATGTGCATCACGCACTGCACACCCCACTGATGTCGGTGACCAATGCGATCTCGGGCATCATCGTGGTCGGAGCGCTGCTGCAGATCGGGCACGGCATCCAGACCGGGGGGGCCGTCGTCACCGCGCTGGCCACCGTCGCGATCCTGCTCGCCAGTATCAACATCTTCGGCGGCTTCGCAGTGACGCGCCGCATGTTGGCCATGTTCTCGCGCAGCTAGAGCCACTCCACGAAACTTCGGAACGGATTTCACGTTGACACTGGAAACCACCGCCACCGCGGCGTACGTCGTCGCGGCCCTGCTGTTCATCCTGGCGCTGGCCGGGCTGTCCAGGCACGAAACATCCAGGGCAGGTAACACTTTCGGTATCGTCGGGATGGCCGTGGCCCTCAGCGCGACCATCGCGCTGGCACTCGCCGGGCATATCGAGCCGTTGGGTCTGGCGCTGCTGATCGGCGCGATGGCCGTCGGCGCCGCGATCGGGCTGTGGCGCGCCCGCATCGTCGAGATGACCGGCATGCCCGAACTGATCGCCCTGCTGCACTCGTTCGTCGGTCTGGCCGCGGTTCTCGTCGGCTGGAACGGCTACCTGCACGTCGAGCGCCACCTCACCGGCCCGGAGGCCGTCCAACTCGACCACGAGGGGATGCTCGGCATCCACTCGGCCGAGGTCGTCATCGGGGTCTTCATCGGCGCCGTGACGTTCACCGGCTCGATCGTGGCCAACCTCAAGCTGTCGGCCCGGATCAAGTCCTCGCCGCTGATGCTGCCCGGCAAGAACTTCCTCAATGTCGGGGCGCTGGTTGTGTTCGTGGCGCTGACGGTCTGGTTCGTCATCGACGCGCAGCTGTGGCTGCTGGTGGTGGTCACCGTGCTGGCCCTGCTGCTCGGCTGGCACCTGGTCGCCTCGATCGGCGGTGGCGACATGCCGGTGGTGGTGTCGATGCTCAACAGCTACTCCGGCTGGGCCGCCGCGGCGTCGGGCTTCCTGCTCGGCAACAACCTGCTGATCATCACCGGCGCGCTGGTCGGCTCGTCCGGTGCCTATCTGTCCTACATCATGTGCAAGGCGATGAACCGGTCGTTCATCTCCGTCATCGCCGGTGGCTTCGGGATGGAAAGTGCCTCGGACGGGTCCGATGTCGACTACGGCGAGCACCGCGAGATCACCGCCGAGGGCGCCGCCGACC
>CAYLWH010000076.1:0-2781 GCA_964387245.1 uncultured Mycobacterium sp.
TCCGCGGCGTCTCCATACGGGCCAGCATCTGATCCAGTGGGCTGAGGAACTTCACGTAGCCACCCTAGCCACACCTCGGGCGTGTCGCCGCCTTTCCCCGAGTTCCGTAGGTGCTGTCCGCGGGCCGCGCTCGGGTGTGTGCAGATGTCCTGTTCTGCCAGCAGCGGCGGTGGCCGCCGCCCCGGATTCACATCAGTTCGACAGGTTCGCGAAGGTCGCCACGTTGCGTGCGACATGACAGTAAGGTGCAGTGCGTGGGCAGAGGTCTGTTCGCAAACGGACGGGGCCGCTGGCTGGCATTGGCCGCCTCGGTCGTCATTTCGGCCGCCATGCTTTACGCCCAAAGCACGGAGGCCCCTTGCTGTGTCAACAACACCGCAATGGCTCTGCAGCAGCCCCAGAAAGCGGTGACCGGCGCATTACCGACCGTCGCCACCCCGACCGTCGCCAGTCAAGCGGAGGCGGGGCTGCTCGCGGCGAGCGCGCCTGTCGCTGCCCCGGACTTCCAGTTCTCAATGCCTCCCGGCGTCGCACCGGAACAGGGCCTGCAGGTCAAGACGATCTGGGTAGCCCGGGTGATCAGCGTGATGTTTCCCGAGATCAAAACGATCGGCGGGTACCGGCAAGACCCCCTGAGGTGGCATCCCAACGGGTTGGCGCTCGACGTGATGATCCCCAACCCGCACACCGAAAAAGGCATCGAACTCGGCAACCAGGTCGCCGGACTGGCGTTGGCGAATGCCCGTCGCTGGGGCGTGCTCCACGTGATCTGGAGGCGGGGCTTCTACCCGGGTATCGGCGCACCGAGTTGGACCGCGGACTACGGGTCGGAGACGGCCAACCACTACGACCATGTCCACATCGCCACCGACGGCGGCGGATACCCGACCGGCCGTGAGACCTACTACATCGGATCCATGACTCCAGCGCCGCGTTGATCTGTGTCGATCTATGTCCCACCGGCGGGCGTCCATGCCCGACGGTGGGACGGCTCGCCACGCCGGACCGCCTTTCACCCGCAGATTCACCCGCCTTGGTTTCACGTCTGCCCGCGGGTGGGACGAGTAGGGTACTTAGCGTAGGCAAGCGGACTCCCACGTCGCCGCCGCTCACCGAAGGTTATCGGCGGCGAATCGAGTCAATTTTTCGGACGGCGGCGAGCATGGAGGCGCTCCCAGCCGGTGGCCGAGCCCGTCGGCGCCCAGTCGGGAGGAGCACCAGTCGGGAGGAGCGATGGAAGTCGTACTGGGTGTGTCGATGACACCCACGACGGTGCGTGTAGCACTAGTCGAGGGCGACAAGGCCGACGGTGTGCTCCTCGAGCAGGACGTCTTCGGCATCACTGCTGATGGCGGCTCGGCAAGCCCGAGCCCCTCCGACCAAGTCATCGCTGTCATCCTTGGCACCGAAGAGGGTGCGCGCACCGCCGGTCACGTCCTGGCGTCGACCGGGGTGGCCTGGGGCGACCGAACCGAAGCGACGGCGTTGCGGGAGGCACTGCTCGCCCGCGGCCTGGACGACGTGCTGTTGGTGTCGGAGTTGCACGCGGCCGCCGCCCTCGCCCAGGCGGTCGGCCGGACCCTGGCCTACGACAAGACCGCGTTGTTGTTCGTCGAGGGCGACGCGGTGACACTGGCGGTGGTCGAATCGGCCGACGGCGCGGCCACGAAGGTGCTGGACCACAGCGGCTACGATGTAGACGCCACCGCCGGCCTGGCCGCAATCATCCCCACCTTGGAGGCCGAGCAACCGCGCCCGCAGGGCCTGTTCGTCGTCGGCTCCGGTGTGGACGTCACCCCGATCAAGGCACACCTGACGGCAGTGCTGTCGTTGCCGGTCATCGCCTCCGAAGAACCGCAGTTGGCGCTGGCCCGTGGCGCAGCGCTGGCGTCGGCGAACGCGCCGCGCTTCGACACGTCTACCGTCGGCTTGGCCTATTCCCAGGATTCGAGCCCGCCAGTTCATCTTCTGGCTCATCCTCAAGTGCTGGCAGATGGCACCACCGGAAGTCTTCACCACGACGTATCCACGGACGCCGGCGTCGGTGGGAAAAGCGACGCGCGGGACGGCGGCAAGTCGATGTTGTTGGCGGGCAGCACGCTGGCCATCTTCACGGTGGGAGTCACAGCTCTGGCCATCGCAGCGACGGTCAGCATCCAGCCAACGGTCGACAGGGTGCCGGGCGAGCTCGCGACGATTCCGAACGAATCGGTTCCGCCCCGGGCGATCCCAAGTGCTGTCCCCGCCGAGCCGCGGCACGCACCCATGCCGCCACCGGCGGCAATCACGTCGGCCCGCCGTATGGAACCGGCCGCCCCACCGCCCCGCCCGGTTTTCGTGGGTGATTCCGCGCCGGCGGCGCCACCGCCGGCGCCCGTCGTGGCTCCCCCCGCGCCCGTCGTGGCTCCTCCCCCGCCGCCACTGGTGCCGATCGTCCAATTGCCGATTCCGCGGCTCCCGCAGATCTTGAACCCGCCCGCCATCGTTCCCCCGGCGGTGAAGTGGCCGCCCCAGTTCAAACCCCCGAAGAAAGCGCCGTGGGACTTGGGCGGCAAGGGGCGCGGCCGAGGGCGGTAGCACCGCCGGGATTGTCGTCGCCACGAGTGCGGTCAGCAGCGCTCACGGGTCCGGCGGGCAGTCGCCGAGCAGCGACGTCGTCAGCATGATGCGCCCCAGCGCTACCCACGCGGCGCCGTAATAGCTCGAAAGCCGCTGCTCCATTTGCGCCGCCGCGTCAAGGCGCTCAACGGAGCCGTCGGGATTTCCGGCACCCAGTTCGGT
>CAYLWH010000076.1:2881-20571 GCA_964387245.1 uncultured Mycobacterium sp.
CGTCGGGTTCGACGTACTCGTCCAGGAACTCCCGGCCGGCGACGCGCGCCGTGTCCTCTCGCATGCGGGCGATGTCGCCCGCATCGAGTCGGGGATCGACGGCTTCGGCTATCCACCAGACGGCGCCCACGATCAACCCAACGGCCAGCGCGAGCGCCGGCATGACCCTCACCTTCTTCGGAATCTCGGCTCCCTCGCTCGCGCACGCATGATCAAGGCCGCCGCGCCGACGATGACGGAAAGGCATAGCACGACCGCGATCCGCCTGCCGTCCGATCGCTGGATCGCGAGTGTTTGCGCGGCCGGCTCGCCGGCCGCACCACCTCGCCCCGACATTGTCGACGTCGGGGGGTCCAGCGCGTGGGGAGCATCGGCAACATCGCGCAGCGTGCGCATCCGTGGACCGTCGGGCCCGTCGGTGAGGAGCAGGCTCGTCGGCTCCCCGACCGGGAACTCCACCGGCTGTCGCCATTCCCTGCCGTTCGCTGCCACCACCGCTTCGTAGCGGCCCGCGGGCAGCGGCGCGTATCCCGTGACAAGCCCGTAGCCGGCTTGGTTAGCCAGCACGAGCGGCTCGACCATGCCGGGTGCCACCAGCGCCACGTAGACGGGTCCGGTGACAGCGGCAGCGTCGAACATCCGCACCGCGGACTCGGGCGGGAAGCTGGTCGGTACGCCGTCCGGCGTCAGTTGCGCCGCCACCTGGCCGGATTCGCCGGCCGAGAAAAGCGCCAAGGTGTAGGTCAGTTCCGGATCGACGGTGAGCACCTGGCGGATGACCGGATCAGCTCCGCCGGGACGGTTGGTCAGCACGACGTAGGTCCCGGGGGGCACCGACCGATAGCCCGACGGATTCGCGTCGTCGCCCATCTCGAGCGATCCCACCGCGGTTCCGTCGATACGGACGAGGTTGAGTTGCTCGGCCGGCCGGTCGCGGCGCAGGTCTGCCACCCTCAGCGAGGCCGGGCCGCCCAGCTGCGGAACCGGACCCTTGCTCAGGCCGATATCCTTGGTGCGCAACGGAAATCGAACGTCGAGCCGATCGGCGTCGAGTGCGACGGACTGTACGGCGAAGGGGCCCAGCTGGCGTTCGAAGAATGCCGCCAGACTTTCTAGCGCTTCGGGCGGGCCGCTCAGGGTGATATCGCGGAGCGGAGTTCCGGCATCGTCCTCTCCTTCGATCGCCGTAATGCCCTCGACCCGAACGGGTTGCGTCGCAGCGATCACCGCCAGCGCGGCAATCACCCGCTGGTCCACCGCGCGGGACTGCAAAACCGCGAGGACGTCGGGATCGGTTGCCCCGGCGATGCGGGCCGCGAGTTGGCCGCCGAACGCCGGTGCCGCCGGTGAGGGTGGTTTGGAGACGGGTGCGCCGTTGTCGACGCGCAGGACGTCTACCCGCGTCCCTCCCGAGCCGAACGTCGCTGCGGGCTGCGCATGCGCGACCGCCTGCATGAGTACGCCGTCGGGTGGCATGTTGGCGCGCATGGATGCCGTCGAGACCACCCAGTGGTAATCGGTCCAGCCGCCGGGTGCCCAGTCCTGCACCTGCTCGTCGGTGTCGACCTTGTATGCCCAGACGACGTTGTGCCGGTCGCGGCCGTTGCGAATCAGGTCCACCCAGAACGCGTCGTCGACGATCAGGCGGTCGGTCTTCGCCACGTTCTCCCTTATCCAATCGAGCGTCTGTCGCATCGACGCGTCGTCGTCGGATGTCATCAAGCCGCGATAGGCGGGCAGCCAGAGCGATACGACGACGGACACGACGAGTGCCGCCGCGGCCAGTGCCGGAACCCGCAAGTGGCGACGCATGCCCGCGGACCGCCGTGGATCGGGTGGACGGAACAAATAGCGAAACACCGCCTCACCCGTGCCGGCCGCCAGGAGCGCCGCCAGAGGCAAGGCGGCCACGACGAACGGCACCGGCAGGTAGCCGGGCCGGAAAACCACCGCGACGAGTATCGCCAGCCCGATCGCGAACGGCCTCAGCCGCTCGACGAACATTGCGGCCAGGGCGATCGGACCGGCCAGAATCGGCAGGGTCGGATCGAGTTTGAGCCATTCGTTGACGGTGTGACGTTTGAGCGAATAGGGATCGTCGAGCGTGCCGCCGGAGATGCGGTCCCACAACTGGAACCCGATGCCGTCCCACAGACTGACGTGGCCGGGGCCGGGGATCAATTCATTTCGCAGGATGGCCATCAGGACGTAGGTGCCGATCACGACGCCGAACACGGCGACGAACACCGCGAGTGCGTAGCGCCGCGTCGCCGGCGCGGTCCTGGCCCAGACGAGCCAGGCGAACATCGGCAGGAGCAGCAGCATGGTCTCCTTGGTCAGCACCGCGATACCGAAACACGTTGCGGCACCGAACATCGCCGACAGCCGGTACCGGGGTGAGCACAACAGGACGAGGGCACCGAGGAGCCAGGCGACGGCAAGGTTGTCCAGGTAGACCGTGCGGCTCAGTGAGATCGCCAACGGGGAGAGCGCGCATATGGCAACCGCGACCGCGGCCGCCCACCGCGACATTCCGATGCGGCGCGCTATCGCCCACAGCAGCGCCGCGGTGACCACCGCGACGATCGCCATGAGGTATCGCCCGGCGGCCACTGAACTGCCCCCGAAGTCGGGACCGGTAAACGCCGTCCACAGCGCCAGCTGCAGCCAGCCGGCCGGCGGATGGTCGTACCAGTAGGTGTAATGGGCGAGCTCTCCCCATTCGGTGACGGCGTAGGCCTGCGCCATGTAGGTGCCTTCGTCGTCAAGCCGGGCGGGCGACCCCGTGAGGTTGATCAGTCGCAGGGTCGCGGTGAGTGCCAACAGAATTCCGAGCACCGGGACGGCTGGGTTGAGCCGACGCGGCGGCGCGACCGACGGTGAAACGGGCGCCGTAGGCAGGTCCAGCAGCACAGTGTGGCCACCTGCGCGGTCGACTATCGGCGCGCCGCTGGAACGCGCCCGTATCACCCCGCGCGCCAACATCGTTTTCGGGCCAGGTGGCGGCGGGGCAACCAGCGGCGCAACGGGATTCGTTGCCAGTTCCAGCACCGCGGTATCGCCGACCGGCTGTGTGGTGCCCGTTGCCTCGGCGGCGCCAGGTGCCCGCAACGAGCCGCACAGTGAAACATCGATCTGCTGAACCGCCGCCGGCGCCGGTCCACCGGCGTTGTCCAATCGTGCGGCGCCGTCGATATCTGGATCTGTTCGCGCGGTCATACCGCGGCCGGCCTCTTGGGCGTCGCGGTGCGGTGAGCGTTGGCGTGAGCCGTTTTCTCCCAGCCTCCTTGCCCGCGGCTCTGGCGCCACACCGAACGCAGCGCGGCAGCCGCGAGGAGCACCTGGTACGGAAAGGTGCCCAGTAGGAGTCGCGCGTGATCGCGCCAACGTATCCGGATGCCGAATTCCTGTCCGAATTCACCGAGCGCCGCGGACTCCACCGCCATCGTGACGAGCGTCGGCGCCAGCGGCAGGAACGTCACCAGCGCCGTCGGCACCGGAAGTTTCAGGAGCAACATCGACACGAGCGACAGCGGTAACAACACTCCCGTCGCGGCCTGCAGGAAGGGCATCGCCAGGGTGTAGCGGGCCAACCAGCGCTGCCTGCGGCTGGGTAACTTGCGCCACTCACCTTTGCGGAGTACCTGCAGGAACCCTTGATCCCAGCGCGTGCGCTGCTTCACGAGCGCCCGGATCGAACCGGGGGTTTCCTCCCGGGTCACAACCTGCGGGTCGTAGGCGACGGCCACGGTGGCGCCCCGGGTGGACAACCGCACGCCGATTTCGCAGTCCTCCGCCAGGCAGTCCGGATCCCATCCGCCCACCTGCCGCAGCAGCTCGGTGCGGGTGAAGACCGTGTTGCCCCCGAGCGGAATGAACCGCTGGTCGGCGTGGAAATGCAGACGAGAGCGGAACCAGAAGTAGTACTCGAGGCAATTGCGCAGCGACCACCAACTTGTTTGCACGTTCATCAACTGCACGCCCGCCTGGACCACGTCGGCGCCCGATTCCTCAAAGCGAGCCTCGACCAGACGCAGCAAGCCTGGATGCACCTCGTCCTCCGCGTCGAACACACCGACGATGTCGCCGCGGCATTTGGGCAGTGCGGTGTTGAGCGCTTTCGGCTTGTTCTTCGGCACGTTGTGGTCCATGACCACCCGGACGATCCCGGGGTGGCGTGCCGCTGCTCGACGCGCGACGGATTCCGTCTCAGGGTCGTCGTGGCCGATGATAACGATCACCTCGTACCTGGGGTGGTCGAGCCGGGCGAGCGCGTCGATCGTGTCCCCGAGGACATCCTGTTCATGGCGCGCCGGGAGAAGCAGTGAGAACGTTCGGCACGCATGTGCCGCTCGACGCCGAAAACCCGTTGCGGCCAATGCGTCCGGGCTGCGCCACGCGTGCAGCATCCACCACAGGGTGGTGCTGGAGACCGTGAACAAACCCATAGACAGGACGACCAGGCCGGCATTGGCCATGAGCTGCCACCACGACGCCGGAGGATTCTCGCCTTCGGGCGCCATTGGCTGCGCTTGCTGCCCGGTGTCACCGGAAAACGCTTGGACGCCTTGGGCCGGTGGCAGCACTCCGTCGGGCTGCGCACTCGAGCGGTTCGGTGACACCGCTCCGGGCCCGTAATCAGGGGCGGGATGTTCTTGTTCGGCCGAGGGGACCGACTTCGTTTGGGCGGCTCGCTCATCGCCCCCGAAGAGTTGTCCGCTGAAGACAACCAAGGTGATGAAGGTGAGAACGGCGCCGAAGGGCAAGGCGGTCCGACCGACGCGGCGCCGCCAGGACGGCGCCGTGCCAACCGGAGTCGCATTGCGCATTGCCGCGGCGTTCGGATGCTGCCGCGGCGGCCCGGAGGACTTCACCCGCTGTCTGCCCGGCACCGCCCGACCGGTCGGGTCGACCGGTCCAGGATGGTGGCCAACCACCGCACTACCCCGCCCGCCGGCGCGCACCGTGCGGCTCGGCGGCGTAGCGGGAGGTGACGCGGGTCGCCATGGCGGAGCGGACCGCCCGACCGACTCCCGGCGCGCACGTGCGTCAAAGCGTCCCGCGTGGCCTGCCCCGGCGCGTGTATTGCGTGGCGGCACGATCTGACGCGGCAGGGCGGAACGTGGCGCGCGTCGCTGTGGCGGGATGGCTTGCCCAGCCGCAGATGTGCGCGTCTTCAGGCGCACGGTGCCGTCAACGCCCGGTTGCAGGCGCACCGTGTCGTCGACGTCTGAATCCAGCCGCACGGTGTCGTCATCGCCAAGCCCCACGCGCACTGTGACGTCGACCGGCTTTACCCGGTCGACTGCTTCATCGGCGCTTCCCGCATCGCCGCCGTGCACGTCGACAGCCGATTGCCAGCTCTCCCCCAGCGCCCGGGCTTGGGCGTTGTTTCGATCACGAGTGGCTGAGGCCGGCAGGTTCCGTCGCGATCGGTTTTGAACCGGTTCTCGTTCGGGGCGCGAGCTACCGACCGAGAACCGGTTCGACATCAGCGATCTCGATCAGAACCAGTTTCTGGCGGAGAGGCGCTTCACTTCCTCTTCGGCCAGCTTGGTGAATTCGTTCACCAATGTCGACACGTTGCCGCTTCGCACATCCTTGGAAATCTGGCGCCCCATCAGTGTGGCCTTCACTGACTCTGCGAAGGTGGAGGCCACCGCCGCCGCGGATTCCGCATGCTCCGCGGATTCTGCGTCGGTCTCGACCGCATCGTCCTCATGGGTGAAGAACCAGCCGGACTCGACCTCGGTGGGGTTCGGGATGACCTTCTCCGCCACCAGGCGGTCGAAAAACGCCTTGATGCACGACGCGCCGCTCGGATACTCGTAGATGCGCTCTGTCGGGAAGCCGAATTCTTCGAGCTTGTCCGTGGAGAACACGGAGTCGTAGCCGGCCATCAGGCTCTTGTCCAGGAAATCGTAGTTCAACAGGCAGTTGAACGGATGCGGGGCCAAATTGAACGCGGATTGAAGATCCTTCCAGACGATTTCCGCATCCGGGCCGGCCATCAGTGCGGTCGACTCACCTTCGATCGGCTTCTCGGGGTCTGCCGGCTCCATTCCGAACCAGGCCGCGATTGCCGGCCACGCTTGTTTCCAGCTGAACGGAGGACAGGACGGGCAGTTGAACGCCTGGTTCGGATGCTGGGTGCTCCACACCGCGACTTCCGCAATCTTTTCCGACGTCGACAGATTGATCAATGCCTCATAGCTGCCCTCGGTCCCCGGGTACATCAGTTTCTTCCCCTGAGCCTTCATGATTGTCGCGTAGGTAGCCAGAGCGATTCCAAAAGATTGCGTCGCCTCCGACAGCTCCGGGCACAGCCCGATGATGAACGTCGGCCGCACTTCGTTCCAGGTGAACCCGTCCTCTTTCGCCCGCTTGTGGATGAACTCCTGGGCCTCGAAGTAGCTGAGGGGTCCGGGGCACTTTGTCTTGTCCTCGTAGAAGGGAGTGGAGTAATCCGCCCACATGGCGGGCCCCAAATGCATCCCGTAGTGCTTACCGCCCGTTCCCAACATGAATACTTTCAGCGGGGCGCCCGTTTCCTTCAGAGCGTCCAGCACGTTGCCCATCCAGAGCTGGTTCTTCGGGTTGACACCGCTGCCGGCCAGCTGCGCGAGGTTGCCGTACAGCTGATCGTGCATATTGTCGCCGCTTATTTTCATCAGCCCGTGTATCGCGGGGGCCAACCGGTCGGACACGGCGAGGAGCCGGCGCATCGTCACGGCACTCCCGAGTTTCGGCGGCCTGTTCGCTTCGGCATACCAGTACACATCGGTGATCGCAGGAGACCCGACGTCTTTGAGGGCTTGTACAATCGAATCCTTCTCGTTGAGGTTGCAAACGAGAGGGGTGTACTTCCGAGAGGTTCGCTTTGCGAAGGTCGTTTCATCGACCTTCAATGCGAGACAAAGCGCGGTATCGTATTCATCGCCCTTCTCATTCAAGAGATGAGGGAGGATGCCATTGCCCGCCATTCCGGTGCCGCCAACAACTAGGGCGATTTTTCCCATACCGATTCTTCCTTTTGCTTTGTGGGTGGACCGTTGCGTCTGCCGACAAGACACCGATCGTGGTCGAACTCCTTGGGCGACGGATGTGGTTGTGGGTTTCGGTCGTCGGCCTCTCGGTGTGCGGTCGGCCGCTCTCGGTCGGCGCCTCCGTGACAGAGGTCAATGAACCGAGCACGCTCGACGGCATAGGGGAACATTATCCGCCGCGCGACTTCCGTGAGCCTAGAATCACGGTGCGGAAATTGAGCTGAGCACGTGGTGCCCTGACTGGCGCGGTGTGCGGTCGGTGAGCGCTCGGTGAGCGCTCGGTCATGGCACGCCCACCCGCACCGCAGGACCGACCCATCAGGCTGTCCCCTCTTGAGCCGAATGCGCGCTGCGGCTTGGACCGGACGCGAAGTTGGCGGCCGAAGCCGCCCGGCCCGCCCGTCCGGTCGCTCAATCGAACGCCTGGCACTCGGTTGTGCGAGCATCGCATTGTGCACCGATTCGATCCCTCCAACCCCCGGTGAACTCCCAATCGACGGGAGCACCGAAGGGACTCCCGAGCCGTTCAAACCTGGCCCGTGCCGTACCCCGTGCCGCGGCCGGTTCCCGCTAGACGCGCAGCTGACAATGAGAGCGCCTGGACCGACCACTCCCGGTTTTGAGAACGGTTCACGGGTGAACCGGGGTTCGCTTGGACGCCGACTCAGGCAGCGGTGGATGATCCTGGTCGCCGCCCTTGTGGTCGCAGTCGCCGGATTCGCGGTGTATCGGCTGCACGGCATCTTCGCTTCCGAGGACGTGACATCGACACCCAGCGGCGCCGAGAACAACATCGTGCCGTTTAACCCCAAACACGTCGTGATCGAGGTCTTCGGCCCACCGGGCACGATCGCAACCATTACCTACTTGGATGTCGATGCCCAACCGCAGCGCGCCGACGCCGTGACGCTGCCCTGGTCCTACGACACGACCACCACCCAACCGGCCGTCTTCGTCAACGTGTCCGCCCAGGGAGACAGCGACTCGATCGGCTGCCGAATCAAAATCGATGACGTAGTCAAGGACGAGAGAACAGTGAACACGGTGAACGCCTTTACCTACTGCCTGGATAAATCCGGTTGAGCGACAACGGCACCTCGGGGCATTCGGTTCCGGACCTGATCCGGCGGTTCTCGGTGCTCATTGTGCTGTTTTGGCTGAGCCTCGCGGTGGTCACGAATGTATTCGTGCCGCAACTGGAGACCGTCGCCCAGGCACACAACGTCTCATTGAGCCCCACAGACGCGCCGTCGCTGCAGGCCGCCAAACGCATCGGCAAGGTTTTCGGCGAGTTCGATTCCGACAGCTCGGCGATGATCGTCCTCGAAGGCGACCAGCCGCTCGGTGCCGACGCGCACAACTACTACGACGGCTTGATTCACAAGCTCTCGCAGGACACGAAGCACGTCGAGCACATTCAGGACTTCTGGGGCGATCCCCTGACAGCCGCCGGCTCACAGAGCGCCGACGGCAAGGCGGCATTGGTGCAGGTGTACCTCGCCGGCAACCAGGGCGAGTCGCTGGCCAACGAGTCCGTCGATGCGGTGCGCGACATCGTCGACCAGACGTCACCGCCGCCGGGGATCAAGGCCTATGTCACCGGCGCTGCGCCCCTGATCACCGATCAGTTCGAAGTGGGACGCCACGGCACGCTGAAAACCACCTTGATCACCATCGGGGTGATCGCATTGATGCTGCTGTGGCTCTACCGTCGTGTCACCACAGTGGTTCTCGTGATTTTCACCGTGATGATCGAGTTGACCGCATCCCGCGGAGTGGTCGCAGTCCTCGCGAACGCCGACATCATCAGGTTGTCGACATACTCGACGAACCTGCTGACGTTGCTGGTGATCGCCGCCGGAACAGATTACGCGATCTTCATTCTCGGCCGGTTTCACGAGGCGCGTTACGCCGGGCAGGATCGCGTATCGGCTTTCAACACGATGTATCACGGCACTGCGCACATTGTTTTGGGCTCGGGTCTGACGATTGCCGGCGCCGTCCTCTGTTTGACCTTCACCCGGCTCCCCTACTTCGAGAGCCTTGGCGTCCCCGCTGGAATCGGCGTTCTCGTCGCGGTGGTGGCCGCGTTGACTCTGGCGCCGGCCGCGCTGATCTTCGGCCGCCACTTCGGTCTGTTCGAACCCAGCCGTCCGATGCGCACACAGGGCTGGCGCCGCATCGGCACGGCCATCGTGCGCTGGCCCGCACCCATCCTTGTGGTGACGATCGGCGTCGCCCTCATCGGCCTGCTCGCCCTGCCCGGATACACCACCAGTTACGATTCTCGCCCTTACATTCCCGCCAGCGCACCCGCAAACATCGGGTACGCGGCCGCGGAGCGCCACTTTTCGCAAGCACGGCTCAACCCTGAACTGTTGATGATCGAAGCCGACCACGACCTGCGGAATTCCACGGGCATGATCCTGCTGGAGCGCGTCGCCAAGGCGGTCTTTCATACCGACGGCATCGCTCAGGTGCAATCGATCACCCGGCCGCTGGGCACGCCCCTGGACCACACGTCGATACCGTTTCAGATCAGCGCAGGCAGCGCCGCTCAGATCAACAATCTGCCCTTTCAGCAGGCTCGCGGTGCCGACCTGCTCAAGCAGGTGGACGTGATCAACGACTCGATCGACCTATTGCGGCAGCAGTATGCGCTGCAACAACAGTCCAGCGCGATCACCGACGAGCAGGCCACGGCATTCCAGCAGACCGTCGCGACTGCCCAGGATCTGCGCGATAAGATCGCCAATTTCGACGACCAATTTCGGCCGTTGCGCAACTACTTCTATTGGGAGCCACACTGTTTCGACATCCCAATGTGCGCAGCGGTGCGATCGGTCTTCGATGCCCTCGACGGCATCGATGCACTGACCGATCAACTGAGCAATGTCTCGGGCAGCATCGCCAAGCTTGATGCGTTGCAGCCGAAGCTGCTCGCCCTGATCCCGCCGCAGATCGCCAGCCAGCAGGTTAGCCGCGACCTGACGCTGACAAACTACGCCACCACCTCCGGCATCAGCGACCAGACCGCGGCGGCACTGCAGAACTCCACCGCGCTGGGCCAGGCATACGACGCGTCGAAGACCGATGACTCCTTCTATCTTCCGCCCGAGGCTTTCACCAACCCGGAATTTCAACGCGGGCTGAAGCTGTTCCTGTCACCGGACGGTAAGGCTGCGCGCATGATCATCACCCACGATGGTGATCCCGCTACGCCTGAAGGAATTTCGCATATCGACGCCATCAGGCACGCGGCGCAAGGGGCCGTCAAGGGCACGCCCTTGGCCGGTTCCAATATCTATATCGCCGGCACCGCCGCCACCTACAAGGACATCCAGGACGGTGCTAAATACGATCTCATGATCGCCGGAATCGCCGCGCTCAGCCTGATTCTGCTCGTCATGATGTTCATCACGAGAAGCGTCGTTGCCGCACTCGTCATCGTCGGCACCGTGGCGCTGTCGCTGGGCGCCTCTTTTGGGCTGTCCGTACTGATTTGGCAGCACATTCTGGGTATCGAGTTGTATTGGATCGTGCTGGCGCTGGCCGTCATCTTGTTGTTGGCTGTCGGGTCTGACTACAACCTCTTGCTGATCTCCCGGTTCAAGGAGGAGATCGGCGCCGGCTTGAAGACCGGAATCATCCGGTCGATGGCGGGCTCTGGGGCCGTGGTGACCGCGGCTGGTCTGGTGTTTGCCGCCACAATGGCCTCCTTTGTGTTCGCCGACTTGCGGATCCTCGGTCAGATCGGGACCACGATCGCCCTCGGTCTGCTGTTCGACACGCTGATCGTGCGTTCGTTCATGACGCCTTCGATCGCGACGCTGCTCGGGCGCTGGTTCTGGTGGCCACTGCGGGTGCGTCCGCGCCCCGCCAGTCAAATGCTTCAACCCTACGGGTCACGCCAGGCCGTCCGTCAACTCCTGCTGTGGGAAGACGGCGACCCGGCGGTGGCGCCGGAGTCGCGTCGTCACAACGTGTAGCCGTCGGCGCCAAAGTCAGGTGCTACCAGCCGGGGTGACCTCATCAGACGGCTCGGGCACCGTCACGACGATGCCGCGCAGTCGCCCTTTCAGCCGAGCAACGCGGTGCAGTTGAGCGGCCATGTTCATCGACGCCAACATCGGGATGGCGCCGATGAACGTCCGAAACGAGGGGTTGCCGCCGTGTACGTGGAGTTCGTTGAGACAGCCGACCACATAAAAGGATCCCATGGAGAAAAGGACACCGGGTATCGCGTACGCGAGCGGCGATCGGGCGTCAGAAACGAGTTCCGTCGCATACTCTATTTCTTCACGCGACATCGGCTCACGCTTGCGTAATTTAGCGAGAACCGCTTTGTGGGCCCCCACTTTTTCGCCCAACGGCGCGGGTGTCCGGTTCTCCAGCCGCCTCATGTACACGAACACACACGCGGCCAAGACCAATGCCATCACACCGACAAGTACCGTGAGATGGCCCCACAGATCCGTATTCGCCATACGCTTCTCAGCTCCCTCGTGTGACCCCGTTCATGTTGACTACGCCTATCCGGACGGGCGTGACGCCGCAGCAGGTTTGATCGAAGGGATGACGTCGCGGCCGATGACATGCAGGTAGTCGGACCGGACCATATGCGGGACCGCGAGGAGGAATTGGTCGACGCCGCAGTCTTGGTATTCACCGATACGTTCGACGCACCGATCGGCGGAGCCGGTGATCAGCCCCGATTCGGGGATGGACGCGAATTCTGTGCGAATTCGGGCTTCTTGCTCACCGGATTCGGTGGGTGCGAGTAGGAGCATCACCGACAGTCGAAGGGTGTCCGGATCGCGGCCCGCCGACTCGCACGCTTGGGCGAGGAAATTTCGCCGCGCGATCACCTGCTGCGGCGACCACCACCGCACATTCAGACCTTGAGCGAACTTGGCGGCGATGCGGTGGACGCGGTCGCCTTCTCCGCCGACCCACAGGGGCGGATGCGGCCGCTGGACTGGAAGCGGATTGCAGGTGGCGCCGTTCAACGTGTAGAAGTCACCGGCATAGGTGGGGTTGGGCTGGGTCCACACCGCCTTGATGACCTCGAGGGCCTCGCCAAGTGCGGATACCCGGTCGCGCACCGGCGGGAAGGGAATGCCGTAGGCGTCGAACTCGCGCTCGAACCAGCCCGCGCCCAGGCCGAGATCCAGACGTCCTTCGGAGATGACGTCCAATGTGGCGGCCATCTTCGCCAGCACCGACGGATGGCGGTACGAGTTGCACAGCACACTGGTACCAAGGCGCAGGCGGGTGGTGTCGCGGGCCAGCGCGGACAGCGCCGTCCAGCATTCCAGCAGCGGCATCGATCTGGGTGGTGCAGACTGGCGCCCTCCAGAGCCAGCCGTGATGCCCGCATCCTTGACGTAGTCGTCGGGACTCAACGTGAGGAAGTGGTCACACAACCACACGGAATCCAATCCGTACTGCTCCGCGGTTTGGGCGACGGCGACCATATCTGGATAGGTGCCCACCGCCAAGCCTTGAACCGTCAGCGCCAAGATCAGCCCGAGTTGCGGGCCCGTCGATGCGGCCGTGGCGCTCATGCCAACCGAGGATATTGGATGCAACGCCCATCGGTTCGGCATCGTGATTGACCGTCGTGGTCTCTGTGGACAGCGGCCCGGCTTTCTAGGCGGGTCGATCTTCCAGCACAGCGACGACCTTCCTGGCCGTCGCCTTGGCTGACCCCGGATTCTGGCCCGTGACCAGCCGCCCATCGACGACGACGTAGGAGACGAAGGGAATAAGGCCTTTCGTGTAGGTGGCGCCGCGCTTCTTCATTTCTTCTTCGGCGTTGTAGGGCACCAACTTGTCGACCCGAGCCAGGACCTCCTCTGCCCAGGCGAATCCGGTGAGCTTTCGTCCGGCGACCAACAGCGATCCGTCTGACAGCGTGGTGTTGAGCAGGCCGCAGTAGCCGTGGCAGACCGAGGACACGACTCCGCCATGCTCGAAGATCTCGCCCGTGATCCGTTGCAGGCCTTCGCTATCGGGGAAATCGAACATCACGGCGTGACCGCCGGTGAAATAGATGGCGTCAAATTCCGCCGAGTCGATCTCATCCGGTGAGGCCGTGCTAGCGAGCAACCCCATCTTCGAATCGTCGGCCCTCCAGGCCTTGGCGCTCTTGTCGTAGTTCGGAAACTTCAACGAACGGGGCTCCAACGGCGAGACCCCGCCTTTCGGGCTGACGATCTGCTGTTCGAAGCCTGCCTCTGCGAAGACGCGGTAGGCATGCGTCAGCTCCGAGAGCCACAGCCCGGTCGGCTCCGACGGATCCTCGTAGTGAGAAACGTTGGTGACGACGTTCAAGATGCGCTTGGTCATGCTCCCAGAATTCCCGTTCGCACCTGACGATGCCACCAATTTGCCTTTGGCGACCGCCGCGACCATCCGCCGCTACCGTACGTTTTTTCCCACTGTCTTGTCGTACCGAACACCTGCCCACCGACGGGCAACCACTCAGCAAAGCCCTATCCGGTGAAATTGCTGATGGTGGCACTGATCCTCTTGATACCGTCCCGGACATGCCTGTGGGTTCGCTGTATGCGCTCGAGAGCCGGATAGACCTATACGCGGTCGTGGAAATCGACTCGCGCCGCAACGAGTTTCAGGCTGAACGCATCGTCTCCTACGACGACGGCACCACCTGGACGGGACCGTGGATGCGCAATGCGATCGGCACGTTTCGCTCCTCGCTCGCGGGCGCGATGACGGGCGACAGCATCGACTCATTTCTTGTCGGACGAGGACTCGACAATGGGTTTTACGCCTCCCGCATCGCCGAGCCGGCGGAGTTTTCCAGCGCCGCCTGGGCACGGATCGGTTCCGGTGTGTTCAGCGGCAAGCCGGCGGTCGTTGTGCACGGTACAACCTCGTCAACGTGGGCGGCATCCGACGGTTCCGTCTCCACGTCCTACACCGGTGTCGGCGTGCGCGTCTTTGGCCGTGGCACTGACAACCGCATGTGGTGGGCGTACTCAAACAACGGCGGGAAAAAATGGGACATGGCCTGGGACGCCATTGGCGACGGACTTTTCACGTCGTCACCCGCCGCGGCGACATCCGCCGACGGCAGCTTCCTCGCTGTCTTCGGCAAGGGCAACGACCACCGCATCTGGTGGGCCTATTCAACAAACGGCGGCAGCACGTGGGACATGGCTTGGAGCCCGATCGGCGAGGGCGTGTTCACCTCGGCGCCGGCGGCCTGCTGCTCGGCGGACGGCAAGGTCATCCACGTGTTCGGACGCGGCAACGACAACCGCTTCTGGCGCGCATCGACGAATCGCGGCACTGCGGGCTGGGATCTCGCGTGGGCTCCGATCGGCGAAGGAGTGTTCACCGCCCAACCCGCCGCCGCGTGCTCGTGGGACGGCAAGCGCGTGCACGTGTTCGGTCGTGGCAAAGACAACCGCATCTGGCAAGCCCGCTCGTTCGACAGCGGCGCGAATTGGAACATCGCGTGGCGCAAAGTCGACAACAAGACGTTCCCCGACATCTGAACCTTGGAGAGGACGACAGTGGGAGACAAGCAGGCGCACCTCGATGGCCTTGTCCAGCAAGCACTTACAGACTACGGCGTACCGAACGCCGCCGCCGTGTACGTGCGTGACGGCGGGGCGACAGTGCTCACCTCGGTCAAGGGTGTGCGCGACACGACTCCCGGCGCCAATCCCGGCGCCAACACGGTCTCGAAGTCCGACTACTGGAATGTTGGCTCGATCTCCAAGCCGCTGACGGGCTTCATCGTCGCCGCGCTGGTCAAGCTCGGCGTGCTGCAATGGGACACCACACTGGTGCAGGTGTTCCCCGAATTCGGTTCTCCCGCTTTCCGGAAGCGCACCGGTATCCGGGAGACGTACCTGAACACGACGGTCGCCCAACTCATGGGGCACACTTCGCGACTCGACGGGTACTACTACTTCGACCTCAACGACAACAGCACGCGCATCCGTGAGACCGATCCGTTCCGATACCCATTCGACCAGACCCTGAAGAAAGAGTGGGAGAACGTCGGAGCGACACGTCACCTGCGATATCTCTATGCCATCCTCGACCTCAAAGACGAGCCATTCGTTCTCGGCGGCACCAAGAATCTGCACCGCGAGAATACGGCATCAAGCGGGTACGGCAGCACCGCCACCATTGTCGCAGCGATGGCGGAACGCAAGACCGGCAAGGCATTTGAGACGATCTTCGATGAAGTGAGGTCCGCGCTGAACCTTGACATTCGTCGCTACGGGCTCACCAACGGCATGCAGCTCCACGCATGGGATGAGGCCGCGGGTAAGTACGTCAAGTCGACCTGGCACATCGACCCGTGGACGCAGTTTCACCCAAAGTTCGTCGTCGGCAACATGAGTATGAGTGTCGGTGGCATGGCTGACTATTTGAGCTACAACCTCAAGCCGCCGGCGAGCCTACCGTCGGTCGACATCGCCGGCTATCAGACCCCGATCGCCAATTGCACCTACGGCGGTCTTTACAAATCCGGCAGTACGCTGTATCACGACGGAGCAACCGGTGTGAGCAAGGCCGATCTTCGCGTCAATCCGGCGGGCGGCTACGGCTATGCGGTGATGTTCAACTCCGGTGACGTCGACGGCGCGACGAACGCCCTCCGAAACGCCGTCGCTTCGATGCACACCAACTGGGCGAGTATCTGAGCCCACCGGGTAGTGATATTCAGCTCGGTCGCCCCGGCGTCAACGTACAACGGATGGTATGCACAGCTTCCAGATACAGTCCGAACTGGCGACACCTGCTGACACGGTATGGGCATCCATCACCTCGCCGGCGGGCATCAATTACGAACTCATGCCGCTGATGCGCATGACGATGCCCGACGGGGTCCGCGGCGCGACGCTCGATGAGGTACCGCTGCGTAATCTATTGGGGCGCAGCTGGATATTGCTGGGTGGACTGATTCCCGTCGAGTACGACGATCTGACCATCACCGAACGCGGCCCAGGTCACCGCTTCTTCGAACAATCACGCATGCTGACCCAAAAGCAATGGTGGCATGAGCGAATCGTCGAACCGCTACCGCGCGGGTGCCGCGTCGTGGACCGGCTGCACTGGGAGGGCCGAGTGCCGCCGTTCGGTCGGCTGTACGCCGCAATCGTGCCAAGGCTGTTTCGTCACCGCCATCAGCGGCTGCGCGCGCGTTTCGGCGCGCTTCGCGCTTGACAGCGTCCGGCGGATTGGTGGACTGCGGATCTGCGCGCTTCACCCGTGGTGATCAGCGAGTGGGGGTTGACTGATGCGACTACCACGTTGACGACTACGACGCCGTGTGAAACCGGCTGTTCGACGCGTTGCTGAGCATCGAGGACACCCGCCGGAGGTCATGCACCTCGATGGGCCGCAGCGGCCCTGGTGAGCAGCTCAGCGACGCAGCCTCGCGGGACACACAGCAGCATCGAGGCGTCGATCGTGGCTGACAGGGCAGGCGCCGGACGGCATCCGGCGCCGGAGCGGGAGGCGTCGGATGAGCCATCGGCACAGACTGGGTGAGTGCTGGCACAGACCGGTGTGATGCACATGTGTGGTCCCGACGGTTGCAGCAGTCGGGCAGAGTCGCTGACCAGGTCGCCGCCGACAGCCGGAAGGTGGCGAAGATCGCGGCGTCGTGAATGCGGAAGTTTCACCGCCGGCGTATGCGGTCATGAACGGCCAGCGCGCCGTCGGCCGTACGCCGAAGCCGGCGATGATGTTGATGACCTCCAGTTCGATGATGAGGCATCGGGGGCTCGCCTTCCTGGCCCGGGGTCGAGCCGCCGCAATCGCGCACGCGCACCGATCTGTCCGGCTACCGTCGTGCGGGTTGGGTGGTGCGAACTACGCGGCTCCTTAGGAGGACACGTGTCGGTGACAACCGATCTGGCCAAGGCTCTCGATAGTGCTTACGAGGACAAGTCGCTCAAGGACATTCTTGATGCGTCCCCGTCGGCGCTGGCAGGCGTCACCGAGGAGGACGCCGCTGCATTGCTGAAGGCGTTCAACATCAAGACCGTCCGCCAACTCGGGTCGAACAAGTTCTTCGCTTTCGCGGCGGCGCTGGTGGCATTAGAAAAAGCCGGGTAGCCCGTGTCCTGCCCGGAGGGACACGTCTAGGACCTCCGGGCGCCTGCCAACTAAGCGGGTGTACATCGTGCAGTACCAGCGCCACGAGGTGAGCGCGGTCGTGGAGAGCTCCTCCGCGACACCTACTCCCGCACCGCGCAGGCAGCCTAACGTGACGCTTCTTGTGAGGCGAACCGGTGTCAACCACCCTCTGGCAGCCGGCCTAAGGACCGTCGTCAAATTTCTGACCTGCTACTTCCTGAGTCGGGCTGACAGGATTTGAACCTGCGACCACTTGACCCCCAGTCAACGCAAGTGTGTTCGCACATGTTTGCGAGTGTGTTATGTTCCGTTGTCCGACAACGGAATACGACAATGGCGAACATCGACGGACTCTGGCGAAAACCGGCGAAATTCCGGCCTGGTTTGGGTACGCGTTTGGGTACGGACTTTGTGGCAGACCTGCCACAAAGTGCCAAGCCGCTCGACGCGCGATCTCGGCGCAGCGATAGCAGCCGCGCTGCCGCCGATGTGAGCGCTACCAGACCCGCAGAG
>CAYLWH010000077.1:0-20452 GCA_964387245.1 uncultured Mycobacterium sp.
ATCATCCGGGTGCATCAGTTCGACAAGGTCGAGGGCTTCGTCTACTGCAAGCCGGAGGACGCCGAGGCCGAGCACCAACGGCTGCTCGGCTGGCAGCGGCAGATGCTCGCGCTCATCGAGGTGCCCTACCGGGTGATCGATGTCGCTGCCGGGGACCTGGGCACTTCGGCGGCGCGGAAGTTCGACTGCGAAGCCTGGGTGCCCACTCAGCAGACCTACCGCGAGCTGACCTCGACGTCGAACTGCACGACCTTCCAGGCCCGTCGCCTGGGCACCCGCTACCGCGACGAGCACGGCAGGCCACAGACCGCTGCCACCCTCAACGGCACGCTGGCGACCACCCGCTGGCTGGTCGCCATTCTCGAGAATCACCAGCGGTCGGACGGAAGTGTGCGGGTGCCCGCTGCGCTGGTGCCCTATGTCGGTACGGAGGTGCTTGAACCATGATCGACCTGGAAGTCGACGAGCTGCGTTCCTGGTTCGGATTCGGTGTGGCCGGCAACTTCGCAGGCCACCTCGAGCAGGCCGGCGAGGACGCCGACTTTGTCAACGTTCACTCCGAAGGCGTTGCGCCGAAAGGGATATTTCCGTGGTACGTGCCCGGTTCGGACACCTTCCTGGGTGAGTTCCCGCTGTCCACCGGTGTGATCGAGCTGCCGCCGCCGAGTCCCGATTTCACCGGACCGCTCAACCTGCAGATAGAGCCCGAGGTCGGCTTGGCGTGTCGGGCCAAATGGAACGGCGACACGGTTGCCGCGCTGGAGCCCTTCGCGCTCGGCGCGTTCAACGACTGCTCGATCCGTCGCCCGGGTGCACCAAAGATCAGCGTGAAAAAGAACTGGGGGCCGGCTTCCAAAGGCATTGCGCCGCAGTTCTTCGACATCTGCGACCTGACGCCGGACGGGCCCACCGCGACGTTGCGGCTGGTGTGCTTCCTCAACAGCGTCGACGGAGGCGAGCAGGCCTACGGCGTGGACAGCCCACTGCTCGGCTATTCCTACTACGGCGAGGTGCTGCTGGACTGGATAGTGGAGCGGCTCGCCAATCAGAAGGGTTCGCCCGACACCCCGTTGGAGGATGTCGGTGCACTGATGGTCGCGGCCGGGCGGCCCGAACGCGTCCTGATCGGAATCGGGGCCACGCGTTACACGTCGCTCGGCGAGTCGACCTTCCTGCAACCCGGCGACGAGGCGGTTGTGCGCGTGTACGACACCGAGTCGGACGCCAGATCCGAACTACGGCAGCGGGTTTCTCACGCCTGAGGTGGGTCGCGCCGCTGCAGTAGCTCATCGAATACCGCGAGGAACTCGTCCGGTCGCTCCGGAGTGAACGCGGGCGCCAGGCGCAGCCCGGGGACGTCCAGCGTCACCAGCGTGGCCTTCCGCGGCCGGGTGACGTCCAGCGGCAACCACCGCCGGAAGTCCGTTGTTCCCCAGATCCGGAACCGCTGCTGCAACAGCCCCAGCGGTGCTGCTCGGTAACCCCGGATCGCCCGCAGTGGAATGACTTTGGATGTACCCGACGGAAAGTGATAGCGGCGCAGGGTGATCGCCGTGCGGTCGAGTTGGATCCTGCCGTCGTCGTAGTACTGCCGCGGTGTAGAGCTCACAGCGCAACGCTCCGGAGTTCGTGACCCTTGGAGGTGAGGCAACGGCCGCTCTCCAGATTCCACTGCCAACCGTGCAGATTACAGGTCAAAGTGGAACCTCCGATCACGCCGAACTTGGACAGGTCCGCCTTCAGGTGCGGGCAGCGACGCTGAATTTCCCAGCCGTCCAGGCGAATCGACGACGAGTCGTCATGGGCTTCGGCGAACCAACCGTCGGCGTAGGCGATGCGCTCGTCGGTGAGGCACTTGAAAAAGGTGTACAGGTACTCGTTGTAGCCACCGACCCGCCACGCCTTGAAGCGGGTGGACAGGAAGATGGTGTTGACCCAGTCGGGTTCTCCGTCGCGCAGCACCGTACGCACCAGCTCCGGGGCGATCTCGAATCCGTAGCGGAACTTCTCATCGGGAATCGGCTCTCGCACTGCACGTTTCGGGAAGTCCAGGACGACCGATTCGGGGCCGATCCGCAATTCGACCGGATACCCGATGCCGTCGCAGATCTGATCGCTCTGCAGCATGATGGGTTCGAACAGCTCCCTCAGCGGTTCCAGCAGCGACTCGCCGGTGGCGGGGGCCCAGGCGGCCTTCTCCGCGGCCAGCACCCTTGCCATGCGCTGTGCGTACGCGTCGATGTAATCGGCCTTCCCGCTGGTGAAGATGGCCTCCACCGCGTCGGTCGGATACGGGTGGGTGAGTGAGTTCAGTTCGGCCCCGGTGAAATCCGCGGTCGATCCGGGAACCATCAGCAGCCCGCCGCGGTGGCCGTTGCGGCGCATCTGATCGAGGAACACCATTTGGTCGGGAAAGATGTTGGCCGGGTCGGCGTGGTCGTCGTTGAGGCTGCGCAGCTCCGGATCCAGAAAGCAGGGTGGACCCGCGGACGGGATCACCCAGGTGGCGCGGACCTGCGTGATGTACTGCCGGCAGCGGTCCATCTGCCGTTGGCGCTTCTGGGTACCGAACGCCTCCTTGGCCCGGGCGGGCATGTCGTAGACCATCGGGTACCAGATGGCGCCCGAGTACTGCAGCATGTGTACGTCGATGTGCCCGAACTGTTGGTCGAGGACATCCAGATCCACGGGCCGTGCGTCGTTCATGTTGAAAACGGTGGTACGGCCATCCGAAACCACCAGCCCTGAGTCGCCGATCGGACCGTCGGCCGGCGCCCGCAACGCGATGATCATCACGTCCAGATCGCCCTTCGGGCCGCTGACGGTGTGCTTCGTCGAGTCGGCGGTCTCGAAGAAGCGATGGAAGCCGAGCTTGTCGAGCTCACGTCGCAGATCCGGCACCGGGTAATCCGGCAGCAGTACGACGGCGTCCTTGTTGACGTGGTCGCGCAGGTTCACCGGGTCGAAGTGATCCTTGTGCAGATGGGAGACATAGAGGTAGTCGACGTCGCCCAGAGCCGCCCAGTCCAATCGGCTGTTGTCCGGGAACGGGAACCACGACGCAAAGTAGGCGGGATTGACCCATGGGTCGCACAGGATGCTCCCGGCGTTGGTGTCAATCCGGAAGCCGGCATGCCCGACGCTCGTGACCTGCACAGATGTTCTCCCAAGTACGTTGTTCAGCTGCTGGAACCGCCGCATCGAGCTTAGCTGCCACCGGTCTCCGGAGCCTCCCACAGGGGGCGGTGGTAGTCGATGCGGACGTCGTCGGGTTCGATGCCGTAAGCCTCTTGCAGCTCGTCCCGGCCGGGGAACCGTGGCAGACGACCTTCGCGTGACCGGTCGTTCCCCAACCCTTTCGCGACTAGGCTGCCTTCTTGTGGAACCCGCATACGGCACCGCCATTCAAATCGCGCGGCTGCTCTGGAAAGTGCAGGGACTGAGGTTCACGGTGACGGGCTTGGAGCACCTGCCCCGAAGCGGCGGCGCGGTGGTGGCGATCAACCACACCAGCTACTTCGACTTCACCTTCGCCGGGCTGCCCGCCTACCGACAGGGTCTCGGGCGCAAGGTCCGGTTCATGGCCAAGCAGGAAGTGTTCGAGCACGCGGTCATGGGTCCGTTCATGCGCAGCCTGCGGCACATACCCGTCGACCGTGCGAACGGAGCCGACTCCTTCGACGTCGCGTGTCAGTACCTCGTCGACGGCGAACTCGTCGGTGTCTACCCCGAGGCCACCATCAGTCGCAGCTTCGAGATCAAGGAGTTCAAGTCCGGGGCGGCGCGCATGGCGATCGCGGCGGACGTGCCGATAATCCCGCACATCGTGTGGGGCGCTCAGCGGATCTGGACCAAAGACCATCCGAAGAACATGTGGCACCCCAAAGTTCCGATCATGATTGCCGTCGGTGAACCCATCGAACCCACGCTGCCTGCCAACGAGCTGACCGCACTGCTGCACTCACGGATGCAGCACCTCCTCGAACAGGTGCAGGACGCCTACGGTCCGCACCCGCCGGGGGCCTACTGGGTGCCCAAGCGGCTCGGTGGGAGCGCGCCGTCGATGGCGGAGGCCGCCCGGCTCGACGCCGAGGAGGCCGTCCGGCGGGCTGCGGCGAAGGCGGCACACCAGGCCGAAGGGGCGGGTCCGGAGTAGGCGTATGGAACCGGTCTTTCGAACTCTGGAAATCGCGGGTTCGCTGGCAGTTCGTGTCACCGGCACCGCGCTCACCTTCTACGGACTCGAGCACATCCCCTCGACCGGCGGGGCGGTGGTGGTCATAAACCACACCAGCTACGTCGACTTCCTGCCCGCCGCGCTGGCCGCGACGCAACGCAAGCGCAGGCTGCGGTTCATGATCAAGGACGAGATGAACTCCGTTCGCGGCGTTCACTTCCTGATCAAGCACTCCGGAACCATTCCGGTTGATCGCAGCGCAGGTGCAGATGCCTACGTGGCGGCGGTGCAGCGGCTTCGGGAGGGCGAACTCGTCGCGGTGTACCCCGAGGCGACGATCAGCCGCAGCTTCGAGCTCAAGCAGTTCAAGTCCGGCGCGGCCCGGATGTCGCACGAGGCACACGTGCCGCTCATACCCCTCATCGTCTGGGGGGCACACCGGATGTGGACCAAAGATCATCCGAAATCGTTGGGCCGTCACAACATCCCGCTGACGGTGGCGGTGGGGACGCCACTGGAACCGACGGGCACGGTCGAGCAGCTCGAAGGCGACATCTACGCGGCGATGAACAGACTGCTGTACGAGGTCCAAGAGACCTACGACCATCCGCCGGGTGCGTACTGGGTGCCGCGGCGCCTGGGAGGCAGCGCGCCCACGGTGGCCGAGGCCGAGCAGATGGAGGAGGCCGAATTGGCCCAGCGCCGACGCATGAAGGCCGAATCCGAGTGACCTTGCCCGCATTGATCGCCACCGATGTCGACGGCACCCTGCTCGATGACGACGAGCGAATCACCAGGCGCACCCGCGACGCCGTCCGCGCAGCCGTCGCCGCGGGCACTGTGTTCGTGCTGGCCACCGGCCGGCCGCCGCGGTGGATACGACCGGTGGTAGATGCTTTGGGATTCGCACCGATGGCGGTGTGCGCCAACGGCGCCGTGCTCTACGATCCGGCGACCGACCGAATCGTATCGGTGCGCACCTTGTCGGTCGACGCGCTGAGGGCCATGGCCGAGATCGCCGAGCACACCATTCCCGGAGTCGGCCTGGCGGTGGAACGGGTGGGCAGCAGCGCCCACGATGCCGCCACCCCCCAGTTCGTCAGTTCGCCCGGCTACGAACACGCCTGGCTGAATCCGGACAACACCGAGGTGTCACGGCACGATCTGGTGTCGGCGCCCGCGGTCAAGCTGCTGATCCGCAAGGCGGGTGCCCGCAGCGCGGACATGGCCGCCGTGCTTGCCAAGTATGTGGGTGCCGAAGGGGATATCACCTACAGCACGAACAACGGGCTGATCGAGGTCGTGCCGCGTGGAATCAGCAAGGCGACCGGCGTCGAAGAGGTCGCCGCACCGCTGGGGATCACCGCCGCCGACGTCGTGTCGTTCGGTGACATGCCCAACGATGTGCCGATGCTGCGCTGGGCTGGTCTGGGTGTCGCGATGGGCAACGCTCATCCCGACGCGTTGGCCGCGGCCGACGAGGTGACGGCGCACAACACCGACGACGGCCTCGCCAGGGTGCTGGAGCGCTGGTGGTTGACCAGCGACGATGAGCCCGACGAACGCGCCTGAGCGCGGACGGAAAGCGTGGGTCCGGCTAGTCCGTGGCGATGGGGGTGAAGCGTTCCAGTTGGACGGGCGGCCCACCGGTCGGGGGCGGCGGGAGTCGCTGGGCGACACCGTCGACCACCCGGGTCACCCCATGAGTTTCGCGGTCGAAGTTCAACGTGCCGCGCTGAAAGTTCTGCACGACCCACTGCGGTTCCTGGATCTCGCCGCTGGTAGGAAGACCGAGCAGTCCGCGCTCGTAACCCAGCGACGCCCAGGCGTCGTAGATCGCTCCGGTGACCGGTTCGGGCCCGCTGCGCGGGGACCAGTAGATGGCGCCCCGGTCGAACCGGACGTAGCGCGCGTCGCCCGCGCCCGCCGCTTCCGGTGATCTTGGCGACCCCAGTGGGCTCGCGGTTCCGCCGAGGGTCTCCCACTTTGCGAAGATGGCACCGCCGCGCAGCGCGTCCTCCAATGACTGTGCGCCGGGGGGATCATTGAAATGTGCTGCAATATCCCGGATTTCGTCCATCGCCGCATAGCCGGCGTTACCCGGGCAGTCCGTGATCCCGACGTCGCGGTGAGTGAAGATGGTCGGCAGGGTGATGTCTTGGCCGGCCGGGAACTTGGTGTAGGAGCCGCCCGCCGAGGCCAGGTGGACGGTGCCCCGTGGATCGACGCGGTCGAGGCCGAGTCGCCATCCGAGCAGTCGGCCGACGGTGCGCAGTTGGATCTCGGTGGGCCGAACCTCTTCGAAATCGCCGAGCATCGCCACGCCCCACGTGTGGTGGTTGAACCCGCCGCTGTGTGAACCAGCGACCGGTTGGTCGACACCGCCGGCCCGACCCTCGAACACCTGGCCGTACTTGTCCACCAGGGCGTTGTAGGCGATGTCGCACCAGCCCAGCGTGCGGGTGTGGTAGGCGAAGATCGCCCGGACGATCGCCGCTGAATCCTGCGGCGCGTAGTCGTTGCTGCCGGCGGTGTGGTGTACCACCGCAGCGCGCACACCGTCGTCGTACCGCGGTCCGCCGCACCTCATCCCGTCGGCGCCCCACTGGTCGCGCGTCGTGATGCTCGGCGGCTGCCCCGGAGCCAGCGCCGCCACCGGCGGGGTCCAGTGCGAGTCGACGGGTGCCTCCGGCGGACTGATCAGCACCGCCGAGAGATTGGGCGCCATCGGCTGTTCGGCATTGGCCGGGACATAACCCAGTTCGCCGGAACCCCGGGCGGTCCGGGTGACTGGCGGCACGGTGGTCAGCGGCGCACCGGCGGGCCGGGTCACCGAGATCTGCACGGCTGTGGTGCGACCGACGAACACCGCGTCGGTGCCGCGTGGCCCCGGGGCGGCCGCGGTCTGCGAGTCGGTTGTGCTGGAGGGCAGTGTCTCGGCGTCGTACCAGGGACCCCAGCCGCCGCCGGATTGACGCGCCCGGATCCGCACCGAGGTGCCGGTGAGGTCGCTGCCGGTGAGGGCGACCATCGAGAACGGGGTGCCCTGGCTGATCTCGCGCACCGTCTCGCCGCCACCCACGCCGTCCAGCGGTTGTTCGGCCAGCCGGGTATCCGCGGCGCGGGGGGGCGAATCGGCCGGCGGGGGTCCGGAGAGGACCGCGGGCAGCAGGACAACTGTTGCCGCGAGAGCGGCGAACAGGGTCGCAGGAGGCCGGCGCCGTGGCACGAGGTGATGTTACGTATGTGTCTTATGATGTTGGTGTTGCGACACGGTACGGATGAGGCCTGAGTGAAATGGACAACGGCACCGCAGGGTGTCGCGGGCTCAATGGATCGAGGGGGTGAGAGCCCACCCTGCGGTGCCGTTTGGTCAACCGGCTCCTGCTGCGGGTCAGCCGGCCGGGGCCGCGGCTGCCGCCGCGCCGGCCGACTGGACCGCACTCATGATCGACGGCATCACCATGCCCTTGACCAGGTCCACCACCTGGTCGACGCCCAATTGCTGCGCGGCGCTGCTCAAATCGCTGATGAGTCCGCCGCCACCGGTGCTGACGGGCGCGGCCAGCGATGGATCGCCGAGTATCGGGTAGGTGCCCGCCATCGGGTCGAGTCCGATCGGTGCGCTGATCGGCTGTTCGGTGGGCAAGCCCAGGCCCGGCGTGGTGGGCGTGAGACCGCCGGGGACGGTCAGGCCCGGCGTGGTCGCGCCGGCCGGTGGAATCGTCAACCCCGGCACGGTGCTGGGCACCGCGGGGGTGGTCAGCGCCGGGGTCAGGCCGGTGCCGGTGAGGTCCGTCCCGGTAAGCGGTGCCGTGCCCAGGCCGGGCGTGGTGCCCAGGCCGGGCGTAGTGGCCAGGCCGGGCAAGGTGGGCAGGCTGGGGGAGAGTCCCGGGCTGGTCAGAAGCGGGCCGGCGCCCAGGGATTGGCCCCCCGAGGGGCTGAAAAGGGTGGGCAGCGGCGGCAGGTTGATGCCGAATTGCGCCAAGCCCTGCGACAGGGCCGACATCAGCTCATTGGGCAGGTCGGTCACCAGCGAGGCCTGCACGAACTCGGGCTGCTGCGGCGCGGGGGCGGTCAACTCGGAAATTGCGATCACCGCAAACGGACTTGTGACGGCCAGTGCGGCGACTGCGCTCATGGCTGTCGAGAGCTTGCGTCGACGTCGGTTCGGCACGGAAGTCTCCTCAATCTGGGAAAGTGTCGCCTGTTGGCTGGCAACACTTCCGATGGTACGGGTGCGACAGGTGTGCCTAGAGTGGTGATGCGGAATCGTGAGCGAATCGCGACCTTGGGTGCTCAGGGCGGTCATGTCGGCAGATGTCCGCTCCGCGCGGTGGCGCGGAGACACCGCACGCCGCCTGCCTCGACGGTCAGACCGTCCGGGTCCGATACCCTTGCCTGCGATGACTTCTCCCGATAACCAGCACGGATTCGACCTCTACGTCGTGGGCTCCGGCTTCTTCGGCCTGACGATCGCCGAGCGGGTGGCGACGCAGCTGGACAAGCGCGTCCTGGTTCTCGAGCGACGACCCCACATCGGGGGAAACGCCTATTCGGAGACCGAGCCGCAGACCGGCATCGAGATCCACAAGTACGGCGCCCACCTGTTCCACACGTCGAACAAGCGCGTTTGGGACTATGTCCGCGAGTTCACCGAGTTCACCGGCTACCAGCACCGGGTGTTCGCGCTGCACAACGGGCAGGCCTACCAGTTCCCGATGGGGCTGGGCCTGGTGTCGCAGTTCTTCGGCCGGTATTTCGCCCCGGACGAGGCCCGCGCGTTGATCGCCGAACAGGCCTCGGAAATCCCAGCGACCGAGGCCGGCAATTTCGAGGAGAAGGCGATCTCGTTGATCGGGCGCCCGCTGTACGAGGCGTTCGTCAGGGGTTACACGGCCAAGCAGTGGCAGACCGATCCCAGGGAACTTCCGGCCGCAAACATCACCCGCCTGCCGGTGCGCTACAACTTCGACAACCGCTACTTCAATGACACCTACGAGGGGCTGCCGGCGGGCGGCTACACCCGGTGGCTGGAGAACATGGCCGCCGACGGCCGGATCGAGGTCCGGCTGAACACCGACTGGTTCGACGTCCGCGACGAACTCCGTGCTGCGGTGCCGGACGCCCCCGTCGTCTACACCGGACCGTTGGACCGGTACTTCGACTACGCCGAGGGCCGACTCGGCTGGCGCACCCTGGACTTCGAACTCGAAGTGCTGCCGACCGGGGACTTTCAGGGCACCCCCGTGATGAACTACAACGACCCCGACGTGCCCTACACCCGGATCCACGAATTCCGGCACTTCCACCCCGAACGCGCCTACCCGGAAGACAAGACGGTGATCATGCGCGAATATTCGCGTTTCGCCGACCCCGGCGACGAACCCTACTATCCGATCAACACCGAGGCCGACCGGACCGTGCTGGCCGCCTACCGCGACCGGGCCAAGGCCGAGACCGCATCGGCCGGCGTGCTTTTCGGCGGACGACTGGGCACCTATCAGTATCTCGACATGCACATGGCCATCGCCAGTGCGCTCAGCATGTTCGACAACACTCTGGCGCCGCACATCGTCGACGGTGCGCCGCTGAACAGCCGCGCAGAAGACCGAGAAAGCAGCCGCGCATGAGTGAAATTCCCTCCGGCCCGCTCGGTACGGCGGAATCACGGGCGATCAGCCTGCTGTCCCGCGTCATCCTCCCGCGTCCCGGCGAGCCACTCGACGTGCGCAAGCTCTACATCGAGGAGTCCGACACCAATTCGAAGCGGGCCCACGCGCCCACGCGCACCACACTGGAGATCGGCCCCGAATCCGAGGTGTCGTTCGCGACGTACTTCAACGCATTCCCGGCAAGCTACTGGCGGCGCTGGTCGACACTGGGGTCGGTGGTGCTGCGCGTCGAACTGACCGGGTCGGCCCGGGTCGACGTCTACCGGTCCAAGGCCACCGGTGCCCGAATCACCGTGGGCGGTGCTCCCATCACGAGTGCGGATGCCGAGACGCCGGCCTGGACGGAATTCGAGATCGGTCTCGACCCGTTCGAGGATGGTGGCTGGATCTGGTTCGACATCACCACCGACACCGCGGCAACGGTGCACAGCGCCGCCTGGTACGCCCCGGTGCCCGCCCCTGGCCGCGCCGGTATCGCGGTGGGCATCCCCACGTTCAACAGGCCGTCCGACTGCGTGAACGCACTCGCGGCACTGACGTCGGATCCGTTGGTGGACAGTGTGATCGACGCGGTGATTGTCGCCGACCAGGGTGCCGACAAGGTGGTGGACCACCCCCACTTCGCGGCGGCGTGTGCGCCGTTGCGGGACCGACTGTCGATTCACAACCAGCCCAACCTGGGCGGGTCCGGCGGCTACAGCCGGGTGATGTACGAGGCCCTGAAGAACACCGACTGCGAGCAGATCCTGTTCATGGACGACGACATCCGCATCGAGCCGGATTCGGTGCTGCGCGCACTGGCCCTGAATCGGTTCGCCAAGGCGCCGACGCTCATCGGCGGCCAGATGCTCAACCTGCAGGAGCCCTCACATCTGCATGTGATGGGCGAGGTCGTCGACCGCACCAACTTCATGTGGACCAACGCGCCGTTTACCGAGTACGACCACGACTTCGCCAAGTATCCGTTGGCCGGCGAGGAGGACGAGAGCAAGCTACTGCACCGCCGGATCGATGTGGACTACAACGGCTGGTGGATGTGCATGATCCCGCGCCAGGTCGCCGAAGAGCTCGGCCAGCCGCTGCCGCTGTTCATCAAGTGGGACGACGCCGACTACGGTCTGCGCGCCGCCGAACACGGCTACCCAACGGTGACGATGCCGGGCACCGCCATCTGGCACATGGCGTGGAGCGACAAAGACGACGCCATCGACTGGCAGGCATACTTCCATCTTCGTAACCGGCTTGTCGTCGCCGCCATGCACTGGGATGGTGACGTCGAGGGCCTGATCGCCAGCCACATGAAGGCGACGCTGAAACATCTTCTGTGCCTTGAGTATTCGACGGTCGCCATCCAGAACAGGGCCATCGACGACTTCCTGTCCGGACCCGAGCACATCTTCTCCATCCTGGAGTCCGCGCTGCCCGATGTGCACGCCATGCGCAAGGAGTACCCCGATGCCGTGGTGCTGCCAGGGGCCACTGCGCTGCCGCCGGCGTCCGGCCGCAAGAAGGTGCACAAGCCGCCGGTTGCGTTGCCCGCCATCGGGATCCGCGTTGCCCGCGGCCTGCTGCACCAATTGAGCAAGGAGGATCCGGCCCATCACAGCCGCCCCGAACTCAACGTCGCCACGCAGGACGCGCGGTGGTTCCTGCTGTGCGGGGTCGACGGTGTCACCGTCACCACCGCGGACGGCCGCGGGGTGGTGTACCGCCAGCGGGACCGCGCCAAGATGCTCGAGTTGTTGCGCGAATCGACGCGCCGGCAGCTGAAATTGCGCCGGAAGTTCGACACGATGCGTCGCGTGTACCGCGAGGCGCTGCCCACCCTGACCAGCAAGCAGAAGTGGGAAACCGTTCTGCTGGAATCAAATTCGGCCTCGGATAATGGTTGAATCGACAGCACCGCCGCGCGGCGAGGATGCCGCCCTGGTGGCCGTGCAGTCCGCCCTGGCCGACCGGCCCCGGGTGCTGGCGACCGCCCGCACGATGTCGCATTTCGGCGAGCATTCGATGGGCTGGCTGGCCGTCGCCGCACTCGGTGCGGTCCTCGCACCGCGGCGCCGCCGGGATTGGATCGCCGCCGGGGCGGGTGCGTTCGCCGCACACGCCGCCGCGGTGCTGATCAAGCGGGTGGTGCGCCGGACCCGACCCGATCACCCGGACATCGCGGTCAACGTCGGCACCCCGAGTCGCCTGAGCTTTCCGTCCGCGCACGCGACCTCCACCACCGCCGCGGCCATCCTGATGGGTCGCGCCGCGGGGCTGCCACTGCTGCCAGCGGTGCTGGTGCCTCCGATGGCGTTGTCGAGGCTGGTGCTCGGTGTGCACTACCCGACTGACGTCGCGGCCGGCGTCGTCGTCGGAGCAGTTGTCGCCAAGGCGACCGAGGCGATCGCCGACCGAATCGGAGGAGACCAGTGAGCGAACAGGCACCGCCGGTCGAGAGTCCGCCGCGCAGCGTGGTCGGCGGGGTCGTCAAGGCGATGCGACCGCGGCAGTGGGTGAAGAATCTGCTGGTCCTGGCGGCGCCGCTGGCCTCACTCGGCGGCGACGTCGATTACGACTACCGCAAGGTCTTTCTGCAGGTCGGGATCGCGTTCGTGGTGTTCTGTCTGGCCGCGTCGTGCATCTACCTTGTCAACGACGCCCGCGACGTCGAGGCTGACCGGGCACATCCCACCAAGCGGTTCCGTCCGATCGCCTCCGGTGTGGTCCCGGTGCCCCTGGCCTACGGACTGGCGGTGGTGCTGGGTGTGGCCTCGCTGGGCATCTCCTGGCTCACTTCACCCAACCTCGCGTTGGTGATGGCGGCCTACATCGCGATCCAGCTCGCGTACTGCTTCGGTTTGAAACACCAAGCGGTGCTGGACATCTGCATAGTGTCGTCGGGCTTTTTGATCCGGGCGATCGCCGGTGGTGTCGCCGCGTCGATCCCACTGTCGCAGTGGTTCCTGCTGGTGATGGCCTTTGGATCGTTGTTCATGGCGGCCGGCAAGCGCTATGCGGAGCTTCAGCTGGCCGAGCGCACCGGGGCAAAGATCCGCAGGTCGCTGGAGAGCTACACGAACAGTTACCTGCGATTCGTCTGGACGCTGGCGGCCACCGCGGTTGTGCTCTGCTGGGGGCTGTGGGCTTTCGAGCGGGACGGCGGCGGGGGGTCGTGGTTCGCGGTGTCGATCGTCCCGTTCACCGTGGCGATCCTGCGCTATGCCGTGCACATCGACGGTGGTGACGCGGGCGAGCCGGAGGAGATCGCGTTGCACGACCGGGTGTTGCAGATGCTCGCCCTCGGGTGGATCGGAACCGTGGGTGTCGCAGTCTTCTTCGGTTAGCCGCTTGCGGGAGTTGCCGGTTTACCCGTTCCCGATGTCGGCGCGGCTGAGTCTGTGGGCCTCAGTGGCGGCCGTCGCCGGGTTGTTCGGTTGGGGTGTCTGGCGACGCCGTTGGATCGCTGATGACGGACTGATCGTGCTGCGCACGGTGCGCAACCTGATGGCCGGCAACGGCCCGGTGTTCAATGCCGGTGAGCGGGTCGAGGCCAACACATCCACGCTGTGGACCTATGTGGTGTACCTCGGCGGCTGGGTCGGTGGGGCGATAAGGCTGGAGTATGTGGCCCTGGTCCTGGCCGGGATGCTGTCGTTGCTCGGTGTGGTGCTGTTGATGCTGGGCGCGGCGCGGCTGTACGCGCCGAGCTTGCAGGGCCGGCGCGGACTGCTGTTGCCGGCGGGCGTTCTGGTCTACATCGCGGTGCCGCCCGCCCGCGACTTCGCGACGTCGGGGCTGGAGAACGGCCTGGTGCTCAGCTATCTGGGGCTGCTGTGGTGGATGATGGTCTGCTGGTCGCAGGGCCTGAGGACCGCCGAACTGCGGGGCGTCAGCGGCCGCAACGCCGTCGGACGTCGTTTCACCGCCGCGTTGGCGTTCGTCGCCGGCCTGAGCGTGCTGGTCCGGCCGGAGCTGGCCCTGATCGGAGTCGGCGCGCTGGTGATGATGCTGATCGCGGCGCGTGGCCGCCGGCACCGGCTGCTGATCGTCGCCGCCGGCGGACTGGTTCCGGTGGCTTACCAGGTCTTCCGGATGGGTTACTACGCGCTGTTGGTTCCGGGCCCCGCGATGGCCAAGGAGGCTTCGGGGTCCAAATGGCCCCAGGGGCTGGTGTACCTGGCGAATTTCAACAAGCCCTACGCATTGTGGATCCCGACGTTGTTGTTGGTCGGGCTGGCTCTGGTGCTGTTGGCGACCAGGACGCAGCCGTGGTGGATCAGGCACCGGATCCCGCGCGACTACGGATGGTTGGCGAGAACCGTTCAGAGTCCTGCGGGGGTGGTCATCTTCTTCGTGGCAAGCGGTCTGCTCCAAGCGATCTACTGGATCCGCCAGGGCGGCGATTTCATGCACGGCCGGGTCCTGCTCACACCGATGTTCGTGCTGCTCGCCCCGGTGGCGGTCATTCCCGTCGTGTTGCCCGACGGCACCAAGTTCTCCCGGGAGGCCGGCTACCTGTTGGCAGGTGCCGCCACCGTGCTGTGGGGCACCGTGGTCGCGTGGTCGCTGTGGGCGGCCAACTCGCCCGGCCTCGGTGCGGACGCCACCCGGGTGACCTATTCCGGCATCGTCGACGAGCGCAGGTTCTACTCGCAGGCAACGGGACACGCGCATCCGCTGACCGCCGCCGACTACCTGGACTACCCGCGGATGCGCGCGGTGCTGGTGGCGATCAACAACACACCCGATGGCGCGCTGCTGCTGCCGTCGGGCAACTTCGACGTGTGGGACGTCGTGCCCGCGATGCCGCCGCCGATCCCGCCGCCCACCGAGCCCAGCGAACCGCCGCGCCGCGAAACGGGCCCCGTCACAGTCTTTTTCACCAACCTGGGCATGCTCGGCATGAATGTCGGTCTGGACGTCCGGGTGATCGATCAGATCGGTCTGGCCAACCCGCTGGCCGCGCACACCGAGCGCCTCGAGGACGGCCGGATCGGGCATGACAAGAACCTCTTCCCGGACTGGGCGGTGGCCGAGGGTCCGTGGCTCAAGAAGGACCACTACATTCCGCAGTACCTCGACGAGGGTTGGATCAGGGAAGCCGGCGCCGCATTGACCTGCCCGGCAACCGAGTCGGTGCTCTCGGCAATCCGCGCCCCCCTGACTGTGCGACAGTTCCTGTCGAACATGATGTACGCCTACGACTTCACGAGGTACCGCATCGACCGGGTGCCGCGGTACGAACTGCTCCGCTGCGGGCTCGAAGAACCGGCATCAGACCGGACCCCCTACACTGGCTTACCGGCAACGGGGCCGTAGTCGCGCGTTGAGCGGCTTTGCGCAGAGGCAATTCCGCGGTTCGTGCGGGAACCTTCGGGCGTTATCGAACACGCTTCCGCGAACTGTGCCACGGATGAAAGTCCGGGACATGACCGAACGGGTGAGCAGCAAGTGAATGGTGTGAAGACCTGGTTTCAGGCTGCGGCGGGGCGGCGGTTGACCGCTGCGATCGCCGCGGTTCTGGTGCTGCCGGCGCTGTTGGGCCCGGTCACCGACATCTCCGGCAACAGCCCGACCGCTCGGGCGTTCTCCCGCGAAGGCCTGCCCGTCGAGTACCTCGACGTGTACTCGGCGGCGATGGGCCGCAACGTCCGGGTCCAGTTCCAGGGCGGTGGATTCAAGGCCGTGTATCTGCTCGACGGCCTGCGTGCCCGCGACGACTACAGCGGTTGGGACGTCAACACCCCGGCGTTCGAGTGGTTCCATGACTCCGGGGTCGCGGTGGTTATGCCGGTGGGCGGCCAGTCCAGCTTCTACAGCGACTGGTATGCACCGTCGAATTTCAACAATCAGCCCTACACCTACAAATGGGAAACCTTCCTCACCAGCGAATTGCCGTCCTACCTCGCGCTGGCCGAGCAGGTGTCGCCCACCGGCAACGGCGTGCTGGGGCTGTCGATGTCCGGTGGGGCGGCGCTGATCCTGTCCGCCTATCACCCGGCCCAGTTCTCGTACGCGGGCTCGCTGTCAGGATTCCTCAATCCGTCGGCGGCGTTCATGCAGCAGGCCATCCGGGTGGCCATGCTGGATGCGGGTGGTTACAACGTGGACAACATGTGGGGGCCGCCGTGGGACCCGGCCTGGACGCGCAACGACCCGGTCGAACAGGTGGCGCGCATCGTCGCCAACGGCACCCGCCTGTGGATCTACTGTGCGTCCGGCGGCCAGACGCCGTTGGATGAGAGCGCCGATCCGAACCAGGCGCTCGACGCCGACAGCCTGGAGTCCACGGCGATCGGCAGCAACAAGCGATTCCAGCAGCGTTATCAAGAGGCCGGCGGTAACAATGCCACCTTCGATTTTCCATCCGCCGGCGACCATTCCTGGGCGTACTGGGGTGCGCAACTGCAGGCCTTGAAGCCTGATCTGATCGCGACGCTCAACGGTTAGCGAAATCGCTCTGACCTGCGTAAAAGTTGGCATTTGGACGAAATGTGGTTGACTGGGCGGGCACTTTGAACCGAGTTTCGGACCGGATCTTCGGGTGCGGCACACAGAAGATGGGATGGGTAGCTTCATGAGTTTTGTCGAAAAGATGCGCGGCGTACTCAGTCGGCGGCTTGCGGTTTCGGCCGTCGCGGCGGTCCTGCTGCCCGGCCTGATCGGCGCCGTCGGACAGCCGGCGACGGCCACTGCGTTCTCGCGACCCGGCCTGCCTGTGGAGTATGTCGACGTACCGTCGGCCGGCATGGGACGCGACATCCGCATCCAGTTCCAGAGCGGTGGCCCGAACTCCCCGGCCCTCTACCTGCTCGACGGCCTGCGTGCCCAGGACGACTTCAGCGGCTGGGACATCAACACCCCGGCGTTCGAGTGGTACTACGGCTCGGGCCTGTCGGTGATCATGCCCGTCGGCGGTCAGTCCAGCTTCTACACCGACTGGTACAAGCCGGCCAAGGGCAAGGCCGGTACCTATACCTACAAGTGGGAGACGTTCCTGACCCGGGAGCTGCCCGTGTATCTCGCCGGCAGGGGCGTCGACAACAGCCGGTCCGCGGCGGTCGGCCTGTCGATGGCCGGTTCGGCGGCGCTGACGCTGGCGATCTGGCATCCGGGCCAGTTCCAGTACGCAGCCTCGCTATCCGGCTTCCTGAACCTGTCCGAGGGCTGGTGGCCGATGCTGGTCGGCATGGCCATGGGTGACGCCGGCGGCTTCTCGCCCGACGACATGTGGGGCAAGACGGAAGACCCGAACAGCGCGTGGAAGCGCAATGACCCGATGGTCAACATCCCGACGCTGGTGGCCAACAACACCCGCATCTGGATCTACTGCGGTGACGGCACGCCGTCGGAACTGGACGCCGGCACCAGCGGCGGCAACCTGTTCAACGCCAAGTTCCTCGAAGGCTTCACGTTGCGCACCAACAAGAGCTTCAAGGACGCCTACATCGCTGCCGGCGGCACCAATGGGGTGTTCAACTTCCCGACCAACGGAACACACAGCTGGAATTACTGGGGCCAGCAGGTGCAGCAGATGAAGCCCGACATCCAGCGGGTGCTGGGTGCGGTGCCCTACGACCCGGCGGCGGCGCTCGCTGCGGAGGCGTCGGCGGCTGCCGAGGGCACCGGGGGATAGCCCACCCCACCCGTACCGCACCGAGCGTGCGCTGGTGTACCGAAATCGGTCGAGGTGCGTACCTCAGCGCACAATCGGCGAAGAGACCCGCCGCTGATGTGATTCACTACCTGCGGACCGGGCCGGATCGGGAGTGACCAGCGAGGAGACGTCGGAATGAGGCTGCTGTCGATCGTGCTGCGGGTTTTGTGCGCGTTGATGTTGACGGGTGTGGCCTGGGGCGCCGCGACGCTGGGGGCTGGGTCCGGCATCGCCCGCGCCGACGGCGTCGAGTATCTCCACGTGCCGTCCGCGGCGATGGGCCGGGACATCCCGGTGGCGTTCCAGGCCGGTGGCCCGCACGCCGTCTTCTTGCTGGACGCCTTCAACGCCGGCGCCGAGGTGAGCAACTGGGTGACCGCAGGCAACGCCATGAACACGCTGGCAGGCAAGGGTATCTCGGTGGTCGCCCCGGCCGGCGGCGCGTTCAGCCTCTACACCAACTGGGAGCAGGACGGCAGCAAGCAGTGGGAGACGTTTCTGAGCTCGGAGCTGCCGGACTGGCTGGCCGCGAACAAGGGCCTCGCGCCGACCGGGCACGCGATCGTGGGCGCCTCGCAGGGCGGGACCGCGGCGCTGTCACTGGCGGAGTTCTATCCGAACCGGTTCCGCTACGCGGGTTCGATGTCGGGTTTCCTGAACCCGTCGAACACCTTTGTCAACGGCGCGCTGCACGACGGCATGATGCGGTTCGGCGGTGCCGACACCAATCTGATGTGGGGACCGCCTCAGCTCGGCCGGTGGAAGTGGCAGGACCCGACCGTGCACAACCAGGTGCTGATCGACAACAACACCCGGATCTGGGTGTTCTCACCGCAGGCGCTGACCGCCAGTGACCCGGCCGCGATGATCGGCTACGCCGACCAGGCGCAGGGCGGCAACCGGTCGTTTTACGCGGCTTACCGGGGTAACGGCGGCGGCAACGCGAACTTCGACTTCCCGGTGGGCGGTGACCACGGCTGGGGGAGCTGGGCGGCGCAACTGGCGGCGATGTCCGGTGATCTCGCGTCGACGATCGGATGAATCCGGGAGGTCGGCGAACCCCGGTCCGGTCGGACGGGGAGGGCGGACGCTGATCCGAGAGCTGTACGTTGGGGGAGTGCAACAGCCGGAATCTCCGCCCGATCGGGCGGCGCAATACCGAGCGCTATTGCCGATGTTAGAGCCGTCGTTGCTGGTGACGGCCTCCGCGACGGTGCAACTCAGTGGGTGCCCAACGTCGGGTGACGTCATCGCCCGCATCGCCCCGACACCCTGGTCCGGTTCGTTGACCGAGGCCGCGGGGCCCGCAATGGCGATGGCCACTCCGGGCGGGCCCGGCTCCAGCAACGTGGTCGTCAGCCCGCGCCGGCACGCCACGGCACAGTACATCCGTCCCGCCACCGCACGACTCTGCTAGCAGGAGAAGATGGCTCGCACCCCGCGCAAGAACAATCGCCGCCGCCACCGCATCCTCGGGTTGATCGCGGCGGCGGCGGTGGCCGTCGTGGTGGCACTCGTGGTGGTGATCGTGGTGGTGATCGTCCGGCGTCCCGATACCACGCCGAGCGCGGTGCCCCCCACCGCCGTCCCGCCAACCACGACCGCGCCGAGCACCAAGCCGCGCCCCGCGTTCCAGGATGCCAGTTGCCCCGACGTGCAGGCACTGGTCGTTCCCGGCACCTGGGAGTCGTCGCGCACCGACGATCCGCTCAATCCGGGTCAGTTTCCGTTGGCGCTGCTGCTCAACGTTTCGCGGCCGCTGCAGCAGCAGTTCGGAGCCGAGCGCCTGCAGGTTTACACCGTCCCCTACACGGCGCAGTTCCACAATCCGTTCTCGGCGGACAAACAGATGTCCTACAACGACAGCCGTGCCGAGGGCACCGGCACGGCGGTGGCGGCGCTGACCGCCATGAACGAGAGATGTCCGCTGACCGGCTATGTGCTGATCGGCTTCTCGCAGGGTGCGATCATCGCCGGGGACATCGCCAGCGATATCGGCAACGGGCGCGGACCCGTTGACCAGGACTTGGTGCTCGGCGTCACCCTGATTGCCGACGGGCGCCGTCAGACGGGTGAAGGAATGGACATCGGAGCCACGCCCGCGGGCCAGGGCGCCGAGATCACCTTGCACGAGGTTCCGATGCTGTCCGGCTTGGGTCTGGCGATGACGGGGCCACGTCCGGGCGGGTTCGGTGCGCTGAACGACCGGACCAATCAGATCTGCGCCGCCGGCGACCTGATCTGCGCCGCCCCGCAGGGTGCGTTCAGTATCGCCAACCTGCCGCGGACCCTCGACGTGCTGGCGGGCGGGGCCGGACAACCGGTGCACGCGCTGTACGCGACCCCGCAGTTCTGGAACGACAACGGTCAGCCCGCCACCGAGTGGACCCTGAATTGGGCCCGCGGCGTGATCGACAACGCGCCGCATCCCAAGCACGGCTGAAGCCGGTCCCGACGAAGTCGGCAGCGCAGAATTTGGCCGGTGTCCTACCGGTCCGTAACGTAACATTAAGAGCAAAATAAGATTTGCAGTGTCGCCCGTCCCGGCCACGCCATCCCGTCGAGAGCTGTGACCTCGGTAGGATCTGTGGGGTTTGGGGGTGACGGTGGTGAGGCGCGACGAACGACTGGACTCGGACGTTTGCGCGGCCTCTCCGCCAACAGGTGTTTCGACAGGAGAGATGGCATGCCGTTCCACAACCCATTCATCAAGGACGGGCTGATCACCTTTCCCGACAACGGAAACCTGGTTCGCCACATCGAGCGTTGGGCCAAGGTGCGCGGCGACAAACTCGCCTACCGCTTCCTGGACTTCTCCGTCGAGCGTGACGGTGTCGAACGGGACCTGAACTGGGCCACGTTCAGCGTCCGCAACCGTGCCGTGGCAGCCCGACTTCAGCAGGTCACCCAGCCCGGCGACCGGGTCGCGATCCTGTGCCCGCAGAACCTCGACTA
>CAYLWH010000078.1:0-20280 GCA_964387245.1 uncultured Mycobacterium sp.
ACCCGCCCGACCATCGGTGCCCAGGCCGTCGGCATCGCCCAGGGCGCGCTGGATGCGGCGATCGAATACACCAAGAGCCGCAAGCAGTTCGGGAAGTCCATCAGCGACAACCAGGGCGTGCAGTTCATGCTCGCCGACATGGCGATGAAGGTGGAAGCCGCGCGGCTGATGGTCTACAGCGCCGCGGCGCGCGCCGAGCGCGGCGAGAACAATCTGGGCTTCATCTCGGCGGCGTCGAAATGTCTGGCATCGGATGTGGCCATGGAGGTGACCACCGACGCCGTGCAGTTGTTCGGTGGCGCCGGCTACACGGTCGACTTCCCGGTCGAGCGAATGATGCGGGACGCCAAGATCACTCAGATCTACGAGGGCACCAACCAGATCCAGCGCGTCGTGATGAGCCGCGCGCTGCTGAAGTAGTTGCCGCTCAAGCCGACTCGGGCCGCAGGTGGGTGATGTCACCCGCTGAGATGGTGAGCGTTCGGGTTCCGTCGTCGATCCGCAGCCGTCCGGCATCGTCGACACCCAGGGCAATGCCGGTGACCTCGGAATCGCCGGGCAGGAGCGCGCGCACCCGTGTGCCGATCGTCGTGCTGAACCGCTGATAGTCCGAAATCAGTTCAGCGTCGGCACCTTTGGCGGATTTCCAGCGCTGCACCCGGGTGCTCAACGCGGTCAACAGGGCCGCCGCCAGGCCCGTGCGGTCGTCGTCCGGGGCGCCCAGCATCGACAACGAGGTGGCCCTCGGGTCGGGGATTTCGTCGGCGGAGAACGAGACGTTGAGACCTATCCCGACGACGACCACCGGCCCCGGCTGCGACACCTCGGCGAGAATCCCGGCCAGCTTGCCGGTGCCGACCAGCACGTCATTGGGCCATTTCAGCCCGGCGTCGACGCCGTAGCGCTCGCGTAACGTCTCGGCGGCCGCCACCCCGGCCAGCAGCGGCAGCCAGCCCCATGCCGCCGGTGCGACCCCCGAGGCGTCGACACCCACCGACATCGAAACCTGCGATCGGGGCGGCGCGGACCAACTGCGGCCGTGGCGGCCGCGGCCGGCCGTCTGGAACTCGGCGAGGAGCACCGAACCGGCGATGTTCTCACCCGCGGCCGCCCGCGCCAGCAGATCGGCGTTCGTCGAACCCGTTTCGCCGACCACGTCGACGCGTCGCCACAGTGACGTGGAACCGAGCGCGGCGGTGCGCAATTCGTCGACGTCGAGGGCGGCGCGTGGCATGCCCAGAGGCAGCGTCTTCGTCACTTTCTCGGTCTGAATCCGCCGGTCCTGCACGCCGTCGGCCGGATTGGCGACCTGAACCAGTGACGCGCCGGCCGCCAAGACCGCGACCAGGTTGGCCACCAGGTCCCCGGGCGTCGACCACGACGACGTGGACAGCACCCGGTCGGCGGCGCTCAGACCCGTGGCCGCGGCGGCGCCGCGGGCGTCGGCCAGCACGTCGTCGGCGCAGCGGCCCGCCAGCGCGGGTCCGGGACGAGATTCCGGCACGATCTGGTCACCCTGGGCGCGAACGGCCGTGGCGAAGTCGGTGATCCCCACCGGCAGGTCATCGACGCCCTTGCCGAACGCGTCCAGCGACAACACCGCGATCTCGCCGACTCCCACCGCGTCGCCGGCCTCGTCGAGACGGTCCGCGGTGCACAGCGCGATGTCGGCCGGCCCGGACAGGACGACCTCGGCGCCGACCCACCACACGCCCAGCACCACCGCCGCGGTCTGCCAGTGCGGGGGCAGCAGCACCGCGACCCGACTGCCCGGCCCGGCGCACAGTTCGTCCCGCAGCAGGTTGGCGGTCTTGGCCGCCCAGTTGGCCAGCGTCACGGTGGACAGTTCGATGCGTTCGCCGGTGGCGTCGTCGTAGTAGGTGACGCGCGGTCCGGCCGGGTTGTCCCGCAGCAGCGGATCGAGCAGTGCGCCAGTCAGGGTCTGCATGCCCCGATTGTCCATGCGGTGCTCATCGATTCAGCGCGCAGGCATACCGATGCTCGCATTTTGTGTACCGCAGTGCTGAATCGACGCAATCAGTTGACGCATTGGGGGTCGTCGGACCCCGCGGTGATGATCGGCGACGGCAGCGGGGCAGCGGTGGCTTCCCGTGACGAATCGGCGACCGGGTAGTAGGTATCGCCGCCGCCGGTGTACTCCGGGAAGCCCTCCAGGCCCGAGCCCGGCCCCGTGTAGTCGGCCGCCAACACCACCCGCACGGTGCCGGGGGCCACCGAGCGGTTGGCCACCACCGGCAGTCCGCCGAGGCCCCTGGCCACGGCCTGGGCGCCGACGTCGTCCGCCTTGGCCGCCTGCACCTGGCTCTCGGCCACCTTCTCGGCTTCGTTGTTGCCGACGTGGCCGCCCAGGAAACCCTTGCCGGACAAGACCTTTGACACGGCAGCCGCCAAGCCACCGACGTCTGAGTCGTTGAGTACGTCGACGGTGGTCTTGTCCGGGGTGTAGGTGATCTCCTCGATCTTGCCCGCAGCCTGGCCGTGCAGCAGGCTGTCCACCCATTCCTTGACCTGGTCGGAGTCGATGCGCACCACGCTCTGCATGCCGTCGTCGCTCCAGCCGGCCTCATCGAGTACCGGAATGGTGGCGAACGCGACGTTGCCGGCGGCGAGCTTCTGCAGCTGGTTGACGAAATTCATGATGTCCCAGCCGTCGGAGAGCACCACCGAACGCTGCACGGCTTCCTCGAGGCGGTTCAGCGTGGCCGGGCTCGACAGCGTCTTGCCCGAGATCACCCGATGGGCAAGGGAAGCCATCACCGCCTGCTGGCGCACCACCCGATCGAGGTCGCCGCGGGGCAGATCGTGGCGCTGGCGCACGAAGCTGAGCGCCTGCGGGCCGTCCAGCTTCTGCCAGCCGGCCGGGAAATCCGCCCCCGAAAGGGGTTCGTAGACGGCGTCCTTGAGACAGACGTCGACCCCGCCGAGCGCGTCGGTGATCAACGCGAAGCCCAGCAGCCCGATCTCGGCGTAGTGGTCCACGGTGACACCGGTGAGCTTGGCGACGGTCTTGATGAGCGCTTCGCGCCCGGCTTCGGTGCCGCGCCGCTCGCCCTCGGCCGGGTCCACACCCTGGTTCTCGATGAGTTCTTTCATCGTGTCCAGTTTGACCTCGCCGAACACTCCGTTGATCTTCATCTTGCCCAGATCCGGGGCGTCCACATAGGAGTCCCGGGGGATCGAGATCGCCGTCGCGGACCTACCGTTGTTCGGGATCCGGATCACGATGATGGTGTCGGTGTTGGTCGACACGTCATCGCCGGCCCGCAGGGTGGCCAGTTCCTCGGCCGACAGCGGGTTTCCGTGCGCATCCGTGCGGCTGTCCACCCCGACGAGCAGGATGTCGATGGCACCGTCGTCACCGCTGCCGCCCAGCGCGGCGGTGCTGATGTGGTTGATCCCGCCCTCGAACGACCTGATCTTGCTCCAGGCGACGCCGGTGCTCACGACGATCGTGACGGCGATCACCGTGGTGAGGACGCGTAACGCGCGGGCTGGCACCAGCCCAGGCTACTGGCGAAGGGTTCGGTATCCCGGTAGCCCGGCCCCGGCGTGCCAGACTCGGCGATGCCGACCGGGGCCCTGCGCGCGCGGCGGCTACCCTCAACGCCGTGAGCGACGACCTGCCCGTGGTGACGGTGACCTATTCGCCGGGCCCCCATCTGGAACGGTTCCTGTCGTCGCTGACCGTGGCCACAGAAATTCCCCTGTCGGTGCTGATGGCCGACAACGGGTCCACCGACGGGGCGCCCGAGGAGGCCGCCGAGCGCTACTCCAATGCACACCTGCTGCGCACCGGCGCCAACCTCGGTTACGGATCCGCGGTCAACCGGGCCGTCGCCGAACTCGGCAATGCGCACTCGGAGTTCTTGGTGATCGCCAACCCCGACGTGGTGTGGTCGCCGGGCAGTATCGATGCGCTGCTGGAGGCGGCGCGGCGCTGGCCGCGCGCCGGTGCCGTCGGCCCGTTGATCCGCGACCCGGACGGGTCGGTGTACCCCTCGGCCCGCCACCTGCCCAGCGTCATCCGCGGCGGCATGCACGCCGTGGTGGCGCCGTTCTGGAAGAAGAATCCCTGGACGGCGGCCTACCGGCAGGACCGCGAGCCGCCCAGCGAGCGGGTGGTGGGCTGGCTCTCCGGGTGCTGCCTGCTGGTGCGCCGTGCGGCGTTCGACGCGATCGGCGGATTCGACGAGCGCTACTTCATGTACATGGAGGACGTCGACCTGGGCGACCGGTTCGGCCGGGCGGGCTGGCTCAACGTCTACGCCCCGGCGGCGGAGGTGCTGCACGACAAGGGCCATTCCACCGGCCGTGACGCGGCGCGTAACCTGGCCGCCCACCACGACAGCACGTGGACCTACTTGTCGTCACGGCACACCGGGTGGCGGCAGGCTCCGTTGCGGGGGGCCATGCGGGGGGCGCTTTCAGTACGATCAGGCCTGGTCGTACGGAAAGCACGCAGGGAAATGAGGAGGCGGGCGCAGTGAGCGACTTCGACCCCAAGAAGGTGGACGCCGTCGTACTGGTCGGCGGCAAGGGCACCCGGTTACGGCCGTTGACGCTGTCGGCGCCCAAACCGATGCTGCCGACGGCCGGGCTGCCGTTCCTGACCCACCTGTTGTCCCGGATCGCCGCTGCCGGCGTCGAGCACGTGGTGCTGGGCACGTCGTTCAAGGCGTCGGTCTTCGAAGCCGAGTTCGGGGACGGCTCCAAGCTGGGCCTGCAGATCGACTACGTCTTCGAAGAACAGCCGCTGGGTACCGGCGGCGCCATCGCCAACGTCGCCGACAAACTGCGGCACGACACCGCGCTGGTCTTCAACGGCGACGTGCTTTCGGGTGCCGACCTAGGCACGCTGCTGGCGTTCCACCACGGCAACGACGCGGGCGTGACCCTGCACCTGGTCCGGGTGGCCGATCCGCGCGCATTCGGCTGTGTGCCCACCGACGAGGCGGGGCGGGTGACGGCCTTCCTGGAGAAGACCGAGGACCCGCCGACCGACCAGATCAACGCCGGATGCTACGTGTTCGACCGCGAAATAATCGACCGGATTCCGCGGGGCCGTCAGGTATCCGTGGAACGCGAGGTGTTCCCGAACCTGCTGTCCGACGGTGTGAAGGTGTGCGGGTACGTGGACGCGACGTACTGGCGGGACATGGGTACGCCCGAAGATTTCGTCCGCGGATCCTCGGATCTGGTGCGCGGTATCGCACCCTCGCCCGCCCTCGGTGGGCAACGCGGGGAGAGCCTGGTGCACGACGGCGCGTCGGTGGCCCCCGGGGCGCTGCTCATCGGTGGGACCGTGGTGGGGCGGGGGGCCGAGATCGGTCCGGGTGTGCGACTGGACGGCGCGGTGATTTTCGACGGAGCCCGCGTCGAGGCCGGTGCGGTCATCGAACGGTCGATCATCGGTGCCGGCGCGCACATCGGTCCGCGGGCGTTGATCCGCGACGGCGTCATCGGCGACGGCGCCGACATCGGTGCCCGCTGCGAACTGCTCCGTGGGGCGCGGGTCTGGCCCGGGGTCATGTTGCCGGACTGCGGGATTCGGTACTCCAGCGACATTTAGTTCGGGCTGTTGCTGCATCCATTCAGCGCTGAGGCACACAAACTGCGAGCAGCCCAGTGCCTGAGCGCTGAATCGGTGACGGGTGGGCTCAGCGCGCCGTCGCCCGCGCCACCAGGTGCGCAAGGGCGTGGTCGGCACCATCGGGCAGCCCATCGACCGGCCACCAGCGCAGGTCCAGCGATTCGTCGCTGACGGCGATCGCCGCGCCCGCCGGCGCGTGCGCGCCGAACTGCATGTCGAGGTGTCGGGTCGGGACGCCCAGCGAGCAGGTCACTGGGTGCACGTGCAGTGCGACGAGTTCGGGGTGCAGCGTCAGGCCGACGATGCCGGACTCCTCGGTGCCCTCTCGCAGCGCGGCCGCGGCGATGTCGGTGTCGTCGGGCTCGCAGTGGCCGCCGAGCTGAACCCAGCGGGCCAGCCGCGGATGCAGGGTGAGCAGCACCCGTGAGCCGGTGGGGTCGAGGACTGCCACCGATGCGGTGATGTGGCCGGGCACGCACGCCCGTTCGCAGGCATCCGGCCGGGCGGCCACGAACGCCAGCACGGCGTGGCGGAGCGCATCCTGCGCGGAATCGGGTGGATTCCAGCCGGCCAGCACGTCGAGCACCGAGTCGCGCACACTCATCGGCGCACCAGCAACCCGTCGACGTCGGCCGGCGGCCGTGGGGATGCCTCCTCGTCCGGATGACCGATTGCGATGGCACCCAACGGTTCCCAGTCGTCGGGCAGATCGAGCTCGGCACGCACCGGCGCGGCGGCGAAGATGGTGGACCCGATCCAGCAGCTGCCCAAACCGCGAACCGCCAGGGCGACCAGCAGGCCCTGCACCGCCGCGCCGCCGGCCACGGTGAACATGGTGTGCTCGGCGGCGGTGCGGACCGGGTCCGGGTAGCGATGCGCGCCGTCGGGCACCAGGAACGGGATCACCACCTCGGGTGCGTCGTAGAGGATCCGTCCGCGGGAGACCCGGCGTTCGACGTCGTCGGCGGTCTTGCCGTCGCCGGCCAGGTCGGTGCGCCAGCGCTGCGCCATCCTGTCCAGCACCGCGGTGCGCCGCGCGGCGTCGGACAGCCAGACGAACCGCACCGGCCGGGTGTGGTGCGGCGCCGGCGCCGTCAGCGCCTCGGCGACCGCGGCCTCGACGAGTGCGGGGTCCACCGGCCGGGCGGCGAACCGGCGGATCGAGCGGCGCAGCAACTGCGCCTGACGGCGGCCTTGTTCGATGGCCTCGGCGGTGCCCAGCCAGAACAGGTCCTCCGCGCCGGGGCGCAGCAGGTCGCGGGCGGTCGAGCCGTCGTCGGACAGCCGTAGTCCGCGCACCACGGCCACCGGGATTGCCGTGAGTTTGCCCTTGACCAGATCGGCCGCCGCGGCTATCTCGTCGGCGACGGCGACCTCGGTCACCACCAGTTCGTTGCCGTGGCGATCGGCCGCACCCGAGTAGTCGTACAGCACGGGCAGGCCGGCGGCGCCGATGGCCGCGTCGATCTGCCCGTTGCGCCAGGCCCGGCCCATTGTGTCGGTGATCACCACCGCGACCCGGACGCCGAGAAGTTCGGAGAGTCCGGCGCGCAGCGTGGCGGCGCTGGCATCCGGGTTCTCCGGCAGCAGGGCCAATTCGGTTGTGCCGACATTCGATCCGTCGACGCCGGCGGCCGCCTGGACCAGCCCGAGTGCGTTCTCGGTGATCAGGGTGCGGCCCTTGCGTGCCAGCACTCGCACCGCTTCGCTGTCGATCAGCTTGCGCCGCAACGTGTCCCGCTCACCGGGGTCCTCGGGGGCCGCCACTATCCGGCCCTCGCACTTGGACACCACCTTGCTGGTGACCACCACCACGTCGTCGTCGCGCAGCCACGGGGCGGCTTGGGCGAGCGCCGCGGTCAGGTCGTCGCCGGGCCGGAACTCGGGAAGCCCGGTGACGGGGAGGATCTGAACCGAGGCAGCGGCCCCGTGCTCGACCGGCGCGGTCACAGCGCGCCCGAGTCGACGCCGGCGACGTCCAGGCCGGCGCGCACCATCGCGGCGGTGGCCGCCGGATCGGTCATCAGCAGCGGAATGGCTCGCACGGTCACGCCGTCGACCGATGCGGCGTCGCCGTCGGCGACCAACCAGGCGTCCAACAGGCCGGTGCCGGACCGGGCGCCGTAGTGCCGGCCCACCGCCTCCGAGGTGGAATCGACTCCGATGACCCTCAGGCATTCGTCGGCCATGCCCCGCAACGGTTTTCCGCCGACGATAGGGGAGTAGCCCACGACGGGCGCCGCCGTCGACCGCAGCGCCCCGCGAATCCCGGGGACCGCCAGGATCGCTCCGATGCTGACGACCGGGTTCGACGGGGCCAGGAAGACGATGTCGGCGCACTCGATAGCCGACAGCGTATCGGCAGTCGCAGTGGCGCTCTCGGTGCCGATGAAGGCGAAACTGTGGGTGGGTACCGCCGCCCGGTAGCGCACCCACCATTCCTGGAAGTGGATGGCTCGCTGCTGTCCGGTTTCCGGGTCGGTGATGACGACATGGGTTTCGCTGCGGTCGTCGGTGGCCGGTAGCAGCCGTGCTCCCGGATTCCAGCGGAAGCACAACGCCTCGGTCACCGCCGACAGCGGATAGCCGGCCCGCAGCATCTGGCTGCGCACCAGATGGGTGGCCAGGTCGCGGTCGCCCAATCCGAACCAGTCCGGCTGCGCCCCGTAGGCCGCCAGTTCCTCCTTGGCGTGCCAGGTCTCATCGCGGTGGCCCCAGCCGCGCTCGGGATCGATGGCACCACCGAGGGTGTACATGCAGGTGTCCAGGTCGGGGCAGATGCGCATACCGTGCATCCAGGCGTCGTCGCCGACGTTGACGATGGCGGTCAGTTCGTGGCTTGCCGACGGCCCGGTGCCGAACCCGCCCAGGCCGAGCAACCGCTGAACACCCAGCAGGAAGCGGGCGCCGCCGACGCCACCCACCAGAACCGTGACCTTCACACCGAACGACCTTAGGCGCAGACGGCTCACGGGCCGTGGGCCGGGGATGGTGGAGTCGACGAGAAAGGCGCGCCGCGGAGTACCAGTGCGATAAATCACACGACACGCCAGATCGGCCGCATGCCGAAATGTCGCGAATCGATGGTAAGAAATTCGTTCCCAACGCTTGACCGCAGCAGCTCACCCGTGTCTAATCACATCAGTGTCATTTCCGGTTCTCCGCCCGGTTCCGGTGTCGCAGACCGAGATTCGATCATCTGTTCGAATAAGAAATGGCCGCAGCGAAATAGTGGCGACAAAATTACCAGGATTGACGAAATCAAAGGTGAGGAGGCGAGATGTCCTATCAGCACCTTATCGGCGCAATCGGGATCACCCCGCACGCCAAAATCGGTCCGGCAACGGGGGGGAGCCCAGATCTCGGCGCTCGTCCTCATTTGAGTCTGGTCCCCGATACGGTCGAGTCCGTAGACGGAAGTGTCGAGAGTCAATGGCAGGACCGGGCCCTGTGCGCGCAAACGGATCCGGAGGCCTTCTTCCCGGAGAAGGGCGGCTCCACCCGCGAGGCCAAGCGCATCTGCCTCGGTTGCGAGGTCAAGGACATGTGCCTGGAGTACGCGCTGGCCAATGACGAGCGCTTTGGCATCTGGGGCGGGCTCTCCGAACGAGAGCGCCGCCGCCTCAAACGCGGCGTCATCTAGACCGCTGGACCGGCGTCGGCGAGCAGACGCAAAGTCGCGTTGATTCGTGCCGAAACGCGCGATTCTGCGTCTGCTCACGCCCGGATATGCGGCAGGGTTCACCCGTCGTCGATCGTGGGGTCGATGACGGTGGGTTCGACCCCCAGGTAGGTGGCCACCTGCGCCACCAGGATGTCGTGCAGAAGTTCGGCGAGCTCCAGTGTGTCCTTGACGCGGCGCTCGATCGGCTTGCGGAACAATACGATTCGCGCGCGAGTGCCGTCGCCGCGGACATCGACGCCGGCCGGGATGAGCCGGGCCAGTGCGATCGGTCCGTCGGCGACCACTTCCGGGGGGAACTGCACGTTGTCGGGATCGCGGGGAGCGATGCGGGGAATTTCGTCGATGGCGATGTCCAGTGCCGACAACCGGTCCTGCCAGCGGCGTTCGATCGCCTCGTAGGCCTCCAGCACCGCCATGTCGAACCGTTCCGAACGGCTGCGCCAACCGGGCACCGTCTGCGGAAGCAGTGGCCCGCGCACCTCGCGGCCGTGGCGCGACGAGGCCCGCCCGCCCGGCCGGCCGGGACGTGAGCCGCGGGATCGCATCACGGGGGAGATCGTAACGGTTCCAGATCGTGGCCCCGGCGGTTGCGTGTCCGGCGCCGCTGGACTGTTCCCGCACGATAGCCTCACGGCGTGAATGTTCCCCGTCGCTGCTGTCGGCCCGGGTGCCCTCACTATGCCGTGGCGACGTTGACGTTCGTGTACATGGAATCCACGGCGGTGGTGGGTCCACTGGCGACTGTGCGCGATCCGCATTCGTGGGACCTGTGCGTCCTGCACGCCGGACGGATCACCGCCCCCCGCGGCTGGGAACTCGTTCGGCATGCGGCGCCGCTGCCGACCCCCCCCGATGAAGACGACCTCGTCGCGTTGGCCGACGCGGTGCGGGAAGGCCGCGATGCGCTGCAGTCGACCGGCATGTCGCAGCTGGCCACCGGCTTTTCCGACATGCCCGCCGGAGTTTTCGCGCCGGGCGCCGGGCTCCTGGCCCCGCCGGCGCCTCGGGAGAAAACCGCAGGTCGGCGCCGCGGGCATCTCCGTGTGCTGCCCGACCCCTCAGACTAGACCGGACTGGAACCGGCCTTGTCGAAGCCGTGGCGGGCGGTAATCCTCTTCCCCGCAAATGCCCCCCGAACCCGCCGGGGGCCAACGGCTAGGCTGACGGTAAACAGAAAACTGTCCCTCAGGAGACCAGCATGTCGCGATCCGCCGCCGCGGTTGCCCGTGTGATCAAGGCATATGACGTTCGCGGCCTGGTCGACGAGCAGTTGGACGAGGCGTTCGTCCGCGACGTCGGAGCCGCTTTCGCTCGGTTGGTCCGCACCGACTCCTCCGGCCCGGCGGCCCGGGTGGCGATCGGGTACGACATGCGGGAGAGTTCGCCGGCGCTGTCGGCCGCGTTCGCCGACGGGGTCACCGCACAGGGACTTGACGTGGTGCGGATCGGATTGGCGTCGACCGACCAGTTGTACTTCGCCGCCGGTCTGCTGGACTGCCCGGGTGCCATGTTCACCGCAAGCCACAACCCGGCCGCCTACAACGGGATCAAGTTGTGCCGGGCCGGCGCCAAGCCGGTCGGCCAGGACACCGGCCTGGCCGCGATTCGGGACGAGGTCGTCGCGGGTGTTCCGGAATTCGACGGTCCGGTGGGCACCGTCAGCGACCGCGACGTGCTCAACGACTACGGCACCTTTCTGCGTTCACTGGTCAACGTGACCGATCTGCGGCCGTTGCGGGTCGCCGTCGATGCGGGCAACGGGATGGCCGGTCTGACCGCGCCGGCGGTGCTGGGGGCGATCGGTTCGGTGACCGTGCTGCCGCTGTACTTCGAACTCGACGGCTCATTCCCGAATCACGAGGCCAACCCGCTGGATCCGGCCAATCTGGTGGACCTGCAAAATTTCGTCGTCGAGACCGGGGCTGATATAGGGCTGGCATTCGACGGCGACGCGGATCGCTGCTTCGTGGTCGACGAGCGGGGTGAACCCGTATCGCCCTCGGCGGTGACCGCCCTGATCGCGGTGCGCGAACTCGAACGCGCGCCCGGCGCGACCGTGATTCACAACCTGATCACCTCGCGGGTGGTGCCGGAACTGGTCGCCGAGTGCGGTGGCACACCGCTGCGTTCGCGCGTCGGCCACTCCTACATCAAGTCGCTGATGGCCGAGACCGGTGCGGTCTTCGGCGGCGAGCATTCGGCGCACTACTACTTCCGGGATTTCTGGGGTGCCGATTCGGGCATGCTGGCGGCGCTCTACGTGCTGGCCGCACTCGGCGGCCAGCAGCGTCCGCTCTCGGAATTGGCCGTCGACTACCAGCGTTACGCCGGATCCGGCGAAATTAACTTCACCGTCGCCGACGCGCCCGCATGTGTGGATGCCGTGCTGAAATCATTTGGCAACCAGACGAATTCGCTTGACCACCTCGACGGGGTCACGGTAGATATCGGTGACGGCGGCTGGTTCAACCTGCGTACGTCCAACACCGAGCCGCTGCTGAGACTCAACGTCGAGGCCCACACACCCGCCCAGGTCGACGCGATCGTCGGGCAGGTCCGCGAGGTCGTCAAGGCGGAGTCGGAGCCGTGAGCGCCACCCGCGCCACGGTTGACCTCGACGACAGCGAGGGGCTGATCGCCGCGGACCACGACGGCTTGCTGCGGGCGGCGTCGATGGGCGGTGCGCAGGTGCGCGCCACCGCGGCCGCCGTCGAGGAGGGTGCGCTCGACTCGGTGCGCACCGGCGAGCGGCCGCGCTCGGTGATCTGGGTGGCCGGCCGCGGAACCGCGGAGTCCGCGGGAGCGATGCTCGCGGCGACCATGGGCGGTTCGGCCGCGGAACCGATCGTCGTCGCCGTCGAGGCGCCGGCCTGGACTGGTCCACTGGACGTGCTGGTCATCGCCGGTGACGACCCCGGTGACCCGGCGTTGGTCGCGGCGGCCGTCACCGGGGTGCGGCGCGGCGCCCGGGTCGTGATCGCGGCACCCTACGAGGGTCCGTTGCGCGATGCGACGGCCGGCAGAGCCGCCGCGCTGTCGCCCCGGCTGCGGGTTCCCGACGAGTTCGCACTGTGCCGATACCTGGCCACCGGGCTGGCCACGCTGCAGGCCCTCGACACGGCATTGCAGGTGGACCTGGCCGCGCTGGCCGATGAACTCGACGCCGAAGCGCTGCGTAACAGCGCGGGCCGTGAGCTGTTCACCAACGCGGCAAAAGCTTTGGCGCAAAGGGTTTCCGGGGGCAACGTGGTGCTGGCCGGTGACTCGGCGGCCACCTTGGCCTTGGCGCGGCACCTGGCGACGGTGATGCTGCGCGTCGGTCACCATGTGGTGGCGGCCACCGGCCTGTCGGATGCGCTGGTCGCGCTGCGCAGCGCGGGGGCGGGCGGCTTCGGCGGGCCGGTGAACGAGGTGGCCGCGTTTTTCCACGATGAACAGATCGACGGACCGCCGCCGGACCGGCTGCGCGTCTTGGCGCTGGCGCTGGCCGCCGAACGTCCGGTGGTGGCCGCGCGGGTCGCGGGTTTCGGCGACGTCGAGGTCGTCGCCGCCGAGGACACACCGAATGCGATGGCAGCGTTGCAGACCGGCCGACCCGAGCAGCAGTTGGCGATGCTCGCGGTCCGGATGGAGATGGCCGCGGTCTATGTCCGGCTGGCGGGATAACAGGAAGAAGCTGTGGAGCTGTTACGCGGAGCGATACGCACCTATGCCTGGGGATCGCGCACGGCGATCGCGGAATTCACCGGGCGGTCGTCGCCCACCGCGCATCCGGAGGCGGAGCTGTGGCTGGGCGCCCACCCGGCTGACCCCGCTTACCTCGAAGGGCCTGACGGTGGCCGCTCGCTGCTCGACGTGGTGGCCGCCGATCCCGAAGGGCAGCTGGGGCCGGCGGTACGGGCGCGGTTCGGCGACGCGCTGCCGTTCCTGGTCAAGGTGCTCGCCGCTGACGAGCCGCTGTCGTTGCAGGCCCACCCCAGTACCGCGCAGGCCGTTGAGGGATACGCCCGCGAGGACCGAGCGGGCGTGCCGCTGGCCTCGCCGGTGCGCAATTACCGTGACCGCAGCCACAAGCCCGAACTGATCGTCGCAGTGGACTCTTTTGAGGCGTTGGCCGGCTTCCGCCCGGTGGCGCGCACCATCGAACTCATGCGCTCGCTCGCGGTTTCGGACCTGGACCCCTTCGTTGCGCTGCTGCACGGTCAGCCGGACGCCGACGGGCTGCGCGTGCTGTTCACCACCTGGATCACCGCCCCTCAGCCCGACCTCGATGTGCTGGTGCCCGCGGTGCTCGACGGTGCGATCCACTACCTGCGCTCCGGTGCAACCGAATTCGTGGCCGAGGCCAAGACGTTGCTGGAGCTCGGCGAACGCTATCCCGGCGACGCCGGCGTACTGGCGTCGATGCTGCTCAATCGCATGCAGCTGGACCCCGGCGACGCAATCTACCTGCCTGCGGGCAACATGCACGCGTATCTACGGGGTGTCGGCGTAGAAGTGATGGCGAACTCCGACAACGTGTTACGCGGCGGGCTGACGCCGAAACACGTCGATGTACCCGAACTGCTGCGGGTGCTTGACTTCACCCCGGCCGACGAGCGGACTCTGCATCCCCCGATCGAGCGTGACGGAATCCGGCTCGACTACCGCACGCCTGCCGAAGAGTTCGCGGTGTCGGTGCTCAGCCTCGATGGTGACAGCCTTTGCCGCCAGGTCGATCTGCCCTGCGCCCGCGGCGGGCCCCAGATCCTGCTGTGCTCGGCGGGGGCCGCGGTGTTGAGCGCCAAGAGCGCCACTGTTCGCCTTGAACGAGGCTCGGCCGCTTGGGTTTCCGCTGACGACGGACCCATCCGTCTGGTCGCCGAGACACCCACCACGTTGTTCCGTGTCACGGTGGGAATCCGAGGAGCGGGAGCGCAAATGGCGATCGGGCCGTAGCACCCGATCCCGCCCGCCGGGCAGGTTGGGTCGGTACATTCGGCCAGATGACCGGTGGGTGGCGCACCAAGTCCGTCGAACAGTCGATCGCCGACACCGATGAACCGGGCACCCGGTTGCACAAGGATCTCACCTGGTGGGACCTGGCCGTCTTCGGCGTCTCCGTGGTGGTCGGTGCCGGCATTTTCACAGTGACCGCGTCGACCACCGGCAACATCACCGGGCCGGCCATCTCGGTGTCCTTCGTCCTCGCAGCGGTCACCTGTGGTCTGGCCGCACTCTGCTACGCCGAGTTCGCCTCGACGCTCCCGGTGGCCGGCAGCGCCTACACGTTCTCCTACGCGACGTTCGGCGAGTTCGTCGCGTGGATCATCGGGTGGGACCTGATCCTCGAGTTCTCGATCGGCGCGGCGGTGGTGGCCAAGGGCTGGTCTTCGTATCTGGGCACGGTGTTCGGGTTCTCCGGTGGAGTGGCCGATCTGGATTTCATGCAGTTGGATTGGGGCGCACTGCTGATCGTGGCCATCGTTGCCACCCTGTTGGGCCTCGGCACCAAGTTGTCGTCGAATTTCTCGGCGGTGATCACCGCGATCAAGGTGGCGGTGGTCCTGCTCGTCGTCGGCGTCGGCGCGTTCTACATCAAGGCCGCCAACTACTCGCCGTTCATCCCGCCGGCCCAGACCGGCGATGCGGCCGGTTCGGGGCTGGACCAGTCGCTGTTCTCACTGATGACCGGCGCCGAAAGCAGCCACTACGGCTGGTACGGATTGCTCGCCGGCGCTTCCATCGTGTTCTTCGCGTTCATCGGCTTCGATGTCGTGGCCACCACCGCCGAGGAGACCAAGGACCCGCAGCGAGATGTCGCCAAGGGCATCCTGGCGTCGCTGGCGATCGTCACCGTGCTCTACGTCGCGGTTTCGGTGGTGCTCTCGGGCATGGTGTCCTACACCGAGTTGAAGACGGGTCCCGACGGCAAGCAGGCCAACCTCGCCAGCGCGTTCGCGGCCAACGGCGTCGACTGGGCGGCGACGGTGATCTCGATCGGCGCGCTCGCCGGGCTGACCACGGTGGTCATGGTGCTGATGCTCGGGCAGTCCCGGGTGCTGTTCGCGATGGCTCGCGACGGTTTGTTGCCGCGGTCGCTGGCCAAGACCGGTCCGCACGGCACCCCGGTGCGAATCACCGTGCTGGTGGCGATCCTGATCGCGGTCTCGGCTTCGGTGTTTCCGATCTCCAAACTCGAGGAGATGGTCAACGTCGGCACACTGTTCGCTTTCGTGCTGGTCTCGGGGGGTGTGATCGTCCTGCGGCGCAGCCGACCGGATCTCGAACGCGGGTTCCGGGTGCCCTGGGTGCCGCTGCTGCCGATCGCGGCGATCGCGGCCTGCGGGTGGCTGATGCTGAACCTGACCGCGTTGACCTGGATCCGCTTCCTGATCTGGATGGTGGCGGGCGTCGTCGTCTACTACCTGTACGGCCGCAGTCATTCGATGCAGGGCAGGCGCGAGCGGGTGTCCTAGCCCGGCCTAGTGTGGCCGAGTGTGGACTTATCGCACGCGTTTCGCGAGTTCGCGTGCGATAACTCCACATTCGCCGAGCCATCGACACCCCGCGGCGCGCAGTGCCGCCACCACACGTTGCACGACGAGCCAGGGCCGATTCCGGAGCATGTCGGACGTGACGTGGATGATCACCCAGCCCTGCTCGGCGAGTTCGATGCGACGCTCGATGTCGTGTGCCCGACGCTTGGGATCCGTCCAGTGCTGCGCACCGTCGTACTCGATACCCACCTTGAACTCCTGGTAGCCCATGTCGATCCGGGCGAACGGGTAGCCCGCCGCGTCGTAGACACGGATCTGCGTATGGGGTCGCCGAAGACCGGCGTCCAGCAGAACGAGTCGGGTCCGGGTTTCCTGAGGCGATTCCGCGCCGCCGTCCATGGCCGTCAATGTCTGTCGAAGCTGCACCAGGCCACGGGCACCCCGGTGTCGAACGGCCAGTCGTTCGACGTCGGCGGCGGTGAGACCCGTGGCGTTGGCCAGCGCGTCGCACCGGATCACCGCCTCGGTGCGTCCTTTTCGCCGGCCGAGGTCGAAGGCCGTGCGGGCAGCAGTTGTCACGGACATGTCCCGGATCGTGCAGACCTCGTCGGATACGGGAATGACCCGATGGACGACGAGTCCGCGACATCCGGCGTCGGCGCGCATCAACTCCGGGGGTGCTGAATCGCTCAGCCACTTGTCGCCGTGCAGTGCGGCAGCCGACGTGCCGGCAAGGACCGCTTTCCGATCGGAGAACAGCCACGCCGCCTCCGCCAGGAGGACGGGTGTCAGCGGCGCACCGGCCGCGATGTAAACGTCCCGGAAGACACGCCGGTACCGGGACTGCAGCGTCCGGCGGGTGACGAGCCCATCGGCCAACGCCTCGGTGCCGCGGAATGGTCGGGTGTGGTGTTCCATGCCGGCAGCGAACCGCGATCGGCCCGGCCCGGCGGACCTGGTGTCGCCGAGCAGGCACGAACTCCCTGCGCAACCGGCAATCCGTGCACAGTCCGCGACCGATGCACAGGCTTGAGCGGCCCCGGGAGTTTTACATATCAGCATGCAATGTCTAGACAGCCGACAAAGATAGCGGTATAGTCCAGTCAAACTGACGGCTTTCACATGGAGGTGACCGGGTGACCACGACCGAAAGCACACCCGTCGACGTCGAACAGTGGCGTGATCGGAAGCGCCATCTGTGGCTGATGGGCCTGATCGCGCCCACCGCGCTTTTCGTGATGCTGCCCCTGGTGTGGGCGTTCAACAACGCGGGCTGGCACGTCGCCGCGCAGATACCGTTCTGGATCGGCCCGATCCTGCTGTACATCCTGTTGCCCGCACTGGACCTGAAATTCGGCCCGGACGGCCAGAACCCGCCCGACGCGGTGTTGGAGCGGTTGGAGAACGACAGGTACTACCGCTATTGCACGTACCTGTACATCCCCTGTCAGTACGCCAGCGTCATCCTGGGCGCGTATCTGTTCACCGCCGCCGATCTGGGCTGGCTGGGCTTCGACGGCGGGCTGACCTGGCCCGCCAAGATCGGCGTGGCGCTGTCGGTCGGGGTAATGGGCGGCGTGGGCATCAACACCGCCCACGAACTCGGCCACAAGAAGGACTCGCTGGAACGGTGGCTGTCCAAGATCACCTTGGCTCAGACCTGCTATGGCCACTTCTACATCGAGCACAACCGCGGCCACCACGTCCGCGTCGCCACTCCGGAGGACCCGGCCTCGGCCCGGTTCGGGGAGACGTTCTGGGAGTTCCTGCCGCGCAGCGTGTTCGGCAGTTTGAAGTCCTCCTGGGCGCTGGAAGCCCAGCGACTGCGGCGGGCCGGCAAGAGCCCGTGGCACCCGTCCAACGACGTGCTGAACGCGTGGGCCATGTCGGTGGCGTTCTACGCCGTCCTGCTGGCTGTGTTCGGCGTGGCGTTGGTCCCGTACATCGTCATTTCCGCGGTGTTCGGGTTCACCTTGCTGGAGACCGTCAACTACCTCGAGCACTACGGACTGCAGCGCCAGAAGACCGCCAGTGGGCGTTACGAGCGGTGCGCGCCCGAGCACAGCTGGAACTCCGACCACATCGTCACCAACCTGTTCCTGTACCACCTGCAGCGGCACAGTGACCACCACGCCAACCCGACCCGGCGCTACCAGACCCTGCGCAGCGTGGCCGGTGCCCCCAACCTGCCCAGCGGGTACGCGTCGATGGTCGCCCTGACCTACTTCCCGCCACTGTGGCGCAAGGTGATGGACCACCGCGTCCTCGACCACTACGACGGCGACATCACCCGGGTGAACATCGATCCGCGACGCCGGGAGAAGATCTTGGCCGGCTACCGGATGCAGCCATGAGCGCCTATCGCTGCCCGGTCTGCGACTACATCTATGACGAGCTCAAAGGTGCTGCGCGGGAAGGATTTCCGGCCGGGACGAGCTGGTCTGAGATACCCGAGGACTGGTGCTGCCCGGACTGCGGCGTGCGCGAGAAGGTCGACTTCGAAAAGATGGGAACCTGAGATGGACTACAAGTTGTTTGTCTGCGTGCAGTGCGGCTTCGAGTACGACGAGGCCAAGGGCTGGCCGGAGGACGGAATCGCCCCCGGCACCCGCTGGGACGACATCCCCGACGACTGGAGTTGCCCGGACTGCGGCGCAGCCAAGACCGACTTCGACATGGTCGAGCTTGCTCGTTCGTGACAGTGGATTGGGCGATCCCGACAACGGGGAAGGCTAGTGTCACGCGGGTGAGCAGACGCGATGCCTTGGGAAGGTCGGTGCGGATTCCGTACGCCGAGGCATCCAAGGTGCTGTTGCGCGACCTGGTCCTCGATGCGATGCGCGAACTGCTGCTCAGTAAGGACTGGTCGTCCATCACGCTCGCCGACGTCGCCAAGTCGGCGGGCATCAGCCGACAGACGATCTATAACGAGTTCGGCTCGCGCCATGGACTCGCCCAGGGTTACGCGCTGCGGCTGGCCGACCGGCTCGTCGACGCCGTCGGTGATGCCATCGACAACAACGTCGGCCAGATGCACGAAGCGTTCCTGCAGGGCTTCCGGTCGTTCTTCACCGAGTCAGCCGCCGACCCGCTGGTGATCTCATTGCTGACCGGCGCGGCCAAACCCGATCTGCTGCAGATCATCACCACCGACAGCGCGCCGATCATCACCCGCTGCTCGGCGAAGCTCACCGAATCTTTCCTGCGCAGCTGGGTGAACACCAGCGAACGGGACGCCGGGGTGCTGGCCCGGGCCATCGTCCGGCTCGCGATGAGCTATGTGTCGATGCCGCCGGAAGCCGACCATGACGTCGCCGGCGACCTCGCCCGGCTGATGACACCGTTTGCCGAACGCTACGCCGAGGTTCCGGGCGACAAGACCTGATCGCCGTACCCCCGGCTTGGCGGGACGTCCCCGTCGCGGGATAGCGTGTGCCCAAGCCAACTGATCGATCGAAGGATTGGGCACGTACTGATGACGCTGACCGCCGACAGCCGAAACGGCATCGACTACAAGGTCGCCGACCTGTCGCTGGCCGAGTTCGGCCGCAAGGAGATTCGTCTGGCCGAGCACGAGATGCCGGGCCTGATGTCGCTACGCCGGGAATTCTCCGAGGTTGCACCGCTACGGGGCGCCCGCATCTCGGGTTCGCTGCACATGACGGTGCAGACCGCGGTGCTGATCGAGACGCTGGTGGCACTCGGCGCCGAGGTGCGGTGGGCATCCTGCAACATCTTCTCCACCCAGGACCATGCGGCCGCCGCGGTGGTCGTCGGCCCGCACGGCACACCCGAGGAGCCGCAGGGCACCCAGGTTTTCGCCTGGAAGGGCGAGACGCTGCAGGAGTATTGGTGGGCCGCCGAGCAGATGCTCACCTGGCCCGCCAAAGATGGGGTGCCGGCTCTTGCAAACATGATTCTCGACGACGGCGGCGACGCCACGATGATGGTGCTGCGCGGCGCGCAGTACGAGAAGGCCGGTGTGGTCCCGCCCGCCGAGGATGACGATTCGGCCGAGTGGAAGGTGTTCCTGGGCGTACTGCGCGAGCGGTTCGAGACGGACAAGGCCAAGTGGACGACCATCGCCGAGTCGGTCAAGGGCGTCACCGAGGAGACCACCACCGGCGTGCTCCGCCTGTACCAGTTCGCCGCGGCCGGTGAGCTGGCGTTCCCGGCGATCAACGTCAACGACTCGGTCACCAAGAGCAAGTTCGACAACAAATACGGCACCCGCCACTCGCTCATCGACGGCATCAACCGCGGCACCGACGTGCTGATCGGCGGCAAGAAGGTGCTCATCTGTGGCTACGGCGATGTAGGCAAGGGCTGCGCGGAGTCGCTGGCCGGCCAGGGCGCGCGTGTGCAGGTCACCGAGATCGATCCGATCAACGCGCTGCAGGCGTTGATGGACGGGTTCGACGTGGTCACCGTCGAGCAGGCCGTCGGCGACGCCGACATCGTCATCACCGCGACCGGCAACAAGGACATCATCACCCTCGACCACA
>CAYLWH010000079.1:0-19644 GCA_964387245.1 uncultured Mycobacterium sp.
GTCGGGGAACGCGCCGCGCGCCATCAGCGTGGTGACGACGGGGACACCGGTCACCTCGGCGAGATCGAGCAGCTCCTCGCACGCCTCCCCCCGGATGACGCCGCCGCCGACGTAGAGCACCGGCTTGCGGGCCGCAGCAATCAGCTTGGCTGCCTCGCGAATCTGGCGGCTGTGCGGCTTGGTGTTGGGCTTGTAGCCCGGCAGGTCCATCACCGGCGGCCAGCTGAAGGTGCACTTGCCCTGCAGCACGTCCTTGGGGATATCAACAAGAACAGCGCCGGGCCTTCCGCTGGCCGCGATGTGGAACGCCTCGCCGATCACCCTGGGGATGTCGTCGCCGTCGCGAACCAGGAAGTTGTGCTTGGTGATCGGCATCGTGATGCCCGAGATGTCGGCTTCTTGAAAGGCGTCGGTGCCGATCAGCCCACGGCCCACCTGGCCGGTGATCGCGACGACGGGGATGGAGTCCATCTGGGCGTCGGCCAGCGGGGTGACCAGGTTGGTCGCACCCGGGCCGGAGGTGGCCATCATGACGCCGACCTTCCCGGTCGCGTGCGCGTAGCCGCTGGCGGCATGGCCAGCGCCCTGCTCGTGGCGCACCAGCACGTGGCGTAGCTTCTTGGAGTCGAACAGCGGGTCGTAGACCGGCAGCACGGCTCCTCCGGGGATGCCGAAGATGGTGTCGACGCCGATCTCCTCGAGCGACCTCACCACCGACTGGGCACCGGTCATCTCGACCGGGGCGACCCGGTTCGCGGTGCCCGCGGTGCCCGTGGTCTTTCCGTTGGCGAGTTTGGGGCCGGCCATCGGTTCCGGTGGTCGCGTCGTCGGTGCGCTCACGGTGTCCTCTGTCTCTGATCAGGCTCTGGTTTGATTGGTGGACAAGAAAAAACCCCCGTCAGCTTCTGCTGCTGCACGAGGGTTGCGCGTCGGGGTGCTGGTAGCTGAAAGCTCCGCCAGTTCACGCACCAACGCGCCGGCGAATTACTACGAGCATGCTCCACATGACCGTCGACGGTAGTCTCCGCACAGTTCAAAGGTCAAATTCCCGGTCGGGGCACTCCGATGGGATGATGCCGGGTATGCCCTCGGACCCAGACAAGAAACCGGTCGTGATCAACATTTCACCGATGGCCCACTTCGCAGTCGGTTTCTTCGCGCTGAGTCTGCTGGTGCTCGTCGCGGTGTGGCCGGTCAGCGCGGTGCTGCTGCTGATCCCGCTGGTGCTGTCATTGCTCATCATCCGGTGGCGCACGGTCGCCGACACCGACACGGTGACGGCCCGGACCCTGCGGGGCAGCACCACGATGCGCTGGGAGGACATCGACGGGCTGCGGTTCGAGAAGTCCTCGTGGGCACGCGCGCACCTCAAGGCCGGCGACGACGTGCCGTTGCCCGCGGTGACGTTCTCTACGCTGCCGCTGCTGGCCGCCGCCAGCGGCGGGCGGGTCCCCAACCCCTACGGCTGAGCCCGTCTCGCGGGTACCCGGACATCGATTCAGTGGTGAGGTACAGCCTTACTCGCACGCCGTGTACGTGAGCGCTGAATCGACGGGTCAGGCGAGCGGGTTGGCACCGTTGAGCAGCACCCACACGGCAATGCCGCCGCCGATTCCCAACAGCAACGCCATGAAAGAACCGATGAACGGACGACGCGCCCAACCCCGGCCGGCGTCGAAACCGTAGCGGCCCGGGCCGACCAGGATGATCGCCGCGGCCACGACGATCAGCGTGAGCTCGTATTCGTGGCCGTCGGGCAGGAAGAACGCGAACTGACGCGGGTTGTCCGAAGTGGCGACCCCGGCGAGCAGGACGTTGACCAAGTAGGCCAGTGCCGCTGCGGCGGCCAGCGGGGTGAACAGTCCGAGGACCAGCAGCACGCCCGCGGCGATCTCGGTGCCGGCCGCCACGTAGGTGAGGATGTCGGCGTGCCGATAACCCAGGTCGGACAGCGAATCCCCGAAGCTGCCCAGCCCCGAACCACCCCACCAGCCGAACGCCTTCTGCAGGCCATGGACGATCAACAGCGCGCCGAACCCGGCCCGCAGCAGCAGCAGGCCCAGGTCCTGGGTGCCGCGCTTACCGGAGCCGTCGGGGCGGTCGTCGTCGGGTCCGATCTCGACCGGCGCGACCGACGGAACCCGACCGGCCTGCGGCTGCACATACGGCAGCGGCTCGGGGGCGTTGAGTTTGCCCAGGCCAGCGCCGCTGCCCGGGGCGTACGGGGGGATCTTCGTGGTTTCGAAGTCGCCGGCGTAGTTCGCCGTAGGCAGGTCGTCCTCCGGATCGACCAGGCTTGCCGAGGCCGGCCGCTGCCAGCTTGGGTCATGCGATGGACTCGTCACGAGAATCAGGGTAGGTCCAAATCCCCTGGAATCGGGGATTTGAGCGGCGCTTTTGCCGGGCAATATCGATGTCCGTAACCTGGCTGGCATGCTGATGCGCCCGCCCGTCCGCGGTGTGGTGGCCGCGCTGGCCGTCGGGCTGGTGGTCACACTGTCCGGAACGCTGGTGGGCTGCGCCCGTTTCGACGACGCCCAGTCCCAGCCGTTCACCACCGAACCCGAACTGCGGCCGCCGCCCACGTCCACCCCGCCTGCTCCACCGCCGCTGCCCGCCAACCCGTTTCCCAAGGCCTGTCCGGCGCCCGGCGTCATGCAGGGCTGTCTGGCGAGCACCAGCGGCCTGATCATGGGTGCCGACAGCAAGTCCGCGCTGGTCGCCGAGCGCACCACCGGCGCGGTCAAGGAGGTGTCGCTGAACGCCGAACCGAAGGTGAAGACCGTCATCGGAGTCGACGGCTCCGGGGACGGCGGACTGCTGGACATCGTGAAGTCGCCGACCTACCAGCAGGACCGGCTGATGTACGCCTACATCAGCACGCCGTCCGACAACCGGGTGGTACGGATCGCCGACGACGACATCCCTAAGGACATCCTGACGGGCATCCCCAAGGGGGCGTACGGCAACGCCGGATCGCTGATCTTCACCAGCCCGACCACGCTGGTGGTCCAGACCGGCGACGCGGGAAACCCGGCCGCGGCCGCAGACCCGGCGTCGCTTGCGGGCAAGGTGCTGCGCATCGAACAGCCCACCACCGTAAACCAGGCTCCGCTGACCACCGCGTTGTCCGGTCTGGGCGCCGGCGGCAGCATGTGTACCGACCCGGCCGACGGTTCGCTCTACATCACCGACCGCACCCCCGCGGCGGACCGGCTGCAGCGCATCACCAAGGAGTCCGCGGTCTCGACGGTCTGGACATGGCCGGACAAGCCGGGTGCGGCGGGCTGTGCCGCGGTCGACGGCACCGTCCTGGTGAACCTGGTCGACACCAAGCAGACCGTGGCGGTGCGATTGGCGCCTGATACCGGCGCGGTCACCGGCGAGCCCGAGGTCGTGCGCCAGGACAAGCACGGCCATGCCTGGGCGTTGGCGCTCTCACCGGACGGAAACGTCTGGGGTGCAACGGTGAACCGCACCGCGGGCGACCCGGGCAATCTCGACGACGTGGTGTTCCCGCTGTTCCCGCAGGGCGGCTTCCCGCGCAGCAAGGACGAGCTCACCTGATCGCCGGAGCGGGCCCGCCTCAGCCCTGACCGCAGGCGGCAAGCACCAGATCGCGCACCCGCGCGGCGTCGGCCTGGCCCTTGGTGGCCTTCATCACGGCGCCGACGATGGCCCCGGCCGCCTGCACCTTGCCGCCCCGAATCTTCTCCGCCACACCGGGATTGGCGGCCAGCGCGTCGTCCACGGCCGACTGGATCAGTGCGTCGTCGCGTACCAGCGCCAGACCGCGGGCGGCCATCACGGCCTCGGGTTCTCCCTCTCCGGCCAACACGCCCTCGACGACCTGGCGAGCCAGCTTGTTGGACAGCTTGCCCTCGCCGACGAGCCCGACCACCGCGGCCACCTGCGCCGGGGTGATGGCCAGATCGGACACCGAAACCCCGTCTTCGTTGGCCTTCTGCACCAGGAAGTTGCCCCACCACGCGCGCGCGGACTCGCTCGGCGCACCGGCGGCGACCGTGGCGGCCACCAGATCAACGGCGCCGGCGTTGACGAGGTCGCGCATCACCTCGTCGGAGACACCCCACTCCTGCTGAATCCGCTTGCGCGACAACCACGGAAGCTCCGGAATGGTCCCGCGCAGCTGCTCGACGAGTTCGCGGCTGGGTGCCACCGGCTCGAGGTCCGGTTCGGGGAAGTACCGGTAGTCTTCGGCGGTCTCCTTGGCGCGTCCGGGACTGGTGTAGCCGTCCTCGTGGAAGTGCCGGGTTTCCTGGACGATCGTCCCGCCGGCTTGCAGCACCGCGGCCTGCCGCTGCATCTCGAAGCGCACCGCCACCTCGACGCTCTTGAGCGAGTTGACGTTCTTGGTTTCGGTACGGGTTCCGAACTCCTTGCGGCCCTTGGGCTTCAGCGACACATTGGCATCGCAGCGCATCGATCCCTGGTCCATCCGGACATCGGAGACGCCCAGCGCGCGCAGCAAGTCCCGCAGGGCGGTGACGTAGGCGCGGGCTATCTGCGGCGCCCGATCCCCGGCGCCCTCGACGGGTTTGGTGACGATCTCGATCAGCGGCACCCCGGCGCGGTTGTAGTCCAGCAGCGACTCGGTGGCGCCTTCGATGCGGCCGGTGTCGCTGCCGATGTGCAGCGACTTGCCGGTGTCCTCCTCCATGTGCGCGCGCTCGATCTCCACCCGCCAGGTGCTGCCGTCGTCCAGCGGTACGTCGAGGTGGCCGTTGATCGCGATGGGTTCGTCGTACTGGCTGATCTGGTAGTTCTTCGGCATGTCCGGATAGAAGTAGTTCTTCCGGGCGAACCGGCACCATTCGACGATCTCGCAGTTCAACGCGAGCCCGATCCGGATGGCCGACTCCACGGCCGCGGCGTTGAGCACCGGCAGCGCACCCGGCAGTCCCAGGCACACCGGGCAGACCTGGGTGTTGGGTTCGGCGCCGAAGGCGGTCGCGCAACCGCAGAACATCTTGGTGACGGTGGACAGCTCGACGTGCACTTCCAGACCCAGCACCGGGTCGTAGGTGGCGACGACGTCGTCGTAGTCGAGCAGTTCGGCGGTCGCGGCAGCGGTCATGGACCGATGATAGTGGCCCGGAAGTGGCCCGAAACTTCCGGCGAGCAGACGCACAATTACCCGTACGCGGCCCGAATCGGGTAAGTCTGCGACTGTTCGCGGGCGACTGCAGGCCGAGTCACAGCGCGGTCGGCAGCGGCCCGCGAGCCGCTTCGTACGCGGCGCCGACCCGGTAGAGCCGGTCGTCGGCGAGCGCCGGGGCCATGATCTGCAGGCCGACCGGCAGGTTGTCGTCGGGAGACAGGCCGGACGGCACCGACATGCCGCAGTGCCCGGCCAGGTTCAACGGCAGCGTGCACAGATCGAACAGGTACATCGCCAGCGGGTCGTCGACCTTCTCGCCGAGCCGGAACGCCGTGGTTGGCGTGGCCGGGGACACCAGCACGTCCACCTTCTGGTAGGCCGCATCGAGGTCGCCCGCGATCAGCGTGCGCACCTTCTGTGCCTGGTTGTAGTAGGCGTCGTAGTAGCCGGCCGACAGCGCGTACGTTCCGATCATGATGCGGCGCTTGACCTCCGGGCCGAAGCCGGCGGCCCGGGTGAGTGCCATCACCTCTTCGGCGCTGTGTGTGCCGTCGTCGCCGACGCGCAGGCCGTAGCGCATGGCGTCGAAGCGGGCCAGGTTGCTCGACACCTCCGACGGCAGGATCAGATAGTAGGCGGCCATCGAGTGGTCGATGTGCGGGCAGTCCACCTCGGTGATATCCGCGCCGAGGCCCCTCAACTGCTCGACCGCGGCGTTGAAGGACGCCAGTACACCGGACTGATAGCCCTCGCCACGGTGCAACTGGCTCACCACCCCGACCTTCACGCCAGTGAGGTCACCGACCGCCCCGGCCCTGGCCGCGGCCACCACATCGGGCACCGGCGCGTCCACGGACGTCGAATCGCGTGGGTCGTGTCCGGCGATCACCTGGTGCAGAAGCGCGGTGTCGAGGACCGTCCGCGCGCACGGGCCACCCTGGTCGAGCGACGACGCGCACGCGATCAAACCGTATCGGCTGACCGTGCCGTAGGTGGGCTTGACGCCGACGGTGGCGGTCAGCGCCGCCGGTTGGCGGATCGATCCGCCGGTGTCGGAGCCGATGGCCAGCGGCGCCTGAAACGCTGCCAGCGCCGCGGCGCTGCCGCCGCCGGAGCCGCCAGGCACACGTTCGGTGTCCCACGGGTTGCGGGTGGGCCCGTAGGCCGAGTTCTCGGTGGAGCTGCCCATCGCGAACTCGTCCATGTTGGTCTTGCCCAGGATCGGGATGCCCGCCGCGCGCAGTCGCGCGGTCACCGTGGCGTCATAGGGTGAGGTCCAGCCCTGAAGGATCTTCGACCCGCAGGTGGTCGGCATGTCCGTGGCGGTGAAGACGTCTTTGAGCGCCAGCGGCACGCCGGCCAGCGGCGAGGGCAGGTCCGCACCGGCAGCCACCAACCTGTCGACGTCGGCGGCGGCGGCGAACGCCTGCTCGCCCGCGACGTGCAGGAAGGCGTGGTAATCGCCGTCGGTGCGCTCGATCTGATCCAGGCAGGCCCGCGTCACCTCGACGGAGGAGACCTCGTTGGTGGCAATCTTGGCGGCCAGTTCGGCCGCGCTCAGCCGGATGAGCTCGCTCACTGACTCTCCCCCAGGATCTGCGGGACGGCGAAGCGGCCATCTTCGGCCCGCGGAGCCCCGGCGAGCGCGGCCCGCTGACTCAGGCTGGGCACGACGGTGTCCGGGCGGGTGACGTTGACATCCTTGAGCGGGTTGTCGGTCGGTTCCACACCTGTGACGTCGACGGCCTGGATGCGGCTGACATGCTCGAGGATCGCGCCGAGTTGACCGGCGAAGCCGTCGAGTTCGTCGTCGGTCAGCGCCAGACGCGCCAGCCGGGCCAGGTGGGCCACGTCGTCTCGGGAGATTTGGGACACGAGGGACAAGCCTAGCGAGGAATGAGTACCTCCTCACCGAGCGTCCACTCTCGTGCAGAATTCCCCATGAAAACTGCACGAGAGCGGACGCTCGCGCCCGGCGGGGGCGCCGGCGTCCGGAAGTGCCGAGCCGATGGTGCTGTGCCAGAGTGATGGCCGTGCCTTCGTATCTGCTGCGGGTCCAGCTGGAAGACCGACCGGGCAGCCTCGGCTCGCTCGCCGTGGCTCTCGGTTCGGTGGGCGCCGACATCCTGTCACTCGACGTCGTCGAGCGTGCGGCGGGCTATGCGATCGACGACCTGGTGGTCGATCTGGCACCGGGTGCCATGCCGGACATGCTGATCACCGCCGCCGAAAAGCTCACCGGAGTGCGGGTCGACGCGATACGCCCGCACACCGGCCTGCTGGAAGCACACCGCGAACTCGAGCTGATCGACCACATCGCCGCCGCCGAGACCAGACCGAACCGGCTGCAGGTCCTCGTCGATGAGGCGCCCCGGGTGTTGCGGGTCGGCTGGTGTCTTGTGGTGACGCTTGACGAATCCGGAATGCAGCGCGTTGCCGGCGGACGGGGTGCACCGGAGACCGATGCCACTTCGGTTCCGTGGCTGCCGATCGACAGCGCCCGCACCCTCGACGGCACCGCGGCCTGGATTCCACAGGTGTGGCGCGATATGGACACCACCCTGGCGGCCGCGCCACTGGGTGCGCCGGACACCGCTGTCATGCTCGGCCGACCCGGCGGTCCCGGCTTCCGGCCGTCTGAGGTGGCCCGGCTGGGCTATCTGGCCGGGATCGTCGCAACTATTCTGCGGTAGGGCCCGCCTGGAGCAGCCGGGCGAATCCGATCTCGTCGAGAACCGGCACCCCGAGTTCAATTGCCTTGTCGTACTTGGACCCCGGCGCATCACCGGCCACCACGTAACTGGTCTTCTTCGACACCGACCCGGCGGCCTTGCCACCGCGGGCGATGATCGCCTCCTTCGCGGCGTCGCGGGAGAAGCCCGCCAGCGAGCCGGTGACGACGATGGTCAGCCCCTCCAACGTGCGTTCGATGCCGGTGTCGCGTTCGTCGGCCATCCGCACCCCGGCGGCGCGCCACTTCTCGATGATGGCGCGGTGCCAGTCGACGGTGAACCATTCTGCGACGGCCGCTGCGATGGTCGGCCCGACGCCCTCGACGGCCGCAAGCTCCTCCTCCGACGCCGCCGCGATGGCCTCCAGGCTGCCGAACTCCCCTGCCAGTGCGCGGGCCGCCGTGGGACCGACGTGGCGGATCGACAGTGCCACCAGCACCCGCCACAGCGGCTGGTCCTTCGCCTTGGACAGGTTGGCCAGCAGGCGTTTTCCGTTCGCCGAGAGCTCCCCGGCCTTGGTGCTGAACAATTGGGTGCGCAACAGGTCATCGGCCGTCACGGTGAACAGGTCGCCCTCGTCGGCGATCACCCCAGCACCCAGCAGCGCCACCGCTGCCTCGTAACCGAGGGCCTCGATGTCGAACGCGCCGCGGCCGGCCAGGTGGAACACCCGCTCGCGCAACTGCGCCGGGCAGTTCCGCGAGTTTGGGCAGCGGATGTCGGCGTCCCCTTCCTTGGCCGGCGCCAGCGGGGTGCCGCACTCGGGACATGTTGTGGGCATGACGAATTCGCGTTCGGTGCCGTCCCGCAGATCCACCACCGGGCCGAGCACCTCCGGGATCACGTCGCCGGCCTTGCGGATGACCACGGTGTCGCCGATCCGCACACCCTTGCGTTTGACCTCCGAGGCGTTGTGCAGGGTGGCCAGCCCGACGGTCGACCCGGCGACCTTGACCGGCGCCATGTGGGCGAACGGCGTGACGCGCCCGGTGCGGCCGACGTTGACCCGGATGTCGAGCAGTTTGGTCTGCGCCTCTTCGGGCGGGTACTTGTAGGCGATGGTCCACCGCGGGGCCCGCGACGTCGCACCGAGTCGCCGTTGCAGCGCCACCTCGTCGACTTTGACGACCACACCGTCGATTTCGTGATCGACGTCGTGGCGGTGGTCGCCCCAGTAGGCAATGCGTTCCTGCACCGCGGCCAGGCCTTGCACCCGGGCGGTGTGCTCGGAGACCGGCAGCCCCCATGCCTTCAGCGCCAGGTAGGTCCCGTGCAGCGTGGCAGGGCTGAAACCCTCCGTGTGGCCCAGGCCATGGCAGATCATCCGGAGGTTGCGTCGCGCGGTCACCGCCGGGTTCTTCTGCCGCAGGGAGCCGGCGGCGCTGTTGCGCGGGTTGGCAAAGGGCGGCTTGCCGTCGGAGACCAGGCCGGCGTTGAGCGCCTCGAAGTCGGCGAGCCGGAAGAAAACCTCGCCGCGCACCTCGAGCACCCGTGGCACCGGGTAATCGTCGGTTCCGAACAGCCGCTCGGGGATGTCGGAGATGGTACGCGCGTTGAGCGTCACATCCTCACCGGTGCGACCATCGCCGCGGGTGGCCGCGCGGTCCAGTTGCCCGTCGCGGTACACCAGCGCGAGCGCGACGCCATCGATCTTCAGCTCGCAAAGGAAGTGTTCGTTCTCGCCGATCTCGGCCCGCAACCGGGTTGTCCAGGTTGCCAGCTCGCCAGTGTTGAAGACGTTGTCCAGGCTCAGCATGCGTTCGAGGTGCTCGACGGAGGTGAAGTCGGTGGTGAACCCCGCGCCACCGACCAGTTGGGTGGGCGAATCCGGGGTGCGCAGTTCGGAATGAGCGTCTTCCAGGGCCTGCAACCGGCCCAGCAGCTTGTCGAACTCGCCGTCTGTGATGACCGGGGCGTCGCGCACGTAGTACCGGAACTGGTGCTCGCGGACCTCCTCGGCGAGTTCCTGCCACTGCCTGCGCAGATCCGATTCCGCCGCGTCGGCTTCCACCCGATCGCCCGTTGAGCTCACCCTGGAAGGCTAACGAAGACGCCCGACTAATCTGGGTCCATGCCGCATCCGATCATGTTCGGAGAGGACGACCCGGGCCTGGCCGACCTGCGCCGCATCGCGCTCGGCCTCCCCGGGGTGGTGGAGAAGATCTCGCACGGCCGGCCGGTGTTCTGCGTGCCGAAGATGTTCGCGGTCTTCGGCGGCACTTCCAAAGCCACCGGCGAGATGGTGGCTTTCCCGCATTCGGTGCTGGTCAAGGCCGACGAGTCCGAGCGGGCGGCGCTGGAACAGGACCGGCGGTTCTTCTTCCCGATGTACCTGGGGCCGTTCGGCTGGCTCGGCCTGGACTTCGAGGCCGCACCGGTCGACTGGAGCGAGGTCACCGAACTTGTCGACGCTTCTTACCGCCTGGTGGCACCGAAGCGACTGATCAAGCAGCTCGACGAGGAGACGCCATGACCTTTGCCAGCCCGTTCCCCGACGTCGAGATTCCCGATGTCGGCGTGTACGAGTCGCTGTTCGCCGATATTTCCGAGTCCGACGCAGACGGTGTCGCACTGGTCGACACGACGACCGGGGCGCAGATCACCTACCGCGATCTGGTCATCCGCATCGACGCGTTCGCCGGCGCGCTGGCCGACCGCGGCATCGGGGTGGGCGATGTGGCTGGCTTGTTGTCGCCCAACAGTTCCGCGTTCGCGGTCGCCTTCCACGGCATCCTGCGCGCGGGCGCGACCGCGACGACGATCAACACGCTGTTCACCGCCAAGGACATCGCCAAACAGCTGACCGATGCGCATGCCAGGATGCTCATCACCGTCGAACGGTTGCGAACCGCGGCCATCGAGGGTGCCGCGCATGCCGGGCTGTCCCCGGCCGAGGTGGTGATCATCGACGGCCCCGGCGAAGCAGTGGACGGTCACCCCAACGCCGATGACCTGCTGGCCTCCGGAGCCGATGCGCCGCACGTCGAGTTCGATCCGGCCACCCACCTGGCGGTACTGGCCTACAGTTCCGGCACCACCGGAAATCCCAAGGGCGTCATGCTCACTCACCGCAACCTGGTGGCCAACGTCGCGCAGATCCGGCCGATCCAGGGGGTCCGCGAGCACGACACGATCCTGGCCGTCATGCCCTTTTTCCACATCTACGGGATGACGGTGCTGCTCAACGCCGCCCTGCATGCGCGGGCGAAACTCGTCATCATGCCGGCGTTCGACCTGGCCGAGTTCCTGGGCAACATCGCGCGGCACCGATGCACCGTCGCGTTCATCGCACCGCCGGTGGCCATTGCACTGGCCAAGCACCCGATGGTCGACAAGTACGACCTGTCGTCACTGCGGGTCGTGCTGTCCGGTGCGGCACCACTGGACGGGGAACTCGGCCACGCGGTGGCCCGCCGGATCGGCTGCCGGGTGGTGCAGGGCTACGGCATGAGTGAACTCAGTCCGGTCAGCCATTGCATTCCCTTCGACGGCGGTGCAGCGCTGATCGGCGGGGACGCGCCGCTGGATTCGGTCGGCTGGACCGTGCCGAATGCGCTCAGCAAGCTCATCGACCCCGAGACGGGCGCCGAGATCCCGGTGCCGAAGTCCGGCCGTAGCGCGCCCGGCGAGTTGTGGTTCAAAGGCCCGAACGTGATGACCGGCTATCTCGGCAACGACACAGCCACCGCGGAAACCATTGACGCCCAAGGGTTTCTGCACACCGGCGACCTGGCGTGCGTCGACGAGCACGGTTGTGTGTACATCGTCGACCGGCTCAAGGAGCTGATCAAGTACAAGGGTTATCAGGTGCCGCCGGCCGAGCTGGAGGCGCTACTCCTGACGCACCCGGCGGTGGCCGACGCCGCCGTGGTCGGCGTGGTGGACTCCGAATCCGGCGAGGAGGTGCCCAAGGCGTTCGTGGTGCGCCAGCAGGGTGTCGAGCTCACGGCCGACGAGGTGATGGCCTTCGTCGCCGAGCACGTCGCCCCGTACAAGAAGGTGCGCCAGGTCGAATTCATCGACGCCGTGCCGAAATCCGCGTCGGGGAAGGTCCTGCGAAAGGATCTGCGCGGTCGCGCTCACGAAAATTAGGTGACCAAAATGGCTTACCCGGCGCCCCGGATGGGATCTCGTTCCTCATGGGCGAGAAGGCCGCGCCGGCCGTTGCCTGCCGTCACTGGCCCGGGGACATGCGGCGTTGCGTCCCCTGTGTGACGCAGCTAATGTCCTCAGCGTTCGCTGAACAAGACAGGGGCACACCAATTGAGTGAGTCAGGCAGCATTGCACAAGACAAGCGCGTGAGCGGCGCTCTGCGCTCGGGGGTGGCCTCAGGGCTGGTAGCGGGGTTGGTGGCGACGTCATTGGGGGCTGCCGGAGCGGCCGACGCGACGTGCGTGGGGTTCAGCGGCATTGACATTGGCGACGGCTGCACGACCCAACTGGGCACCATCGCCGCCGTGCTCGGCCCCGGCACAGCCACGGCCCTTGGGTTCTTCACCGGCGCCATCGCGATCGGCGACTCAGATGCCACTGCGGATGGCCTCGCCACCGCCGCCTGGGCGGGTGGTACGGGTTCGGGCGCGTCCACGGACGGCATCGCCAACTGGGCCGTCGCGCAGGGCGATGGCGTATCCGCACTGGCAGGCCTTCGGCCTGGTGACTGGGCCAACTTCGCCGTCAATTTCGGCCAAGCAACCGGCGGTGCCACCAGCACAGTCGAGGCAGGCAACGGCGCCGTCAACCTCGCAGGCAACCTCTTCGGCGACGCCGATATCAAGCCGCTGACGGTGCGGGCCGGCGGCAACGCGACGCAACTTGGTTTTGGGGCCGTGGCAGCCAATGTCTTTGGCGACCGCAGTGATGTCGAGGCGATCGGCACCCTGCTGAACGCCACCAACTGGGGCAGTGCCTTCAGGGAGACCGCGAGTGACAGCACGGTCGCTGCGGGCACAAGCTCGGCGCCTGGCTCCCTGAGCTGGGCATTCAACTTCCAGGGCCTTCTTGCCGAGAACTGCTCGACATCGTCATGCCCTAACAGTGTCAGCGCATCGGGTCCGTGGTCGGTGGCCGGCGTGCTCGGCCTGAACAACACCACCGTCAGTCAGCCGGGCCCGGGTATCACCCTGGCGAGCAGGCTCACCTCCGGCGATTTCGAGTTCGAAGACCTCATCATCAGGTCGTACCACGCCATCGAGTATTGGGTGCGCTACGGGTTCGAACTGGCCACGTATGCGGTCGGCTGGATTCCGTGGGTGGGCTGGCTCGCACCTCAGATCATGATCTTCTACAACCTCGGCGAAAACATCGTCGAAACCCTCGTGGAAAACTCCGCCAATTGGCTCTGGGGCCCGCTGCCCTTCGGCGAAGGGTTGGCAAACATCGCTGAAGACAGCTGGAATGCGCTGCTCCAATTCGGAAGAGAGCAGTGGAACTTCTGGCTGCCGCCGCTGCCGCCGCTGCCGGGGCCGCCGGGCACAGCGCAGCAGACCGGCACAACTCCTGCGCAGCTACTGCAGTCGCTGCGCGAAGGCCTCGGACTGAAGTCGCTGCGCGACAGTCTCGGACTCCCGTCACTGCGCGAAGGCCTCGGACTGAAGTCGCTGCGCGAGAGTCTCGGACTGCAGTCACTGCGCGAGCGTCTCGAACTGCCCGACCTTCCCGCGGAGAACACACCGGGCGCAACCGCTGCCACGACGGACGGCCTGATCGACCGACTCGAGGGAATCTCGAGCAATGTCGGCACACCTTCGATCCCCGCTGCGGTGACCGAGGCCGTCAATGACGGGACGGTCTCCCGCACGGTAGCCCCCGGCATCACATCCGCCTCCGATGCGAATCCCACGAACAATGCTTCGCCCAACGCGGTCCGGTTGGCTCCCGGTAAGGCTGCCGACGCCTTTGCCGCCGGCCGCGCCAAACTGCGCGCGAAGGTCACGAGGCTCAAAGATGCCGCGACAGCCACACCCCGCGGTATAGCCACCCATGCGGCCGACGCCGACGGCACGGCGGCGGGACAGTCGCCGGAGTCATCCGCGACCGGCTCAGCCAAACGGACAGCCGTACGCGGCCAGTCCGGCGGCGGTTTGGCTCGGGCACTTCGGTCCGCACACGATGCCGTTCAGAAGAAGTCCCAGCGACACGACTAGTTCGATCGCGTTCGGTCAGATGCCCTCGGGGTCCTGCGCGAAGGCATCGGCGGTCTTCTGGCACAGTTCGATCGCGACGCGGGCCCACTGCGGCGTCGCGCCGGCCAGCCCGCAGGCCGGGGTGATACCGATGCGTTCGGCCAGCACCTGTCGGGGGAAGCCGAGGCGGTCGGTCACCGCCGCGGCCGCCTCGGACACCTCTTCGACGGCCGGCCGCTTGACCGGTGCGGTACCGGAAACCACACCGAGCAACACCGACCGTCCCGCCTCCACGAACTCGCCCACACCGTCGAGATCGCCGGCAGCCATTGCGCCGACATTCACCGACACCGCAGCTATCGCACTGCGCTGCAACACCTTCCACGGTATCTCCGGCGCACAGCAGTGCACGGCGGCAGCGCCGCCGGCAGCACACATGTCGAGCAACTCGACCGCCAGGGCCTCATCCACCGGATGAACCGGGTTCAGACTGGTCACCCCGGTGAGCCGGCCCGCCAGCGCGGCGGGCAGCGACGGCTCGTCGAATTGGATTACCACTGCGGTGTTGAGTCGGCGGGCGACCTCTGCGGCATGTACCGCCACGCCCTCGGCCAGTGAGGCCGCCAGATCGCGGACTGCGCCGGTATCGGTGATCGCGCGGTGCCCGCCGCCCAGTTCCAGCTGGGCGGCCAGCGTGATCGGCCCAGGAGCCTGCACTTTGACGACACGGCCCTGCGCATCCGCGCCGGCTTTCTCCCAGGCCTCCTCGAGTGCGTCGACGTCCTCGCGCAGCAGGCTGGCCGCCCGGCGGGCCACCGCACCCGGCCGGGCGACGATGCGGTAGCCGCGGGGCACGGTGTCGATCGAGATGTCGACGAGCAGGGCGCCGGCCCGGCCGATCATGTCGGCGCCCACTCCCCGGGCCGGCAGCTCGACCAGGTGTGGCATCCGGTGCAGTTCACCGACGACCACCTCCGCGGCCTCGCGGGCCGAGATACCGGGCCACGAGCCGATGCCGGTGGCCGCGGCGAAGACCGAAGAGGAAGCACTCACCGGTCAACCGTATTGGATGGGGGTCGACGTGCGTCGGCGGACCGTCAGTTCTTGCGGGCCGACCCGACGAACAAACTACCGCCGTATCGTCGCTCGATGGCACCGGTTCCGTGCAAGCCGTGGCGGGCCAGTTCGGCGGCGAACTCGTCTGCCTCAAAACGATTTTCACGCGGATGGACGGTGAACGTGCGAACAGCCCAGATGTCCAGGATATGGCGGGGCAGCTCCTCGAACAGCAGCAGCCCGCCCGGTCGCAGCACGCGTGCGATCTCGGCGATCGACCGCTGCCAATCGGGGACGTGGTGAATGATCCCGAAGTCCACCACGGTGTCGATCGACAGTGACGGCTGTTCGATGGCGCAAACATCGCCGACCGACAGCGTCACCGGCCGACCGTGCAATCGTCGCTGCGCAAGTTCCACCATCGCTTCGTCGAGGTCGAAGGCCGTCACCCGCTCGGCGCCCAACCGGTCGAGAACGATCTCGGACCCGACCCCTCGCCCACAGCCAACCTCGAGGACATGCTGTCCGGACAGCGACCCTCCGGCAAGTCTGCGGAACCACGCCGCTTCGACGTGGTGCTGGTGCGCGGCACGAAGCGGATTGTTCATCGCCGCGCGTTCGACGGAGTTCAGCTTCATTTCTCAGACCGTACGTGCTTGCGCCGTCGCCCGAAAGACCTACGCCTACACCCGAAAGACGTTCGGCCCCAGTGCCTCGTACCGGCGCGCGTCGATGGCGCCGAGCTCGGATCCTGTCACGATCGCCTCGAAGTCGGACACCTCGGCGAACCTGCAGAAATTGCTCTCACCGAACTTCGAGTGTGGCGCCACCAGGATCGGCCGCCGTGCCACCCGGACCGCGGTGCCCTTGACCGCGGCTACCGCGGGGTCAGGTGTCGTCAGACCGTGCTCTAGCGAAATCCCGTTCGTCCCAAGGTAAGCGACGTCGATCACCAGGCTGCGCAACATGTCGACCGCCCAGTGGTCAACCGTGGCCAGCGTGCGGCCCCGCAACCGCCCGCCGAGCAGCAACACGGTGACCGAGGCGCTGTGCGCAAGTGCCTCGGCGGCCAGCAGTGACGGTGTGACCGCCGTCAGCTCACGGCCGGAAATCCGTTCGGCGATCAGCCGCGGGGTGAATCCCTCGTCCAGGTACACCGTTTCGGCGCCGTGCAGCAGATCCGCCGCCGCGGCGGCAATGCGGTGTTTCTGGGCCAGGTCCAGCTGGCTGCGGTACTCGACACCCGATTCGAATGCGGCCGTCTCCAACGGAATCGCACCGCCGTGCACCCGCTTGAGCAACCGACGGCCCGACAGGACCTTGAGATCGCGGCGGATCGTCTCGCTGGCCACGTCGAGTTCGCTCGCCAGGACGGCGACCTCCACCCGCCCCCGGGTTCGGGCGAACTCGACGATCCGGCTCCGGCGGGTATCGGAATCCACGGGACACGCTACTTGTCGGCGACGACCAGTATCGCCTTCACCTCTTCGGGCGTACGCGCAGCTCGCAGCTTGGCGACCTCGTCCTTCTTGAGGAACACCTGGGCAATCTGGGTCAGCAGAGCCAGGTGGTCCTTGCCTGCGCCGGCGATGCCGACGACGAACTCGGCGGGCTTGCCCTTCCAGTCGATCGGTTCGGGATAGCGGACGAATGAGATCCCGGTGCGCAAGATTGACTCCTTGGCGTCGTTGGTGCCGTGCGGGATCGCCAGGCCATTGCCCATGTACGTCGACACCGAACGCTCGCGCTCGTGCATGGCGTCGATGTAGGGAGGTTCGACGGCTCCCGCGGCCACCAGCAGCTGTCCGGCCTCGGCGATGGCCTCCTCGCGGTTGCGTGCGTGGCCCACCAGCACGATCGAATCGAGAGCCAGGACGTCGACTCCGACCGCGGCTTCGTCGTCGGCCGGTTCGACCGCCGGAGCGACCGTGGCAGCTCCACTGCCGCCCAGCAGTTCGACGATCTCCTCGTAGCGGGGGCTGTTCATGAAGTCGTCGACGGAGACGTGCACCGCCGACGGTGTGCGCTGCCGGGCGCGGTCGGTCAGGTCCCGATGGGTGACCACCAGTCCGTAGGTGTCGGTGAGGTTGGCGATCGACTGATTGGTCACCTTGACGTCCCCGAAGCCCGCCGACTGGACTTTCTTTCGCAGTATCGAGGCGCCCATCGCCGAGGATCCCATGCCCGCGTCGCAGGCGAACACGATGCTTTGAATGGGTTCGGCGGGGACTCCTCCGGCGCCCACCAACGCGGAGGCCACGCTGGACTTCTTGCCCTTGAGCGCCTCCATCTCGGCGGTGGCGGCAGCCAGGTCCGGCTCGTCGGTAGCCCTGTCCGTTTTGAGCAGCAGCGCGGCGACGGTGAACGACACGGCCGCCGCACCGAGCACCGAGCACGTGACGCCCAGGAAGCTACCGCTGGCGGTTTGGGCATAGACGGCGATGATCGATCCGGGTGCGGCCGGGGCACGCAGGCCCGAACCGAACAGCACGTTGATGAACACCCCGGTCATGCCGCCGAGGATGGTGGCGACGATCAGCTTCGGCTTCATCAGCACGTACGGGAAGTAGATCTCGTGGATGCCGCCGAAAAACTGGATGATCGCGGCGCCGGGGGCCGATGCGCGGGCGGCGCCTCGACCGAACACCATGTACGCCAACAGAAGTCCCACTCCCGGGCCTGGATTGGCTTCCAGGAGGAACAGTATCGACTTACCCTGCTCCAGCGCCTGCGTGGTGCCCAACGGCGTCAGCACCCCGTGGTTGATCGCATTGTTGAGGAACAGCACCTTGGCGGGTTCGATGAAAATCGAGGTGAGCGGCAGCAGGTCATTGTCGACCAGGAAGTCGACGGCATTGCCGGCGGCATGGGTGAATGCCGAGACGATCGGCCCGATGCCGAAGAAGCCGAACACCGCCAGTAGCAATCCCAGGATGCCGGCCGAGAAATTGTCGACCAGCATCTCGAAGCCGGGCCGGATCTTGCCGTCCCACAGGGCGTCGACCTTCTTCATCAACCAGCCACCGAGCGGGCCCATGATCATCGCGCCCATGAACATCGGCACGTCGGCGCCGGCGACCACGCCCATGGTGGCGATGGTCCCGACCACCGCGCCGCGGGTGCCGTAGACCATCCGCCCGCCGGTGTAGCCGATCAGGATCGGCAGTAGGTAGGTGATCATCGGGCCGACGATGCCGCCGCCCTCGAAACTGCCCCAGCCACCGATCTTGGCCACCCAGCCGTCGGGGTCCTGCAGGCCGTGGAAGATGCCGGTCAGCCAGCCGGTCTTGATGAACAACGCGGTGATCAGGCCCCACGCGATGAACGCGCCGATATTGGGCATCACCATGTTGGACAGCGCGGTGCCCAACTTCTGCACCCGCACCCGCGCTCCCGACCGGGGCGCCCCTTCCCGCGTAACACCTGCTGCTGACAACGCACGACCTCCGCTCTCGCCATCTTGTGATGCCGATCACACAGTAGACCGCATAAACGGTCAGTGATGCAACTATTCGGGCATAAATGGGCAGACTTGGCGGTGGGTTTATGTCCGAATTGCCGCTATCGTGCTGAAGAACACCCGACCGCGGTATGACGGACGTCAGAGAGGACCCACAAAATGAAGGCACTGCGCTTCTACGCCCCCGAGGACGTCCGACTGGAGGACGTCGCCGAACCCGTCTGCGCCTCCGACGAGGTCAAACTCCGGGTCCGCAACTGTTCGACGTGCGGCACCGACGTCAAGATCTTCTACAACGGCCACCAGAACCTGACGCCGCCGCGCACCATCGGCCACGAGATCGCCGGCGAAATCGTCGAGGTCGGCGCCGACGTGAACTCGGCCAACGCGACCAATTGGCAGGTCGGCGACCGGGTCCAGGTGATCGCCGCCGTACCCTGCGGCGACTGCTACGAGTGCGGCAAGGGCTGGATGGCGGTGTGCCAGAACCAGACCTCGATGGGCTATCAGTACGACGGCGGCTTCGCCGAGTTCATGATCGTTCCCCGACAGGTCCTGAAAGTCGATGGCCTGAACCGGATTCCGGACAACGTAGGCTACGACGAGGCATCCGCGGCAGAGCCCTTCGCATGCGCCATCAACGCGCAGGAACTGCTCGGCATCGAAGAGGGCGACACCGTCGTGGTCTTCGGGGCAGGCCCGATCGGATGCATGCACATCCGCATTGCCCGCGGCGTGCACAAGTGCGGCCCCGTCTACCTCGTCGACGTCAACGCGGAGCGTCTGCAGATGTCGGCCGACGCCGTCGCACCCGACGGGATCATCAACGGCGCCGAGGTGGACGTCGTCGAGCGGGTGATGGAATTGACCGGAGGTCGCGGAGCCGACATCGTGATCACCGCGACCGCGGCGAACATCGCTCAGGAGCAGGCGATTTCGATGGCCGCCCGCAACGGCCGCATCTCCTTCTTCGGCGGCCTGCCCAAGACGGACCCCACCATCACCTGCGATTCCAACCTGGTGCACTACCGTCAGTTGCACATCCACGGCGCCAACGGCTCTGCGCCCGAACACAACAAGCGGGCGCTGGAATACATCTCGACCGGACAGGTCCCGGTCAAGGACCTGATCACCCGCCACATTCCGCT
>CAYLWH010000080.1:0-15958 GCA_964387245.1 uncultured Mycobacterium sp.
GGCGGTGCGAGCAGGTCCCACGGAGCCTCGGGGGCGGGTGCCTCGGGGGCGGGCGGTGTCAGCAGGTCCCACGGAGCCGCCGGGGCGGGGGCCTCGGGAACGGGCGGCATGGGCACGTCTACGGGTGCTTCCGGTGCGGGTACGAACGCGACCGGCTGTACGTTGAGTGCGTCGTCGTCGATCGGAGCGTCCTGCTTGGCGGGTTGCGAGACGACGTTGCGGGGACTGGCAGAGGACAGGCCACGGCCGCACACCGGCCAGGCGCCCCGCCCCTGAGAGGCCAACACCCGCTCGGCGATCGCGATCTGCTCCTCACGGCTGGCCAGGTTGGCAGCCGGGGCGTACTGGCCGCCGCCGTGACCGGACCAGGTGCCCGGCGAGAACTGCAGCCCGCCCTGGTAACCGTTGCCCGTGTTGATGGCCCAGTTGCCGCTGGACTCGCAGCGGGCAACTTGATCCCATTCCGCGTCGGTGGCCGCGGCCGCGTGCCCCGCGAGGGTAAGGCCACCACCGCCGAGAACGGCACCGGTGAAGGCGATCTTTACGACCTGCTTGGCCGAGGGCGATGTCGTGGGCTTGCGATGCCGTCCACTCATAGGTCTACGAGTCCTCTCTGCACACGCCTGCGGGGTCAGCTGTCGGGTTCGGGCTGGAGAGGTTGCCCGGCCGCGTCGTCTCGGTGGAAACGGCGCAAAACTTCACCCCAAGGAACCGTGTGGTCCCAGGTCGATCTCGGCGGACCGGGTGGGTCCCCCGCCTCCATCCATAGTGGTTCGTCGGTACCCCTGCGCAGACGGATGGAGTTCGGCGTGTAAGGAGGGGAGGCCTGCCGCTGGCAACTGCTCGGCTGGCTTGCGGGAGACGCTATCGGGTCGGGAGGTGTCCGTCACCTTTTGACAAATCGGCGTCATCCGGCTAGTGCAAATTCTAAGCGGATTCTAAAGTCCCATTTCGGACCGGCGTTTCCCCAGGTAGAAACCACCTATTATCGGTCTGTGGCCAGCTTGTTACCCGGTCGTGATGTGATGTAAATCACATTAACCGCCGGCGAAAGGGGGTAACACGTCGACCGTCTGCCCCGAAGTCAGCGCGATATGCGGATTGCGCACGGCGACGCCGTCGCATAGATATGAACACTTCTGCAACACCCGCCCCAACTGTCCGTTCCGCCTCGCCAAACCATCGGTAAGTGTGGCCACCGTGGTACCCGCGGGGACTACCATGTCCTCCTCCTCTACACTCGCCGCCGATCGGGCCGCGGCGAAGTAGCGGATCGTCACCGATATCGGGGTCAACGCCCGGTTCGAGTCAGCCACCGATTGCGCTCATCGGTCGGTCTGGTTGCACGAACCCCGGGTCGTTGATGCCGTGTCCCGCGGCCTTACTCCACATCGCCGCGCGCCAAGCCGCCTCGAGGTCGTCATCTGTCGCTGCTGTCCGAAGCAGGGTGCGCAGGTCGGTTTCCGCTGTGGCGAACAGGCAGTTGCGCACTTGTCCGTCGGCGGTGAGCCGGGTTCGGTCGCAGGCCGCGCAGAACGCGTGTGAGACCGACGCGATGATCCCGATGGTGGCCGGTCCGCCGTCCACCAGCCAAAGTTGGGCCGGTGCCGAACCACGTGGGCGTGGGTCGGGCTGCAGTCGAAAGCGGCCGCCCAGAATCGCGAGGACCTCGTCGCCGGTCATCGTCCGCCCGCGTTCCCACTGGTGCCCGGCATCGAGTGGCATCTGCTCGATGACCCGGAGGTGGTAACCGGCGTCCATGCAGAACGTCAGCAGTTCGACGAGATCCCTGCGTCCGGTCGTCGGATCGAGCACCGCGTTGACCTTGACCGGGTCCAGGCCGGCCTCCTTGGCGCCCGCCAGTCCCTGGATCACCTCGGGTAACCGGTCCCGGCGGGTGATGGCGGCGAAGTGTGCTGCGTCCACACTGTCCAGCGAAACATTGACGCGATCCAGTCCGGCCGCGGCGAGTGCACCCGCACGCCGTGCCAGGCCGACACCGTTGGTGGTGAGTGCGATCTCGGGTCGGGGTGCGAGTTCGGCCGTCGCCGCCACCACCTCTTCGAGATGGCGCACCAGCAGCGGTTCGCCGCCGGTGAACCGCACGCTGGTGATCCCCAGCCGGGTGACCGCGATGCGCAGGAGCCGCATGAGTTCGTCGGGCCGCAGCAGTTGGTCGCCGGGCAGCCAGTCGAGTCCGTCGGCGGGCATACAGTAGTTGCAGCGCAGATTGCAGCGGTCCGTCAGCGACACCCGCAAATCGGTGGCGACCCGGCCGAACGTGTCGATCAGCGGGCCGTCCGTCGGGGCGGACGTGGTGGGCCGCGCAACCGTCGGCAGGCCGAGTGCGATCAGCGTCATCGCGGCAACCCGGTCAGCCCGAACGGCAGCGACACGACGCCGAACGGAATCGCGACGGTCGAAACGACGCAGTTGATCAGGTGGCCCAGGGCCGGCCAGGGGCCGCCGAAGACCAACCGGATGACATTCGGGATCGGGCGCATCTCTCCTCCAGCGGTATCGACCAGCCTACCGAGTTGACAGGGGTGCTGGCCCACGGGTCGCGCGAGTACGATCGGAGTCGGTGCGTCCTGCGGCGGCGGGACGCTTAACTATGTTGCCGGTTGCGGCAACGCGTGAGACAAGCAGGTGAGAGCAGTGCCGACCGGCCGGGTGAAGTGGTACGACACCGAAAAAGGATTCGGCTTCCTGTCCCAGGAGGAGGGGGAGGACGTCTACGTCCGCTCGTCGGCGTTGCCCGAAGGTGTGGCGGATCTCAAGGCCGGCCAACGGGTGGAGTTCGGTATCGCGTCGGGTCGGCGGGGACCGCAGGCACTACAGGTGAAACTGATCGATCCGCCGCCGAGCCTGTCGCGTACGCGACGGGAAGCCGTCGGCCCGCCGGAACACAAGCACAGTCCCGACGAACTGCACGGCATGGTGGAGGATATGATCACCCTGCTCGAGGGCACCGTGCAGCCGGAGCTTCGCAAGGGTCGCTATCCGGACCGGAAGGTCGCCCGGCGTGTCTCCGAGGTGGTCAAGGCCGTCGCTCGAGAACTGGACGCCTGACGCCACCGGCCCTGAAGCGGCTCCGCGAGCACGACCTAACCTAGCCCCATGGCTCTGATTGGTGCGCACGTCGACTCCGTGGATCCGCTGGATGCCGCAGCCGCGGTGGGCGCCGAAGCGATTCAGTTCTTCCTCGGCGATCCGCAGGGCTGGAAGAAGCCGGTCGAACATCGGTATGCCCGCCAACTGCGGGAGTCCGACCTCGCCATCTACATCCATTCGCCCTACCTCGTCAACGTCGCCTCCACCAACAACAAGATCCGCATCCCGAGCCGCAAGATCATGCAGCAGCATGCCGAGGCCGCCGCCGGCATCGGCGCCAAGGGGCTGGTCGTACACGGCGGGTACGTACCTGCCAATGAGGACCCGAAGGTCGGAGTAGAGAACTGGCGCAAGGTATTCGAGCGGGCGGAGGACTCAGGGGGATTCCCGTTGCCGATCCTGATCGAGAACACCGCCGGCGGTGACAACGCCATGGCCCGCACGTTCGACCGCCTCGCGATGTTGTGGGACGCCGTCGGTCCGTTCGGGCCCGGTTTCGTCCTCGACACCTGCCATGCCTGGGCGGGCGGCGAGGACTTGGTGGACATCGTCGATCGGGTCATGGCGATTACCGGCCGCATCGATCTGGTACACGCGAACAACTCTCGTGACGGGTTCAACTCCGGAGCGGACCGCCACGCCAATTTCGACTCCGGCACCTTCGATTCGGAACTGATCGCCAGCGTCTGCCGCGACGCGGAGTGCGACGTGATCATCGAAACCCCGTCGCATGGTCATCTCACCGATCTGGCATTCCTGCGCAAGCGCCTGCGCGACAACTGAGTCCGTCGTCAGTCCCAGACGGTTCGGACGGACCATTCGGCGTGCGGAACTTCACGCACTTCGCCCTGCTGGTCCACTGCGAGACTCAGCAGCTGCACCGCAAAGCCCTGCAGGCGGCCACGCTGCGGGTCGACCGTGGGGATCGTCACGGCCAGCCGCGCATCCGGCCGGAACACGGTGGCGGTGGTGTCGGCCGGGTTCTGATACACCTGCATCAACCGCCAGGGTGCGCCGCCGATGGCCGCCGGCACCGACAGTTGGATGGGGGTACGGTCGGCCACCGCGAGTTCACCCTGCGTTTGTGGCGTCGCACAGTCGTTGAGATCCAACACACTGCAGTAGAAGTAGGGTCCGACCCGGGTGAGTTGTCCGCGGGAGTACGCGCTGATCTCGGGCTGTGTCGAACCGGGGTGACGCGCCCAGGCCCACGCGCCTGCCCCGGCCCCGGCCGCGGCCAGCAGCACCGCGACCGCGGCAACCCCGGCGACGACTCGGTTCACTCGTTCGTCGCCATCACGGTCGGGGCGTTGCGGCCGATCTGCTGACCCACGGTGACCGGTCGGTTACCGCCGAGGCCCGGGATCAGTGAGGCACCCCGGAAGCTGACAATCGTCTGCGCAAGCACCGGGATCAGAAGTGCGGTGACGGCCGTGAAGCCCACCCAGAGTTCGGTGTACACGAGTACGCCGAGGGCGCCGCCGAGTACCCAGGCCAACTGCAGGACGGACTCTGAGCGCCCGAACGCCGAGGCGCGGGACTTCTCAGGCAGGTCATCCTGCAGGGATGCGTCCAGTGACGCCTTGGCGACCGCGCTCGCGCCCGCCGTCACGAATGCCGCGGCGGCAGCCACCAACAGCTCCCCGGCAACCGCGGTGGCCAGGGCCAGCACTGTCACCGCAATGGCGCAGCGGACCACGAGCACCGCCGGCCGACCCAGCTTCAACCGGGCGGCGGTGAAGTTCCCGGCGAAATTTCCGACGGCCGCGGCGGCGCCGATCAGACCGAGAATTTGCAGCTGCTGCCAGCCGCCGGCATCATGCGATTTCGCCACGAATGCCGGATACAGAAAAAGAAAGCCGACCATCGCCTTGATCGTGCAGTTGCCCCAGAGCGCGGTGATGATGTTTCGGCCCATTGGTTGTCGGACGGCGTTCGGCGCAACCCGGGCCGGGGCTGCGAGCCCGCGCCGTAACCGCCCCGCGCTGTCGTGATAGCTCAGCGTCGTGGGTACCTCGCCCGCGGTCACCTCGACCCAACCGGGGATGCGCATCGACAGCCATACCCCGGCGAGGGTGACAGCGACCGTGACGAACAACGCGCCCGGCAGGTCGAACAGTGTGGCGCAGACGTATTCGATGCCGGCGGCCACCGCACCGCCCACCAGGGTGCCGCCGAGCAGGCCGAAGACGGTCAGCCGCGAGTTCACCCGAACGAGGTCGATCGTCGGCGGCATGACCCGCGGGGTCACGGCGCTGCGCAATACGGAAAACGACTTCGACAGCACCATCATGCCGAGCGCACACGGATAGAGCACCCAGGGCGGAAAGCTGCCCGTCGTTGCGTCGTAGTTCGCGATCAGCACCACGGCGAGGACGGTTCGCAATCCGAACGAGGCTGCCAGCGCCACCCGTCGGCCGTGTTGGAGCCGGTCGAGCGCGGGGCCGATGAGCGGTGCGATCACGGCGAACGGCGCGATGGTGATCAACAGATACATCGCCACCTTGCCCTTGCTCTCCGCCGATGCCGCGGCGAAGAACAAGGTGTTGGCCAATGCCACCGCCATCGCCGCGTCAACGGCGAAGTTCGCCACCACCGGCCAGGTCAGAGCGGTCAGTCCGGACTTGTCGGCACCGTCGGCCGTCGCGGCGCGGTGGACCAGGCCATACATCCTCGAACCCATCTCCCGGCTGCGGTATGCCGCGGCCCGGGTGACCGTTATCCGGTGCGGGTCGGAGCCGCCGGCACGGTCGCGGGAAGCATCGGCGTGGGCGCTTTCGTCGCGGCGGCCCCTGTCTTTGTCCAGCGGCGGCAGATACCGATTGGCGCTGGTCGGCTCGTAACCGCGATCCGCGCCGGGTTCTCCGGTCGGGTAGTTAGCCATCCCGGGGTGTTGGTCGGCGGCGCGGCGGTCAGACCCGAACCGCTCGCGCCGGGCCGGTCGATCACGCCGCGGTCCTGACACAACGTCGATTGTCCCCTATCGTGCACCCACGTACGTGCAGGAGACCGGTGTGGCTGTCGGCCGGGGTGTTCAGGCAGTATGAGAGGCGATGGAAACCGCCACGGGAACCGCCGACGTGCAGCCAGTCGACCTGGCCTGCCTTGTGCCCGAGGGTGTTGCCGGTCTGCTCACCGATGCTGTGCAGCGGGCCCGCGCCGCCGTGGTGGAATTCAGCGGAGATAGCGTCGGCGAGTACCTGGGCGTCACCTACGAGGATACGAACGCCGCCACGCACCGCTTCCTCGCCGACGTGCCGGGATATCGCGGGTGGCAGTGGGCCGTCGTCGTCGCCGCCTACCCGGGTGCCGAGCACGCGACCGTCAGCGAGGTCGTCCTGGTGCCGGGTCCAACGGCGCTGCTGGCGCCGCAGTGGGTTCCGTGGGAAGAGCGCGTCAGGCCCGGGGACCTGGGTCCCGGAGATCTGCTGGCGCCACCGGCCGACGACCCGCGCCTGGTTCCCGGTTACCTGCTCAGCGGGGACCCCGCTGTCGACGACGTCGCCGCCGAGGTCGGCATGGGCCGCCGCCGTGTCCTCAGTGCCGTGGGTCGCGACGACGCCGCGCAACGTTGGCACGACGGAGACCATGGGCCGGACTCCGCCATGGCACGTTCCACGCGGCGGGTCTGCCGTGACTGCGGCTACCTGCTTCCCCTGGCCGGTTCGTTGGGCACGATGTTCGGTGTCTGCGCCAACGACCTGGCCGCCGATGGACACGTGGTGGACTTCACCTATGGGTGCGGCGCGCATTCGGACACCCCGGTGCCAGCCGGCGCCGGATCGCCCGTTGAGGACCCGTATGACGACGGTGTCCTCGACATCACCCAGAGTCCCGAGTCACCCGACCCAGACGCACCGCGGGTTGCCGAAGCGACCGTCGAGGGGCCGACCGACGGTGACGTCGACGGTCAGCAAACCGAGGCCCTCGATCGTCCGGATGCCGACTGATTTACCTCTTACGGCCGGTCTTCCCGAACGGTGAGGCCAGTTTGTGCTCCGCGGGCACCACGTTGGGCGGCGTGCTGCTGCCACAGAAAGATCGTCGTGCCAAGTACGCCCACGCCGAGGCCGGCGATGCTCACCGGGCGCCAGCCGTCCAGGGCGGGGATCGTGAACGACAGCACCAGGACAACCAGCCAGCCGGCCGCACCGGCCGCGATCACCCGCTGCGGCTCCAGCAGACCCGCGGGTAGGGCGGGCGGCGTCGGCGCGCCGGTGGCGGGGACAGAGTCATCGGAAGACATTGCAGTCCAAGATAACCGATCGACGAAGTGTGCTCGGCGCTACGGCATTCGCGGAATTGGCTCGTGGCGTTTCGCGTATTGTCGTGCACTGTGAGGGAGGTCGGCAGTCAGTGCGCCTGAACGCGCTCCGCTGAAGACCTTGTCCGACACCATTGACATCACCGACCCCGGCGACCCACGACTGGACGATTTCCGAGACCTCAACAGTGTGGACCGTCGCCCGGATCTACCGGGTGGCAAGGGGTTGGTGATCGCCGAGGGCGTGTTGGTAGTGCGGCGCATGTTGGCCTCCCGCTTCACTGCGCATGCGCTATTGGGCACCGATCGCCGCAGGGCCGAACTCGACAGCGACCTCTACGGCGTCGACATCCCGTACTACCGCGCCAGCGCCGAGGTGATGGTCGAGGTCATCGGGTTCCACCTCAACCGGGGCGTGCTGTCGGCAGCGCGGCGACCGCCCGAACTGTCGCTGTCGCAGGTCCTTGACGGTGCGCGGACGATCGCGGTACTCGAGGGGGTCAACGATCACGAGAACCTCGGCTCCGTCTTCCGCAATGCCGCAGGCCTCGGCGTGGACGCCGTGGTGTTCGGCGCCGGCTGCGCCGATCCGCTCTACCGTCGCGCAGTACGGGTTTCGATGGGTCACGCCCTGTTGGTGCCCTTCGCCCGTGCCCTGCCGTGGCCTGGTGAGCTGAATACGCTGCGGGACAACGGCTTCCGATTGCTTGCGATGACTCCCGATGCTGCCGCCGACCCATTGGCGAACGCGCTGCCGGGACTATGCGAAGCCAAGCTGGCGTTCCTGGTCGGCGCGGAAGGACCCGGTCTGACCGAAGCGGCGATGCGGGCCAGCGATCAGCGGGTGCGGATTCCGATGACGCGGGGCACAGACTCCCTCAACGTCGCCACGGCGGCGGCGTTGGCGTTCTACGAACGCATTAGGCTCGCACGGTGACCAAGGAACCGACGCCGTGGGCCACCGGTCTGACGGTTGCCGCGTTCGTCGCCGCGGTGACTGGCGCGGCCGTCGTTGTGCTCAGTATGGGACTGGTGCGGGTGCACCCGCTGCTGGCAGTGGGACTCAACTTCGTTGCCGTCGGCGGCCTGGCCCCGACGGTGTGGGGTTGGCGTACGGTTCCCGTGGTGCGCTGGCTGGCATTGGGTGCCGGCGTCGGGGTGGCCGCGGCATGGGCGTCCCTGCTGGCTCTCGGCGCCGCCGGATCGTTGTAGAGCCGACCCACTCGTCTCAGCGGCCGCCGCTGGAACGCACCCCGAGGAGCACGTCCTCCCACGCCGGCACCGTGGGCCTGGCACGCTTGCCGCTGCTGCGACCCGGGTGGCCCACCGGGCGGGGTGTTGGCTCCGACCGGGTTTCGGCCTGCTCGAGTTCGGGCAGCGGGTCGGGTGCCGGCTCAGGCTCCGGCTGGACATCGGGCTCGTCGATCACGACCTTCTCGGGGATGTCGAAGTCGAGCTGCGGCGCCGGCGCCACCCGCAGTGGCCGCTCTAGACGCGGATCGATCAACTCGCCCGCCGGCTCGTCGACTGCGGTGGCCGTACCGCCGTGGGCGCCGGGGGTGTACCGGAAATGCGCGACGTTGTCGGACCGGCCAGCCTTCCACGCCACCCGCACCGTCCACCGGCTGTCTTCGTTGCGCCAGGCGTCCCACTCAGTCTCGTCGGGGTCCAGCCCCCGCGACACCAGCGCCCTAGTGATCGTCTCAAGCAGGGTCAGAACGGATGGGCCATCCTCGAGGACCGGGTGTGCTGCGGTCGCCAGCTCAGCCGCACGGGCCCGTTCCAGCAGGACGGGATGGGCGAACCGCTCGATACGGGACACGTCCACACCGGCCGCCTGGGCGAGTTGCTCGACCGTTGCCCCGGCACGGATGCGGGCCTGGATCTCCCTGGGGCGCAACATTGTCCTGGGCACCTCGAGGTCCAGCTGCGACTGGTTGATCCGCACGGCGTCGCCGCGTACAGCCGCGCGCAACCGGTCGTCGATCCGCAGCTTGAACTTGCTCGGCTGGTCGTCTTCGCACAGGACGTATTTGTTGTCGACATCGAGTCCTACGACCTTGAGTTCCCGCATGTCGACCTCCTTGGGGCTACGAAGCCGAGCCCGATCGATGCGGACGTTACTGGAGCGGCGCGCGGCTGTCGGGATGACACGCTGGTAACGGTCGGATCAAAGATCGGTCTCGACGCCGGACGGCGGAATCCGACGGGTCAGAGCCGCTCCACCACCCAGTCGACACACGCCGTCAACGCGCTGACGTCATCGGGTTCCACCGCGGGGAACATCGCCACCCGCAGCTGATTGCGGCCCAGCTTGCGGTAGGGCTCGGTATCCACGATGCCGTTGGCCCGTAGAGTCTTGGCCACCGCGCCGGCATCAACGGAATCGATGAAGTCGACGGTGCCGACCACCTGGGAGCGCAGCGCCGGATCCGCGACGAACGGCGTGGCGAAGGACGTGGCCTCGGCCCAGGAGTACAGCCGCTGCGCACTGTCGGCGGTGCGTTTGACCGCCCAGTCCAGACCACCGTTGCCGTTGAGCCAGTCCAACTGCTCGGCCATCAGCAACAGGGTGGCGATCGCCGGGGTGTTGTAGGTCTGGTTCTTGGTGCTGTTGTCGATCGCGATCGGCAGCGACAAGAACTCCGGCACCCACCGGCCCGAGGCGGCGATGGCCTCGACACGGGCCAGGGCGGCCGGCGACATGATCGCGATCCACAGACCGCCGTCGCTGGCGAAGTTCTTCTGCGGGGCGAAGTAGTAGGCATCGGCTTCGGTGATGTCGACCGGCAGGCCGCCCGCGCCGGAGGTGGCATCGATCACGACGAGTTGGCCGGCGGAGTCGGCGGGGCGGCGCACGGGCACCGCGACACCTGTGGAGGTCTCGTTGTGCGCCCACGCGATCACGTCGACCGATGGGTCGGACCGGGGTTCGGGTGCGCTGCCGGGATCGGCCTTGACGACGATCGGGTCGCCCACGAACGGGTTCTTGGCAACCGCCGAGGCGAACTTGGCGCTGAACTCGCCGTAGCTCAGGTGCAGCGAGTGCTGGTCGACCAGGCCGAACGCGGCGGCGTCCCAGAATGCGGTGGAACCGCCGTTGCCGAGCACCACCTCGTAACCCTCCGGCACCGTGAACAGCTCACGCAGGCCCGTGCGCACCCGCGCGACGAGGTCCTTCACCGGGGCCTGGCGGTGCGAGGTGCCGAACAACCCTGCCTGGGTCACCAGGGCCCGCAACTGTTCGGGTCGGACCTTCGACGGTCCGCACCCGAACCGGCCGTCGGCGGGTTTGAGGGAGTCCGGGATCGTCAACTGTTCAGCCATGTCTTCAAGCGTAGTGAGGGCGGGCCGGACGGGGCGAATCGACCGCCCGGCTGCAGCAAACGATCCATTCAACCCTGGCATTTACGCGATACCTCCGGTACCGTTGGACAACAAGTGCCCGAATGTAAACTTCAAATGAGGGCTTGGAGGTCTGAAATGGCTCGTACCAAGATGGTCCGCCGCTGGCGACGCAACATGGAAGTGCTCGACGATCAGCCCTATGTCGACATGCTCACCACCTTGTCTGAGGGCTCGGTGCGGCGCAATTTCAATCCGTACACCGACATCGACTGGGACTCCCCGGAGTTCGCTGTCATCCCGGACGATGACCGCTGGATCCTGCCGGTCACCGACCCCTTCGGCCGGCATCCGTGGTACCGGTCGCAGTCACGGGAGCGGCAGATCGAAATCGGGATGTGGCGGCAGGCGAACGTCGCCAAGGTGGGGCTGCACTTCGAGTCGATCCTTATCCGCGGTCTGATGAATTACGCGTTCTGGGTTCCCAACGGATCTCCCGAATATCGGTACTGCCTGCATGAATCGGTCGAAGAGTGCAACCACACCATGATGTTTCAGGAGATGGTGAACCGGATCGGTGCCGATGTGCCGGGTATGCCGCGGATGCTCAAGTGGCTTTCCCAGTTCATTCCGCTGGCGGCCGGTCCGCTGCCCATCGTGTTCTTCTTCGGGGTGCTCGCCGGAGAGGAACCCATCGACCACACGCAGAAGGCCGTCCTACGGGAGGGCAAGCCGCTGCACCCGATCATGGAGCGCGTGATGGCCATCCACGTGGCCGAGGAAGCCCGGCACATCTCGTTTGCCCACGAGTATCTGCGCAAGCGGGTCCCTGGGCTGCGGCCGCGGAAGCGGTTCAACCTTGCGTTGCACGTGCCGATCATCATGCGGGTGCTCTGCCAGGCGATCCTGGTGCCCCCGCGCGCATTCTGGAAGGAATTCGACATCCCGCGATCGGTCAAGCGCGAGGTGTTCTTCCGGGCGCCGGAGTCCCGGCAAATGCTGTCCGACGTGTTCGCCGACGTCCGGATGCTGTGCGAAGACACCGGGTTGATGAACCCGGCCGCCCGGTTGATGTGGCGGATATGCCGGATCAACGGCGCCCCGTCGCGTTACCGGAGCGAACCCCGGCGCCAGCACTTGCCGTCGGCGCCGGTGCCGCAGCCCGCTCCGCAGCGACCCGAGACCGTGCCGGCTTGAGCGCATCCGATTAGATGCCCCACGTCGTCACCCAATCGTGTTGCAGCGACGGGTCGTGCGTCTACGCCTGCCCGGTCAACTGCATCCACCCGTCGCCGGACGAACCCGGCTTCGCCACCACCGAGATGCTCTACATCGACCCGGTGGCCTGCGTCGACTGCGGTGCCTGTGTGAGTGCCTGCCCGGTTTCTGCGATCGCCCCGGACAACAGGCTCGACAGCGCACAGTTGCCGTTCATCGCACTCAACGCCGCGTTCTACCCGGAGCGTCCGTCGGGGGAGAAGTTTCCACCGACCTCCAAGCTCGCACCGGTCATCCCCGCGCCGGTGGTCCGCCAAAGCGACCGGCCGCTGACCGTCGCGATCGTGGGCTCAGGCCCGGCCGGGATGTACGCCGCCGACGAGTTACTGACCCAACCTGGTGTCCGGGTGAACATCTTCGAGAAGTTGCCCACCCCCTATGGGCTGGTGCGGGCCGGGGTCGCCCCCGACCACCAGAGCACCAAGGGGGTCACCCGGCTGTTCGACCGGATCGCCCAGCGCCGCGGTCTCAGGTTCTACCTGAACATCGAGGTAGGGAGTCATCTGAGCCACGCCGACCTGCTGGACCACCATCACGCGGTGCTGTACGCCGTCGGCGCTCCCAACGACCGCAGGCTCGAGATCAGCGGCATCGGGTTACCCGGAACCGCGACCGCCACCGCGGTGGTGGCCTGGTTCAACGGCCACCCCGACTTCGCCGGCCTACCGGTCGACCTCAGCCACGACCGGGTCGTCATCGTCGGTAACGGCAATGTCGCGCTGGACGTCGCGCGGATCCTGACCGCTGATCCCGACGAACTGGCGCGTACCGACATCGCCGACCACGCGCTGGCCGCACTGCGCAACTCGAAGGTACGCGAGGTGGTGATCGCGGCCCGCCGCGGACCGGCCGATTCTGCCTTCACGCTGCCGGAGCTCATCGGCTTGACGGGCGAGGCCGAGGTGGTGCTCGGCGCCGCTGATCAGCACCTCGTCCAGCAAGACCTGGCCCGGCTCGCACCCGGGCCCGAAGCCGCGCTCACCCGCGCGAAGCTGGAGATTCTGAGCAAACTCGGGGATGGCGCCGCTCCGTCGCCACGGCCGCGGATTCGGTTGGCCTACCGACTCACCCCGCGCCGGGTGGACGGGTCGGGGCGCGCACAGGCCATCGAGTTCTGCCGCACCGGTGGCGACGAGGTCTGCCGTCTCGACACCGGGTTGGTGTTGACGTCAATCGGATACCGCGGCAAGCCGGTTGCCGATCTGCCGTTCGACGACGACGCCGCGGTCGTGCCAAATGAGCGGGGCCGGGTCATCGGTGCCCCCGCTGCCTATGTGGTCGGCTGGATCAAGCGCGGGCCGACGGGTTTCATCGGCACCAACAAGTCGTGTGCGTTGCAGACCGTGCAGGAGTTGGTTGCCGACTACAACGCCGGCCGGCTCGCAGATCCCGCCAAGCGGGCGGGGGCGCTGGGCAAACTCGTTCGGGCTCGCCGGCCGGATGTGGTCGACGCAGCCGGTTGGCGGGCGATCGACGCGGCCGAAATTTCGCGCGGCGCGGCGGCCGGACGTCCGCGAAACAAGTTCACCGCCGTCGCTGACATGTTGGCGGTTGCCGCGTCGGCACCGAAACCCACGGTGCGTGAACGGGTTCGATCCAGACTCGGCGGCTAGCCACCTTGCGCTGCCGACTGCGCGATCTCGGCGATGTCGACCTCGCGTACTGTCTCGGCAAGTGACCAGTGATGTCCGAACGGGTCACGAACCAAACCGTATCTGTCGCCCCAGAACTGGTCCTCGAGCGGCATGACCACCGTGGCGCCGGCGTCGGTCGCCTGCTGGAATCTGCCGTCCACGTCGGGTCCATGCAGATGGATCGTGACTGGCGTGCCGCCCAGCGCAATCGGTGTCGAGGACTTGCCGTCGTTGAACTCGGGGTAGTCGTCGTTCAGGAACACCGGCGCGCCGTTGATCCGAACGCAGGCATGCATCAACTTGCCGTCCGGTCCGGGGACTCGGACTTCTTCGGTGGCGTTGAACGCCCGGATGTAGAAGTCGATGGCGGCGGCGCCGTCGGCGACGACGAGGTGCGGGATGAGGGCGGGACGATTGTCGATAGCCATGTCGATCTCCTCTGGACGTTGGGCGGGGCGGTCACTGTATAGACCGCGATGCCGCCGAGATCTCATCGTCGTCTACACCACCGAGAACGACGGCGGCAGCTGCGTTCGTCCCGTCGGCGCACTCAAGACGGACTCGCCGTCGCCCAGCGCCACCGCGATCCGTGCGGCAAGCGGCGTCACAACGCAGAGCACGTCGCACGGCAGGCTGAAGGCAATGCCGGCGGCGCGGGCGATGTCCAGGCTGTGCACCGCGAGTTCGAAGGTGCGGGTCGGTAGGTAGGTGTGCAGCCGGATGCCGAGTCCGCCGATGACCTCGATCAACGGGTTCTGCGCGGCCGCGACGTCGGTGAGTGCGCGTTCGACCAGGGCGTTGACGGCTGCGGCGGGATCAGCGCCCAGATCGCGGCCGGCCTGTCGACCGCGTTCGGCGACCGCCGCCGGCCCGATCGTCGACGCGACGTCGCGCACGAGCTTGTAGTAGGACTGCGGGTCGGGTACGTCCGCATGCTCAGCGGACGTCGCCAGATAGGTACTCACGGTGATCAGCGAGCGCGACGTGTGACCGACGAGAGCGCGCAGATCCCACTCGCCCAGTCCTGGGCCGTCCCAGGCGCCAGCCGGGACTTGGTGTACCAGCTGCGCGAAAGCCATTGCGGCGCTGGTGAATACCGGGTCGGTGGTCACGGGTGAGCGATCTCGTCCCAACCTTCGACGGACTGGGGGCGGCGCGGGCCCGGGCCGATGTAGACCGCTGCCGGCCGCACCAGCTTGCCCAGTCGCTTCTGCTCGAGGATGTGGGCGCACCAACCTGCGGTGCGGCCGCAGGTGAACATCGCCGGCATCATCGCGGCGGCAACTCCCGCGAAGTCCAACACCACTGCCGCCCAGAACTCTACGTTGGTCTCGATAGCGCGGTCGGGGCGGCGATCCCGAAGTTCGGTCAGCGCGGCCTGCTCGAGTGCGGCGGCGACCTCGAAGCGCGGAGCCCTGAGGCGCTTGGCGGTGCCGCGTAGCACGCGGGCGCGCGGATCCTCGGCGCGATAAACCCGATGCCCGAATCCCATCAGCTTCTCGCCGCGGTCCAGAACGCCCGTGACGACGGCGCGCGCGTCACCGGTCCGCTCGACCTCCTCGATCATCGGAAGCACACGCGCGGGCGCACCACCGTGCAGCGGACCACTCATCGCACCCACCGCGCCCGACAGCGACGCCGCGACATCGGCGCCCGTCGAGGCGATCACCCGTGCGGTGAACGTCGACGCGTTCATGCCGTGCTCGGCAGCCGACACCCAGTAGGCGTCGATTGCCTCGATGTGTCGGGGGTCCGGTTCACCCTGCCACCGCGTCATGAACCGAGCTGTCACCGTTGAACATTCATCGATCCGCCGTTGTGGCACCGCCGGCTGGTAGATACCCCGCGCGGACTGCGCCACGTAGGACAGCGCCATCACCGAGGCGCGGGCGAGCTGGTCGCGCGCGGTGCGGTGATCGATGTCCAGCAACGGTCGGTAGCCCCAGATAGGGGCGAGCATGGCCAGGCCGGCTTGCACGTCCACCCGAACGTCGCCGGTGTGGATCGGGAGGGGGAACGGCTCGGCGGGGCAAAGGCCCGTCCCGAACCGGCCGTCGACCAGCAGCGCCCACACCTCGCCGAAGGTGACCCGCAGGTCGACCAGGTCCTCGATGTCGACACCGCGGTACCGCAGCGCCCCGCCGTCCTTGTCGGGTTCGGCGATCTCGGTTTCGAACGCCACCACCCCGGCCAATCCGGGGGCAAAGTCTTTTGGCACCGCTGTCATGGGCCGATTGTCCCACCCGATGTACAACCCGTCACTACCGATCGGTAACAAACCCGGCTCCTCACCGGCTCGTACCTCGCCGGCTTCGTCGTCCGC
>CAYLWH010000080.1:16058-19316 GCA_964387245.1 uncultured Mycobacterium sp.
CGGCTCCTCACCGGCTCGTACCTCGCCGGCTTCGTCGTCCGCGCGGCGTAGCGTTGGCGCAATGGCGGTACCGGACAGTGAACACCTCGCGGGTATGCGGGTCGAATACGGCTCGGGAGAGAAGGACGGCAGCGCCGATCTCGACGCGGATTGGCTCGATGAGGGCTGGCTCGTGCTGCTGCACAAGTGGATTGGTGACGCCGAACGTGCGGGTCTGGCCGAGCCCAACGCCATGGTTCTTGCCACCGTCCGCGACGGGCGGCCGGTCAGCCGGTCGGTGTTGTGCAAAAGCGTCGAGGAATCCGGTATCACGTTCTTCACCAACTACGACTCCGCCAAAGGCGCCGAACTGGCCGCAACGCCCTTCGCTTCGGTCACCTTCCCGTGGTATGCGCTCGGTCGGCAGGTCCATGTGCGAGGTTCTGTCGCCAGGGTCAGCGCGGAACGTACGCTGGACTACTGGTCCAAGCGACCGCGCGGCTCCCAACTCGGTGCGTGGGCCTCGCGCCAGTCGCAACCCATCGCATCCCGCGGGGCATTACTCCGACAGCTCGCCGATGTCACCGCCCGATTCGCCGACTCGCAGACTGTGCCGGTACCGCCGAACTGGGGTGGCTACCTGATCACCCCCGACGTCGTCGAATTCTGGCAGGGCCGGGAGAATCGCGTGCACAACCGAATTCAAGTGACAGGTGGCCGCACCGAGCGCCTCCAGCCGTGAGGCGACCGTTCGCCGACACCACGCCGCTGCGTCGCCCGGACTTCCGCCGGCTTTGGCGGGTACAGGCCGCGTCGGCGCTCGGCAACGTATGGTCGGTGCCGTGCCTGCTGTCAGTTCTACAGGCGTTCTTCGCGGTGAACTCACCAGCTAGGTCGGCGGCGATCCCGCGGATGTCGCCCAACCGAGCAACTGCCGGCAGCGAACTCGTTGAACATGACGATCGCGCAGTTCGGCGCGATCGTCGGACCGCTGCTGGCAGGTCTGCTGCTGACCTGGGTCGACCTGTCGACGTTGTATCTCATCGATGCAGTCATCTCGATCAGGTGGTCTTGAATCTGTCGCTGAGCGAGGCCCGCAAACGCAAGCATCGCGATGCCGGGCGGGCGCCGCTTGCGCAATCCCCAGCCGGCGCCGTTGCCTGAGCGGCGGCGCCGCGGCGCCGCGGCTGGCATCCTTCTCCGCCACGGTTGAACCTGGCAGCAGTCTGCGGCTCGGGGCCTTGAAAACGGCCAACTCGGCAACAAGCAACATAGTTGCTGGGAGGAATTGCCCAACCAAAGGTGAAGAGTACGTCAAGAGTGTGATATGAGGTGATCACCTGGTAGGATTCGGCCGAATACGGTCCACTGGAGGAACGGGTATGTTTCACAAAATTGGATTGCCAAACATCGACTTGCAAACGTCCCAGACTGTTAGCCAAGGGACCAGCGCTCGTCTTCGTGAACTTGTCGATTCATACCTGGCCGCGTTACGCGTGGTCGGAGAATTGGGTCTGGAACTCAGCCAGGAGATTGAGGACGCGAGGGCTTGTGGCCATTCGATCCTTCAACTGATCGAGGCGTCTGGCTTGTCCACCGCAAGTATCCAGAAGATCCTCGTATCCGTGGCCGTTGAGAAAGCTTCATCGACGTCCTGACGAGTTGGCGTACCTAGTTCCCCTCAGCTTGATTTTTAACCTCGGGGGCCCGTGATCAGCCGCCTTCGGGCGTGTCGGTTGCGAGGATCAGTTCGGCTGCGCGCGCGCTGATCTGGCGCATCTGTTTGGGTGAGTTCACGTAGCTGTCGGTTGTTGTCGATCCATTCCCGGTAGTGGGCGGCCTGGCCGTCGGTGAGGCGTCGGGTGACGGTCTTGCCGGCGATCTTGGTCGTCCATTGGTGGTAGGGGCCGTGCAGTCGGGGCGGTCGGCGTGGCAGGCGCAGCCGGGTATGCCGCAGCGAGTGCTGCGTTCGATCAGGGTGCCGGTGGCGATGAACCCGATCTGGGCCAGCTGCGCGGCGAGTTTCCGATACTGACGCCGGTAGTCGGCCAATTGTTCGGTCCGGCCGGATGATTCGGGCATTCGTGGCTCCTGTGTCGGCGTGTCGCCTGGGACAGCCGGGAGGAGACCGGGATGGGCATGGCCGAGGCCACGGGCCTGGCCGCGCTGGCCGGGTTCCGTCGCGACTTCCACGCCTGCCTGCAGCGGCGCGCCGACGCGTTGTTCGAACTCGCCGACGCGGTGCTGTGCGCCGGCGGGCCGGTGGTCTCGCTGCCCGAGCTCTCGCCGACACCCGAGCACGGCCGCGGGCACGGCGCCCTCTACGACGCGCTGGCATGCGGGCAGGTCGCGGGTGGGCCGGCTGCGCCGCACCCTGGCCGGGTCGTCGCTGGCCCCGCGACGAATCCGGCCGCATCACCCTCGCGGTGGACGTCAGCCCCTGGCTGCGTCCGGATGCCCCCACCAGCGACGACCGGATGTTCCGCCACGTCTATGGGCGCGGCAAGGGCAGCGCGCAGATGATCCCCGGCTGGCCCTACTCGCTGGTCGTCGCGCTCGAAACCGGCCGCACCAGCTGGACGGCGATCCTGGACGCGCAACGCCTCGGCCCCACCGACGACCCCACCGCGGTCACCGCCGCCCAGCTGCGCGACCTCGTGCAGCGGTTGCGCGATGCCGGGCAGCACCGCGACGGCGATCCCGACATTCTGATCGTGCTCGACGCCGGCTACGACGTCACCCGCCTGAGGCAACTGCTCGCCGACCTGCCGGTCGAGTTGCTCGGCCGGGTCCGCTGCGATCGGGTGTTCTGCTTCCCCGCCCCGACCCGGCCGCCCGGCGCGACCGGGCGTCTGTCCCGGCACGGCGACGAGTTCAATCTCGACCAGCCCGACCACCACCCCGGCGCCGCGGTCGCCACCAGCAGCGACACCAGCCGCTACGGCACCGCCCGCGCCCACGCCTGGCACCGGCTGCACCCCCGGCTGAACCGCCGCGCCGCCTGGAAACACCACCACGGCGAACTGCCGATCATCGAGGGCACCCCCATCCGGCTCACCGTGGACCGCCTGCCCGGCGACCGCCACCCCAAGCCGGTATGGCTATGGCACTCCCGGCCACACACCGCCGCAGCCGACGTCGACCGGTGCTGGCGCGCGTTCCTACGCCGCTTCGACCTCGAACACACCTTCCGGTTCCTCAAAAAACCCTCGGCTGGACCCGTGCAGATAGCGGTAGGAGGTGGAGATCGGCAGCCGGGCCTCGACGGCCAGCAGCCGG
>CAYLWH010000081.1:0-19084 GCA_964387245.1 uncultured Mycobacterium sp.
CGGAAACGACGAAGGCGCGCAACCGCTTTCCGAATTCGACGTCGTCCACACCGACAACCGCCACCTCGGCGATGTCGGCCCGCTCCTCGAGCAGGTTCTCGACCTCCTGCGGGAAGACGTTCTCGCCGCCGGAGACGATCATGTCGTCATCGCGCCCATCCACGAACAGCAACCCGTTCTCGTCGAAATGGCCCGTGTCGCCGCTGGACATGTAGCCGTCGATGATCTGCTTGGTCCGCCCGTCGGTGTACCCGGCAAATGGCGCGCCGTTGCGGATGAAGATCCGGCCGCGACGGTTGACGCGGTCGATGCGCTGGTCGTGCTCGTCGTAGAGCACCACCTCGCAGGTCACCGGCGCACGGCCCGCGGTGCCGGGGGCGGCGCGCAGTTCGGCAGGGCTGGCGACGGTGGCGATCGCACACTCGGTGGACCCGTACATGTTGTAGAGGACATCACCGAAGGTGCCCTGAATCCGGTTGGACAATTCGGGGCTCAGCGCCGACCCAGCGATCAGGATCGTGGTCAACGAGGACGTGTCGTACTTGGCGATGACGTCGGGTCCAAGCTCGACGATCCGGTGCAGCATCGTCGGGACAGCGACCAGCATGTCGGCCTTGTGCTCGGCTATGAGCTGCAGAGTCCGCTCAGCATTGAACCGCCGCGCGGTCACCACCTTGTTGCCCAGCGCGGCACCAACCGTGTAGGTGGCCCACCCGGTGCTGTGGAAGATCGGCGACACGATGACCATGGTTCCCCTGCGGGGGAACGGGATTCGGTCGATGATCTGCGCTGTCGCGAGCGGCGACACCGTGTCGCGCGGCGCTCCCTTCGGCAGACCGGTGGTGCCGCTGGTGAGGATGACGGATCCACCCGGCTTGCTCGGTGGGGGCAGCGGCTCGGTAGAGTTCGTCGCCACGATGTCGTCGAGCGTCTGCGCGGACGGGAGCAACTCGGCGCCGTCGTCCACCCAGGTGAGCACCCGCGGCAGTTCGGGGGGAAGCGCATCGAGCAGACCAAGGAACTCGCTGTCGTGCAGCACCACCGTGACGTTCTCACGCTCGCAGACCTGTGCGAACTGAGGTTTGGCGAAGCCGGTATTCATCAGCACCAATCGGCAACCGAGTTTGCCGCAGGTAGCCATCGCGATGACGAGGCCACGGTGGTCCCGGCACAGCAACCCGACGACAGAGCCCTCCGACGCTCCGAGTTTCTGCAGGCCGTGCGCGAGCGCCCACGATTGGTCGTCGACCTGCCGATACGTCAACGTCCCGCGCTCGTCGACGATCGCAGGTAAGTTCGCGTACTTTCGGCCGCCCTGGATGGTCAGCGACGCCTGCGGTCCGTAGACCCTGGCGTTCTTCGCGGTCTCCACCGTAAGGCCCAGGTTGCCGAGATCGAGGAGGCCGGTCTCGTACAGTCGCTTCACGGCGATCGCGCTCTCGGCGGCCAGACTCAGCCTGTGCCGAATTCCGGTCAGGATGTCAACCATCGGTTCTCCTCAGCGTCGAATTAGAGGCAGATTAGCAGTGCTTGTCGTCATTACCGCGCCGTCTCCGTGCCTCCGGTCGGACTCGAACCGACACTGGGCGGACTTTCGGTACTCATGCCAGCGCCCTGGCGCGCAACACAATCGAAAGCCACACTCCGAGTGTGTATTTCGTTGTCCATCGCCGGTTGCGATCGTCGGGTGCCAATTCCGGTGGGCGATCTCGGCGTTGTCTTTCTCCGAGGGTCATCAGCCCCGTACCGGGCTGCGGAGGCGCGGAGGATCTGGGTGCCACCGCCCACCAGGGCAGGGGTTGAGCCAGTCGACCGCCGGACACTGCCGCCGGATTGGCAAGGACTGCAGACTGTTTGAGGTCCAGCGCGGTCAAGTATTTCGGTCCGTGTCATCGTCGGCCGCCAGTAGCAGCCCTGGGGGTGGCACCACCCTCAAATTCAAGGCGGCGGAGGTGGCAGGGCCGACGATGCCGTCGACCTTCAAGCCCTGGGCGCCTCGCTGAAACTCCCTGACCGCGGCCTCGGTCTGCCGACCGTAGATGCCGTCTATCACCAGATGCCCGGCGTACGCGTGGTGGCCATACTTGAGCTGGCGCTGTAGCTGGGCGACCTGTGGCCCGGCGGAACCGCGGAAGAGCAGGATGTCAGCGTACTCACCGACCGGTACCGGCGGTCTCGGTGTCGGCGCCGGGTTGGGAATGGTGCCGATGCGAGCCTGAATGTCGCTGCGCAAGATGTCCATGTTGATGGCGCCCGGATCCCATTTGCCTTGGGTGCTGCCCGCGTACTCCTTGTGTCCGATCGTGCGGCTGGAATTCTGAGCCAGGCGGCGGTTCATCGCGGCGCAGCTACGAACCAGCGCCTCATATTGTGCGTCGGGCCAGTTTGTGCGGTGCGGCGCTGTCGGGCTGGTCCCGCTGTTGGCGCATTCGATACCAATCATGTGCCAGTTGCCCATATTGGTCGGCAGCCACGGATACATACCGACGCCGGCGTGCCATGCGACGCCGACCGCGACCACGGTCACCGTGCCGTCCCGCGCGATGTGCAGCTGCGACAGCGGTCCGGGCAGGTCAGGCCTGCCGTGGGCGATGGAGGCGGCGCTGGCGTTGTCCGATCCGGTGTGATGCACCATGACCCCGCGGATGTCCTTGAAGTCTCCATGGCCGCGGTCGCGCCAACCGGGAAATTCGACGAGCCGGACACCCTCGGCTCGCAGCACGTCCGCGAGCCAGACCGGGTCGCCGGTCCACCATCTTTTCTGGGGCACGGGATCTCCTTTCGCCGACGCCGGGTTACCAGTACCGAGTGTGCATCAGAAGTCGGGTCGCTTCGGCCGTTCAGCGACGTCCGGGGTCTGTCGCGTTCCGGAAACGCTCCGGCCTCGGTTGTCGATGTATCGGGTAGGTATCGCTCGAGGGAATCGGAGGGCGAGCCGATGCGAATGGAACTGGGTTTCGCCGCGGTGTTGGTGGGGTGCGGGGTGATCGTTCTGCCGGCAGGCATGGCTGCGGCAGATCCGTCGGCAATCGTGACCATTGGTGTGCTCGAAGCCGAGGGGTACACCGTCAACGTCGACAGAGTGGGCAGTGCTCCGCTGTCCGAATGCATCGTCACCAGTGTTCGGAATCCTCAGACGGTCACCAGACTCGTTGCCGTCGACAACGACTGGAGACACGGGCACAACAGTGACCACGATCTGGTGTGGGTCGTGGTCAGCCGGTCCATTTCGGTATCCCTGGACTGCGCTCGCTAGTCCGGCGCCAACGGCACGGTGCCGACGAGTCGGCGGCCGCGTCGAGGGCGGCGAGCAAGGTGGTGATGCGGCTCAGCCGCTGGGCGATGCCTCGTCAGCGGTCGGAAACTCCACCGCCAGTGCCCCTGGGTAGCGGTGGCAACAATTCACCAAACGCTATTGTAATGAAAATTCATGCGTTCTAGCATGGGCAATATGGCGACAACCGAGTACGACGCCGCGGCGCCCGGCAGGTCCGGCACCCGCCGCTATGACTCACCGCGGCGCCGAATGCAGGCGGATCAGACTCGGGAGGCCGTGCTCGACGCCGCGGGCCGGTTGTTCGCCGAGCGCGGCTGGGCGGGCACCGGCATCAGGGATGTCGCCCGGGCCGCGGCGGTCTCCGTCGAAACCGTTTACGCGTCGTTCGGATCCAAGGCCCAGCTGTTGAAGTCGGCCGTGGACGTCGCGATTGTCGGCGACGACGCACCGGTGCCGCTGGCGGACCGGCCCGCCTTCACGGCGATCGCTACCGGGCGTACGACCCGCGAGCGCGTCGAGGCCACCGCTCGCATGGCCGCCACGATCAACGAGCGCGCCTACCGCCTGACCGCGGCTATCCGCCAGGGTGCGACGGTGGACGCCACGCTCGCGGCGGTGGTCGCCGACTTCGAGGCCCAACGCAGGCGCTCGGTCGTCGGCCTCGCGAGCCTCATCACGGGCCGGGACCCCGATCCCGGTCAGGTCGACGAACTGTATGTGCAGTCCGCCGACCAGGTATATGCCTTGCTCGTCGACGAATGCGGTTGGAGTCGCGCCCGCTACGAGTCATGGCTGACCGACCGCATCGAAGAAATCCTGGACCGTCCCGTGTGACACACGGGCAACACTGTCTGGAGTAGAAATGACCACGATCACCGAGACACGGGCCCCAGCCGACACCCGGATGATGCACATCGTGCACAACGCGCTGCGCCGAGACCTGGCGCGCGCCCAGCAGGTGCTCCGCGCCGCACTCCCGCCGACCCAGCGGGTCGCCCTCGCCGATCACCTGCTTTGGATGATGCAATTCCTGCACATGCACCACAGCGGTGAGGACCGCGGGCTGTGGCCCCTGGTCCGCGAGTTGAACCCGGCCGCCGGGGCACTGCTCGATGCGATGGACGCCGACCATGCGCGGATCGCCCTCGAGATCGAGCGGGTCACCGCCGCCGCAACCGAATACCGTGCGGATCCGGCTGCCCGAGAAGATCTTTCACGTTCCCTCGACGCTCTCGCAGAAGTCTTGCTGCCGCATCTGCAGCGCGAGGAGGACGATATGATGCCGGTCGTCGCCCGGACCCTTACCCAACGTCAGTTGGACGACGTGGAGCAGAGGGAATTCATCGCCCCGAAGACGAAGCAGGAGTTGGGGGTCGAAGCTCACTGGGCCATCGACGGGGTCGACCGGGAGGACTACGACATCACCGTGCACAAGGTCGGTCCGGTTACCCGGTTCATGCTGCTGCGCGCATTCAAACGACCGTATCGCCGAGCGTGCGCCGCCCGGTGGGGCGCCGACCTCGACGTGAGCCCCCGGTTGCATCCGCCCGCCCGCGCGGAGGGCTCGGTGGAACTGTGGATCGACGCCCCGCCCCGGCAGCTCTACGACGCGGTCGCCGACGTCACCCGCATCGGCGAACGCAGCCCCGAATGCCGCCGCTGCGCGTGGCTCCCAGGTCGGCCGCCGGGAACGGTCGGTGCGCGGTTCCGTGGGGTCAACCGCGCACACCACATGCGATGGTCCCGGGTCTGCGAGGTGACCGCCGCCGATCCCGGCCGGCGCTTCACGTTTCACACCGTGTCGGACCGGCGCAACCCGCTGTACCACGACTCGACCACCTGGTCGTACACCTTTGTCACGGAAGGCGACGGGACCCGCGTCACACACTCATACCGGATCGACACCTGGCCGTACCGCCCCCTTGCTTGGCTTTACGCGCGCCTCCATCCGCAGCACCTGGACATGCGGCCACAGATGCGGCAGAACCTCGAGGCGCTGCGACAGCGGGCGCACGCGGGAGTCTGATTGCACGCGACTTCGGATGCCGTCAGCCTTTGCTTTCGGCTCTGTGTCCACTGAACCCGCCCAAGCCCTTGGTGACGCTGTCGGTGGCCTTCTTGACGGTCTTCACCACATTCTGACCGAGCTGCTGAAGCGAGCCGCCGATGTTGGCCCCGGCCTTCGCCGATGGCCCGCCGGTCTGGTTGTCCGCCGGGGAGGACCTCGCCTTGAGGGGTGGGAACTTGAAGCCGTCGGTCAGTGACCTAGGGGTGAGTGTCCTCCAGCGGCCCAGCGGCGTCTGCGGCCCGGGGTTCTGCCCGTCCGCTCCGGTCTGCTCGATGCTCACCGGATTGAGCGCGCGCAGCGAAGTGGCGATGCCATCCCCAACAGCGTTGCGGTCCACCACCTTTTCCGGCGAGCCGGCAACGCCGCCGTCATTGCTATCCGCGCCGACGCCGGGAGCGGGAATCCTCGGCAGCGGCGCCGACCCGGTGAGGGCCAGCGCGTTGTCGATCCCCTCGCCGACCGCGTCGACCAGATCCGCGGCCACCGTCGCCGGGTCGTGCATCGGGAGCAGCCGCGCCGGGGTGGGTTCCCCTAGTGGGATGCTGCGGTCATAGCCCAGTTCCACGAGCACCCGGAAGAACGGCTCGACCACGTCGATGTACTTCTCGGGCACCCCCAAGGTGCGCAGCGGGCCGAACAGCGGCAGATCCTGCGTCTCGAAGAAGTAGTAGTCGGTGTCGCCATACGTCTCCTGACGAGACGGCGACGTCGGCGCATCGTCAGCGAGGCTGACGTCGAAGCCGTTCAAGTGCACGTAGAAGAAGCCCAAAGCCGCGTTCAGATCGGCGACGAGATTGAGCGGATACAACGGGAAATCGGCGACGGCGTCGTACTGCCGGGTGATGACGACGGTGTCGAACTGGGTGTCGGTCGATTCGGGGCCGTTGAAAGACCAATCGAGGATTGGAATGTAGAGGCCCGGGAAACGGGCATGAAGGCCGCCGTTGGGCAGATTGGGGTCGCCGCCCAGCACGAAGTCGATGTCGGGGGCTGTGGTACCCCAGGGGTACTGCTCGGCGAGCCTTTGCTTCTCCACGTTCGCGATGGCCGCGCCCTGCGAGTAGCCGTAGATCACCAGATGGTCGTTGGGGTGCTCGGCCACCGCCGCCTCCAGATCGGCGAGCCCGGCCCGGTTCGACTGATCGTATGTGAGGTCGAAGAGCCCCGAGAGTTTCCACCACGGCTCGTCCGGCCACGCCGCGCCGCCAGGCCCGCACAGGCTCGGGGCTCCGACGGCAGCGCAGCCGAGGCGGATGAGCCCCGTGAGGGGCCACCCCTCTTCAGGCGTCGTCACCGCGACGTACTTGATGTGCTGGCCCGGATGTGTCGGCGCGATGAACTGGTTCCTGACAGCGTCGATGTAGGCGTCGTCGGGCGTCGGGAGGCTGGTGAAGCCCATGATCAAGGCGCACGTCACGTGTGTGTCCGGACACGGCTCTATAGGGGCCGACGCCGACGCCGCCGGCACCACCGTGGTCATCACCAGCGCTGCGACACCGATCGACACGCTCATCCGCGCGGCGGTGCGACGAAGGCTGCCGACGCGCCACGAGATCGGACTCAAACCGGACATTTCTGGTTCCCCCCGCCAACCTTGCTGCACCTACGGCGCGCAGATTTTGGTGTTTGCTCGCCGCTCCTGCATCAGCGCGTCCCACGTGGACCGGAATCGGCGGCGCTATCGCATCGCCGCACAGGAAGCCTCCAGACCGATGCCAGCAAGTTTCCAGGTTCTTGCATGGAAAACATTCTGGGTAGGCCCCGGGTTCGCGGCAAACCTGTTGCCGGGCCAATACGCGTGGGCAGAGACGCTGACAAACGACAGTCCTGCGGCCAAGCGACAGACCGAGGACTTGCGCTTCGGCGAGCGTTGCGGCTCCGGCGAGCACGCGGCCGGCGACGAGCAAGTCAAGCCCTGTCACCCGAACCTGCGTTCACGATGTCGGTCTACGCCTCAAATGTCGATACCCCGCGCACCGCGCGTGCACCAACTCCATCACCCCCACACGCTCACCCTGATGCTCGCGAACACTTCCGCCCGACGTAACGTTGGCGGTATGTGTCTCTTCGCGGCAGTCGGTTATCGCCGGGCCGTCCGACGAGGTCGACGCGGTGATCGACGGGTACCGGCCGGCGCGCCGCATCGAGGTCGGATTGGCGTCCCACCACCTGATCGATCCGGTGTCGCCCGAACTGCGAGCGGCTCTGGCCGGTGTGGCGCCGCCGCCGATCATCCCTTTCATCACCAACTGCCACGACCACACCGGCGCTTCGGCGCGGCTGTTCGGCGCCCAGTACTGGTGTGACAATCTGCGCAACCCGATGCAGTTCAGGTGGGCCATCGCCGCTACGGGGAAGTCCCACGGCACAATCGTGGAGATCGGTCCGCACCCGGTGCGCACGCCAGTTACGACACCCTCGCGCCGCTTCTCCACCACAGCCTCCCGACGTTGCACCGTGACACCCATGACACCCTCACCTCCCACATCAATCTCAACCGCGCGCACACCGTACGCGGCCTACGCCCACCTCGATCTGCAGGACGAACTCAGAAGCCGGATCCCAGCCGACTCGACAAGCGGCGTCGCGCAGACGCTGTTCGATCGCATCAGATCCGCTCCCGCCGAAACCGGGACCAGGGCCCGATGAGTGCCGCGTTCGGTCGGATAGCCGCAATGACCGGCGAGCAGCGCACCGCCCTGGCCGCCGAGTTCGACAAGGCCTCGCGCATCGCCGGGGCGGAGCCGGTGGCCGTGGTGGGGATCGGGTGTCGATTTCCGGGCGACGTGGCGGGGCCGGAGAGTTACTGGCGGTTGCTGGTCGACGGTCAGGATGCGATCACCCGGATTCCCGCGGATCGCTGGGATGCCGATGCGTTCTTCGACCCCGATCCGCTGGTACCGGGCCGGATGACGACGAAGTGGGGCGGCTTCGTCTCGGATGTCGCCGGGTTCGACGCAGACTTCTTCGGTATCACCCCGCGCGAGGCCGCGGCGATGGACCCACAGCAGCGGATGCTGCTCGAGGTCGCCTGGGAGGCGCTCGAACACGCCGGGATTCCGCCGGACTCGTTGGGCGGCACCCGAACCGGCGTCGTGATGGGCCTGTCGTCGTGGGACTACACCCTTGTCAACCTCGAGCGCCGAGCCGAAATCGACGCGTACGTGAGCACCGGGAACCCGCACAGCACCGCGGTGGGGCGGATCGCGTATCTGCTGGGGCTGCGGGGCGCGGCGGTGGCGGTGGACACGGCGTGTTCGTCGTCGCTGGTGGCGGTGCACCTGGCCTGTCAGAGCCTGCGGCTGCGGGAGAGCGACCTGGCACTGGCCGGCGGGGTCAACGTCATCCTGCGACCGGAGACCCAGATCGCCATCTCGGCCTGGGGCCTGTTGTCGGCGGAGGGCCGTTGCAAGACTTTCGACGCGGGTGCGGACGGGTTCGTGCGCGGTGAGGGCGCCGGGGTGGTGGTGCTCAAGCGGCTCGTGGATGCGGTGCGCGACGGGGACCGGGTGTTGGCGGTGGTGCGGGGTTCGGCGGTCAACTCCGACGGCCGATCCAACGGCGTGACCGCGCCGAACGCGTTGGCCCAGCGGGACGTCATCACCAGCGCGCTGCGCGCCGGAAATATTGCCGCCGGCTCGGTCGACTATGTCGAATGCCACGGTACCGCAACCATTCTGGGTGATCCGATCGAGTTCGAGGCATTGGCAGCCACGTATGGCCGCGGGGAACATCCCTGCGCGCTGGGGTCGGCGAAGACCAACCTCGGTCATCTCGAGGCGGCGGCCGGGATCGCCGGTTTCATCAAGGCGACGCTGGCCGTACAGCGCGGACGTGTTCCACCGAATCTGCACTTCTCCCGGTGGAACCGGGCCATCGATCCGTCCCCGACCCGGTTCTTCGTCCCGACCCGCGCCACCGAGTGGCCCGCCGATAGGGGTCCGCGTCGGGCGGCGGTGTCGTCTTTCGGTTTCGGCGGGACGAATGCGCATGTGGTGATCGAGCAGGGCCCGGAACCCGGCGCGGTGCCGGTGTCGGCCGGCAAACGCTCGGTGAGCACGTTGGTGGTGTCCGGCAGGACGACCGAGCGGGTGGCATCGATGGCGGCGACGCTGGCCGACTGGATGGAGGATGCCGGCGCGCAGGTGCCGTTGGCCGAGGTCGCGCACACCCTCAATCACCACCGTGCCCGCCACCCGAAGTTCGCCACGGTGTGCGCCGAAGATTGCGGGCAGGCGGTGGCCGGCCTGCGGGCGTTGGCGGCGGGCCGGCCCGCTCCGGGCGTGGTCGGCCCGCACGATGGGCGTTGCGAGGGAACGGTGTTCGTCTACTCCGGGCAGGGGTCGCAGTGGCCGGGGATGGGCCGCCAGCTGCTGGACGATGAGCCGACCTTCGCCGCGGCCATCGCGGAGCTGGAACCGGCTTTCGTGACGGAGGCAGGGTTTTCGCTGCGCCACGTGTTGACCCACAGCGAGCCGTTGTCCGGCTCCCTGCGTGTTCAGTCGGTCCTGTTCGGGATGCAGTTGGCCCTGACGGCGCTGTGGCGGTCCTACGGGGTGGAACCCGATGCCGTGGTTGGGCATTCGATGGGTGAGGTCAGTGCCGCGGTGGTGGCCGGGGCGCTGACCGCGGCCGAAGGGTTACGGGTGATCACCACCCGGTCGCGATTGATGTCGCAATTCAGCGGCAAGGGCGCGGTGGCTCTGGTGGAGCTGGACTCCGAGTCGACCGAGGCCTTGATCGCCGATTACCCGCAGGTGACGGTGACGGTCTATGCGTCGCCGCGGCAGACGGTGATCGCCGGTCCGACCGACGCGATCGACACCCTCGTCGCCACCGCGCGGCAGCGTAACGTCTTCGCGCGCAGGGTGAACATGGAGGTCGCGTCTCACCACTCGATGATGGATCCCATACTGCCCGAGCTGAGGGCGGCGTTGGCGGGGTTGGCCCCCAAGACCCCGAGCATCCCGGTCATCACCACCACTGTCGAAAATGCTGGTTCAGCAATGCTTTTCGATGCTGACCACTGGGCGGCCAACACGCGCAACCCGGTACGATTTCGTCAGGCCATCACCGCGGCCGGGGCCAACCACACCGTCTTCGTCGAGATCAGCCCGCACCCTCTGCTCACCAAAGCCATCACCGACACCCTGGGCAGTGCGCATCACCACAGCCTCGGCACCCTGCAACGCGACACCCCCGACACGCACACGTTCCACTCCAACCTCAACGCCGCGCACACCACCCACCCGCCGCCCACCGACCACCCCCCCGAACCGCACCAGGCCATTCCGACCATGCCCTGGCACCACACTCGCCACTGGATCAGCACTGCGGCGGACGACGCCCGGGCAGCGTCGCCCCGGGGCGTGAACGGCGCACGCCGTCCGGCGACGAGTGCAGCCGGCGACGGCTTCCCGGCGGACTGGGTGTACGAGCTGACCTGGCCCGTTCGTCCGTTGCCGGCACCCGACCCCGCGAGCGATGTCGCTTGGCTCGTGCTGGCCGAAGCCGACCTGGGCGCTGAACTCGGCCGCATCCTCGATGCTGATGTCACCGTGCTGCCACCGGATGTGGTGGAATGCGACGCCGATCAGCCCGCGCTGATCGACGCGCTGAGCACCGCACGATGCGTGCTCTACGCGCCCGCCGTGCCGGACGGGATCGACGTCGCGTCGAGCTACCGCCTGTTCAATGCGGCCAGACGGCTTGCCGCAGCGCTCACCGCGGTGGGCTCGCCGTCGCGATTGTTCATTCTGACCCGCAACGCCCAACCCGTCGCACCGGGTGACCCGGCCAACCCGGCTCATGCCGTGCTATGGGGCCTGGGCCGCACGCTCGCCCTGGAGCATCCCGAAATCTGGGGTGGCGTTGTCGATCTCAACGAATCGGTACCGGCCGGATCGGCCGCACGGTGTCTCGTGGACGAAGTTCGGGCTGACGACGGCGAAGACCAGGTCGTGTACCGGGGAGCGGTCCGTCATGTCCCGCGACTGCAGCGGCGGAACTCGCCGCCGAACTCAGCCTGCGTGCTCGCCGATGACACCAGCCATCTCGTCATCGGAGCGACCGGGAATATCGGTCCGCATCTGATCCAGCAGTTGGCCGACATGGGGGCGGCCACGATTGTCGCGGTATCGCGAACGCCCGGCCAACGGCTCCATGAGCTGGCCCGCCGCCTGGCATCGACGGGCACCACGCTGATCGAGGTTGCTGCCGACGCGGCCGACGAGGCGGCGATGACGGCGCTGTTCGACCGATTCGGGACCGACCTCCCCGTGCTCGAGGGCATCTACCTGGCGGCCTTCGCCGGTGGCCCGGTGACGCTGTGCGACATGACCGATGACGACGTGTCCGCCATGTTCCGTCCGAAGCTGGACGCAGCGCGGCTGTTGCACACCCTCTCCCTGAAAACGACTGTGCGCCACTTCGTTCTGTTCTCGTCGATCTCCGGGCTACTCGGTTCGCGTTGGCTCGGGCACTACGCCGCGACCAGCACTTTCCTCGACACCCTGGCGCATGCCCGCCGGACCCTCGGGCTGCCCGGCGCCGTCGTGAACTGGGGAGTGTGGAAGTCCCTGGCAGACGCCCAATACGGTGCCCGCCAGGTGACCTCCGACGCCGGGCTCGAGCCGATGCCCGACGACGTGGCCATCCGGGCGATTCCGCTGGCGATGGGTTCCGACGCGCCCGTGCGTTCGGTGGTCGTCGACGCGGACTGGCCACGGCTGGCCGCCGCGTATCGCACGCGGGGATCGCTGCGCATGGTGGACGACCTGCTCCCCGGCGATGACGCCCCACCCGCAACAGTGGAAAGCGAGTTCCGCCGAGTACTGCGCGAGTGCCCACCGCAACGACGTCGTGACGTCCTGACCGACCACGTCGTTGCGCTGGCGTCGGCAGTCATGGGACTGCCACCGTCGGAGACGCTCGATCCGTCCACCGGATTCTTCCAACTCGGTATGGACTCGCTGATGAGCGTCACACTTGCACGCCACCTCAGCGAGACCACGGGGGCAGAGCTTGCCCCCGCTGTTGTCTTCGACTACCCGACCGTCGAAGCGCTCGTCGACCATCTGGCGACGATCCTTCCCGAAACGGCGGATCGTGAACGCGGCGTCGCCGACGAACACGGGCGGCTCGCGGAGGCCGGAGCGTTGCGACAACCTTCGCAGCGGTGGGAGGTTGCCGCGAAGGCGGGCGCCGAGCCCATTGCCGTCGTCGGAATGGCCTGCCGGTTTCCCGGCGGGGTGAACAACCCCGAACAGTACTGGGAGCTGCTGGAAACCGGCCGCAGCGGCATCGTGCGGGTACCGCCGCAACGGTGGGACGCCGACATGTACTACACCGACGATCACACCGTGCCGGGGACGATCTGCAACCGTGAAGGAGGGTTCCTCACCTCCTGGCAACCCGACGAGTTCGACGCGGAGTTCTTCGCCATCTCACCCCGCGAGGCAGCCGCGATGGACCCGCAGCAGCGGCTTCTCCTCGAGGTGGCCTACGAGGCGTTGGAGGACGCCGGCATCCCGCCGCACGTGATCCGCGGTACGCAAACCGCCGTCCTGGTCGGTCTGACCGCCTACGACTACATGCTCATGTTGTCCGCCGGGTTGCGGCCAGAGGATCTCGACGCCTACATACCCAATGGAAACGCTGCGAACTTCGCCGCGGGGCGGTTGGCGTACTTCCTCGGCACCCGGGGCCCGGCGATGGTCGTCGACACGGCGTGTTCGTCGTCGCTGGTGGCGATACACCTGGCCGGGCAGAGCCTGAGCCGGCGGGAGAGCGACCTGGCGCTGGTCGGGGGCGCCAACCTCATGCTCAGCCCGGGACCCAGCATCGCGTGCTCGCGGTGGGGGATGCTGTCCCCGGAAGGGCAGTGCAAGACGTTCGATGCCGGCGCGGACGGCTACGTCCGCAGCGAGGGCTGCGGGGTGGTCGTGCTCAAGCGACTGGCCGATGCCGAGCGTGACGGCGACCCGGTGCTGGCCGTGGTCCGCGGTTCGGCGGTCAACCAGAACGGCGCCAGCAGCGGCGTGACCGTTCCCAACGGGGTGGCTCAACAGGCCTTGCTGCGCGAGGCCTTGACGTCGTCGAGGTTGGCTCCGACCGACGTCGACTACGTCGAGGCGCACGGCACGGGCACGCCGCTCGGCGATCCGATCGAACTCGAGGCGTTGAGCCAGGTCTTCTCCGATCGGGGAAGTTCGCTACCGCTGGTGATCGGGTCGGTGAAAACCAACATCGGCCACCTGGAGGCCGCGGCCGGGATCGCCGGTTTCATGAAGACCGTGCTGGCCGTGCGCCACGGCTACATCCCCAAGCACCTGAACTTTTCACAGCTGACGTCGTATGCCACCGAAGCGGCGTCCGGCCTGGCCGTCGCGTCGTCGGGACAACGTTGGCCGGTGGTGGATCGCCCGCGCCGGGCGGGTGTGTCGTCGTTCGGCGTCAGCGGAACGAATGCTCATGTGGTGGTGGAGCAGGCCCCGCCGATGGCGGTGGAGGACCGGGGTGCGCCGCCGGCGGTGTGCACGCTGGTGGTATCGGGCAAGACAGTCGACCGGGTGGCCTCGATGGCCGGTGCGCTCGCCGACTGGATGGACGGCCCCGGGTCCGCGGTGCAACCGGCCGACGTCGCCCATGCCCTGAACCACCACCGGGCCCGTCATCACCGGTTTGCCACCGTGTGCGCGGCTGATCATGCCCAGGCGGTGGCCGGGCTGCGGGCGCTGGCCGAGGGCCGGCCGGGAGTGGGGGTGGTGCGTCCACACGATGGCCCCTGTGGCGCCGGCACGGTGTTCGTGTACTCCGGTCAGGGCTCACAATGGGCCGGCATGGGCCGTCAGCTGATCGCCGACGAGCCTGCCTTCGCCGCGGCCGTCGCCGAGCTCGAACCGGTATTCGTTGCCCAGACCGGATTCTCGCTGCGCGATGTGCTCGCCGGCGGCGAGCCGGTCACCGGTATCGAACGCATCCAACCGGTCCTGGTCGGCACCCAGTTGGCGCTGACGGCACTGTGGCGCTCCTACGGCGTGGAGCCCGACGCGGTGATCGGGCATTCCATGGGCGAAGTCACCGCCGCCGTCGTCGCGGGGGCGCTCACGCCCGCCGAAGGCCTGCACGTGATCGCGACACGGTCCCGGCTGATGTCGCGACTGGCCGGCCAGGGCGCCATGGCGCTGCTGGAACTCGGCGCCACCGAAACCCAGGCGCTGATCGCCGATCACCCCCAGCTGACGGTGGCCGTCTACGCCTCCCCCCGCCAAACGGTCATCGCCGGCGCACCCGAACGGATTGACGCGCTGGTCGCGCTGGTCAGCGCCCGGGACCGGCTGGCTCGGCGAATCGACGTCGATGTGGCGTCTCATCATCCGATCATCGATGCGGTGTTGCCCGAGTTGCGCAACGCGCTGGCCGGCTTGCAGCCAACCGCGCCGCGCCTCCCGCTGATCAGCACTTCGGTCGAGGATGCCAGTGCGGCAATGACATTCGACGCCGACTACTGGGCGGCCAACCTGCGTAACCCGGTCCGGTTCAGCCGCGCGATCACCGCCGCGGGCACCGACAACACCACCTTCATCGAGATCAGTCCCCACCCGCTGCTGACCCACGCCATCTCCGACACCCTGGCCGGCCACCATCACCACAGCGTTGGCACTCTGCAGCGCGACACCCACGACACCGTCACCTTCCACACCAACCTCAACACCACCCACACCACCCACCCGCCGCACACCGATCACCCCCGGGGGCCACACCCATCGCTGCCCACCACTGTCTGGCGCCACACTCGCCATTGGATCGCCACCAGCACCGGCACCCCGTTGGGAACACACCCCTTGCTGGGCATCGGTGTCACGGATCCGACCAACGGCACCCGGGTATGGGAGAGCACGCTCGGCCCAGGCGTGCTGTGGCTTGGCGACCACTGTGTCGACGACGCGTGCGTGCTGCCCGGGGCGGCTTACGCCGAACTCGCGCTCGCGGCGGTGACAGAGGCGTTCGGCGCCCACGGCGACGACCCGTGGATGATCGACGAGCTCCGTCTGGATCACTTGATGCACGTCACCGACGCGACGGTCGTCGTCACGACGCTGAGCGGTGACGCATCGACACCCCGGGTCGAAATCCGCTCGCGCAGCGGGCCGTCCAGTTGGATCAGGCATGCCCACGCGACGCTGAAGCGCGACGTGCAGCCCCCGCCGGAGCGGCCGCAGTTCGACGACGCGGGGTTGGCTGAGCTCGATCCCGACGAACTGTACCGACGGCTGAGAAGCGCCGGGCAGCAACATGGGCCGGCTTTCCGGGGCATCGTCGGGCTCGCCGTCACTGGCAGCGGCACTGCTCACGCCGCGGTCCGGTTACCGTCCCCGGCCAGACGGGGCTCTCCGCGGTTCCTGCTGCATCCGGTCATGGTCGACATCGCGCTTCAGGCGCTCGGTGCCACGAAGGCGGCCGCCGACCTTGCTGCCGAGGAGAGCGACGAGCCCGCCGTGGTGCTCCCGGTCCGGCTGGCCGGCATCCGCGTTTACGGGGATGTGACCGAGGGTGTCCGCGCCATCGCCTCGCTGAGCGCCACTTCCCGCAGGGACCGCTTCGCCGGCCGGGTCGTCCTCACCGGTCCCGATGGGCAGGTACTTCTGGAGATCGACGAAGTCGAGATGGTGCTCCGGCAGGCCCAAAGAGCCGGTGACGAGTTGGACAGTCGCTTGTTCACGCTGGAATGGGAACCGGTGGACCTCGACACGCCGGCCGGCGCCGTGGACGCCTTGTTGCTGGTCGCTGATACCGCCGTCGGTGACTCGCTGCTGACTGCTTTGCAGTCCGGGCTGCCCGGGCACGCCGGGTTCTGCCATCTGGTGCCCGTCGGCGACACTGCTGCACTGGAGGCGGCTCTGACGCGAGACGACATCTCGTGGAACGGCATCGTCGTTGTATGTCCGCCCCGGCCCGTTGACGAGGTGTTACCGGATTCCCGGCAACTGGAACTGGCGCAGGCGCGGGTGCTGCTCATCGCCGACGTCGTGAAAACGCTGTCACGGGTCGGCGCCCGAACCAGTCCGCGGCTGTGGGTTGTCACCCGCGGCGCGCAACAGCTTGCTCCGGGTGATCGAGTCACGTTGGCGCAGACCGGGCTTCGCGGACTTGCGCGGGTCCTGACGTTCGAGCATCCGGAGCTGAGGGCAACCATCGTCGACGTCGACGCCGAGGGCGCAGGGTCGGCTTCGGCCCTGATAGCGGAGTTGCTTGCGGGCGCCGGCCACGACGAGGTGGCTCTGCGCGACGGCCGGCGATACGTGAACAGGCTGGTGCCCGCCCCGAGGGCGGGTGGCGGCGGCCTTGCCGTCGAGCCTCGCCGCACCGTGGTGAACCTGGATGGCTCCGGAGCGGTCCGGCTGCAGGTCGACCATCCCGGCCGGCTGGATTCGCTGACCGTGCACGCGGTGAAGCGGATGCCGCCGGAGGCCGATCAGGTCGAGGTACGCGTCCTCGCCGCGGGACTCAACTTCAGTGACGTACTCAAGGCCATGGGCGTGTACCCCGGGCTGGACGGCGGTGATCCCGTGATCGGCGGCGAGTGCGTCGGTGTCGTGGCGGCTGTCGGCGCCGGAGTCGATTCGGTCGAGATCGGCCAGCGCGTGATCGCCTTCGGCCCCGGCGCCTTGGGCACCCACCTGACCACACGTGCCGACCTCGTCGTCGGTGTTCCCGACGCGCTGACCGATCATGAGGCGGCCTCCTTCGGCGTCGCGTACCTGACGGCCTGGCACTCGCTGTGCGAAGTCGGGCGACTGGCTCCGGGCGAACGCGTGCTCATTCATTCCGCCACCGGCGGTGTCGGGTTGGCAGCGGTCTCCATCGCCAAGATGATCGGGGCCCGCATCTACGCGACCGCCGGCTCAGCGGCCAAACGCGAAGTGCTGTCGGGGCTCGGCGCCGAGTATGTGGGCGACTCACGAAGCGTCGGGTTCGCCGATGAGATACTCGACGTGACGGACGGTTACGGTGTCGATGTCATTCTCAATTCGCTTTCCGGAGAAGCGATTCCCCGAGGTGTACAGATACTGGCCCCCGGTGGCCGGTTCATCGAACTGGGCAAGAAGGACGTCTTCGCCGACGCCACGTTGGGGTTGGCCGCGCTGGCGAAAAGCGCCTCCTTCTCGGTGGTCGACCTCGACTTGAATCTCCGGCTGCACCCCCACCGGTACCGACGGCTCCTCGAGGAGATCCTCACCCGTGCCCGAGCCGGCGAACTGCAGTTGCTTCCCGTTACCGACTTTCGCCTCGACAGTGCGACCGACGCCTTCCGGCTGATGGCGTCCGCGGGCCACATCGGCAAGATAGTCATCTCGATGCCGCGCGGCGGCTGTGTCGAGGCGGTCGCCGCCCCACCGCCCACCCCGCTGGTACGGCGTGACGGCGGATACATCGTGGTCGGCGGTATGGGTGGCCTCGGTTTCGTCTTCGCGCAGTGGCTGATACGCCACGGCGCTGGAATGGTCGTCCTCAACGGGCGTTCGGCCCCGAGCGCAGACGTCCGGTCGGCGATCGCGGACATGACCGCCGCAGGGGGCAGGGTGAAGGTGGTCACCGGCGACATCGCCGAGCCGGGCACCGCCGCGCGCCTGGTTGCCGCTGTCGAGGACGCCGGACTGCGGCCGGCCGGAGTCCTGCACAGCGCGACGGTATTGGCCGATGAGATCATGGGCAACATGTCGGAATTCGCGGTGGCGCGGGTTTTCGCCCCGAAGGTCGCGGGCAGCTGGTGGCTGCATCAGGCCACCGCCGATCTGGACCTGGATTGGTGGCTGACGTTCTCCTCGGCCGCTTCGCTCATCGGCTCGCCCGGGCAGGGCGCCTACGCGGCCGCGAACTCGTGGGTCGACGGCCTTGTCGCGTACCGGCGGTCCCGGGGTCTGCCCGCCGTCGGGATCAACTGGGGCCCATGGGCCGGGGTGGGGCGCGCCCAGTTCTTCGCCGATCTCGGCTTCTCGATGATCACCGCCGAGCAGGGCATGGCGGCCATGCAGGTGGTGCTTGCCGCAGACCGGTCCCGCACGGGGGTGTTCAGTCTCGACGCGCGGCAGTGGTTCCAGTCCTTCCCGGCGGTACAGGGGTCGTCGCTGTTCGCCAAGCTGCGCGACTCGACGACCACCGAACGGCGCCGTGGCGGCCGAATCCGGGCCGAACTCGATGCTGCCGAACCGGGTGAGCGTCCCGCCCGGCTCGCCCAGGCGATCGCCGAGGAGATTCGGGCGGTCCTGCGCTCGACCGAACCGGTGGGCCACGATCAGGCGATGGAGTCGCTTGGCGTGGACTCGCTGATGGCTCTGGAATTGCGTAACAGGCTCGAAGCGGGTCTCGACATCACGCTGCCGGTTGCGCTCGTCTGGGCTTACCCCACGATCTCCGGTCTCGCGGCGGCGTTAGGTGAGCGCATGGGGTATGCGCCCCCGGCCGACGGGCCGGGGAAAGCGGCATCCGTCCCGCAATCAACGCTTTCCGACGACGAGATGGACCTGCTGGCCGATCTTGTGGATGCCACTGAACTCGAGGCTACCGAGCGGGCGACCGAGTCGTGACGAGCCTGGCCGAACGTGCAGCCCGAATGTCGCCACAGGCCCGCGAGCTGCTGGCTCGTGAACTCGTTCGGGCCGGGACCGTGTTCCCGCTCGATGCCGGGGCGGAGCCGGTGGCCGTGGTGGGGATCGGGTGTCGATTTCCGGGCGACG
>CAYLWH010000082.1:0-2986 GCA_964387245.1 uncultured Mycobacterium sp.
CAGGATCAACGACGGCACAACACCCCGTGGTCGTCATCCCGAAAGACGGTCAACAACCGGGTCGCCCGTGTGGCGATACCCAGGAGCATCTTGCGTTCCATTACGAAATGCGCGGCGTCGAACAGCGCATGACCGGCCGAGCCGCCACGACCGCGCGCCAGCAACCGGGTGCAGCGGCCGTCGGGAAACAGGTGAAAAGACCAGGAGCCGCGAGCGGGGCCACCCGCCCGGATGCGCTCGTAGTCGGTCGGTGACACCAGCACCAGATACGAAGCAGGTTCCACCATGGCCACCAACTGGCTTGCACGCCGGCCAAACCGGCGTGCCAACCAGATGGTGTCGCCCGGCATCAGCCCTTGCCATTCCGGGTGCACCGAGTCGGCGTTGTGCATGTGGGCACCGACCGCACGCTCCAATACGTCATAGCTGTAGAACCCGCCGCGGTCTTCACCGATCTGAGCGAGCCAAGGCCAGACGGCGGCCGCCGGGGCGCCGACGGTGACCGCTCGGGTGGTGGACGGCACCTCGCCCGGCACCAAGTCGTCGCCGGGCAGCACCGCGACCACCTCTTCCGGCCTGGCACCCCACGTGCGCATCCACGGGTGGATCACCCAGCGGTAGCAGGCCCCGATCACCGCCGACGCGACGGCCAACGGCACCAACCTGCTCATGCCTGGCGACATTATCCTGAGTGGCCTCGCTGCGGCCGATGTCCCCACTTCCTTGGTGAGCGTGCGTGTCCCTTGGGCGACACGCGAGGGGTGCGTGTTCTGCGTACGCTCGATCCGGGTCGAATCAGCGTTCCGGTACACAACGTGCGAGTAGGGGTGTGCGTGACCGCTGAATGGACGGCGCGAGCGGTATGTACACGATGAAGACGTCGGCGCGCTGGCTGGTGGGCCGGACGCCCGTGGGCGACGGCCGGTACCTCTGGAGAACTTCCAGGTCATCACCGAGGTGATCGACGCCGGCCCGCACACCGTCCTGCACGGCGAAGCCCATTCGGGCAACACCTTCTTCCGCGACCGGTACGTCGACTGTGCGGGTTATCGGTGAAATCCGGGTGGATTCTCCTCAGTAACCTGCACAGTCGGCGCCGATGCAGAGTCGGTGTCAGGGAGCATGCCGGGCCGCTGGATGTCGTCGACGGTTCCATGACCGGTGAGCAACCGGGTGTCCTCGACGCGAGGCATCCGTGCCTGCATAGCGGGTGGTCACACTGTCGGTCATCGGCGATGGCTCCAGGTGGGTCGTCCTGCGGACCGCTCATGGGCTGCTAAGCAGTCGCTCAGCATGGAGGGTACTAGGTGTGCCGACCGGAAGCTACGAACGAACCGCAGGTTGGACGCCGCGCGTTGGCGGATCGTCGAGGCCCTTGGTCAGTGAACACATTCCGGCCGCGCGCCGAAACGTCGGCTCTGGCGAAGTCAGTCGCGGGATTTGAGGCCGACGGCGTGACGCAGTTGGTCGAGGAACTGGTCCTCGTCGTCGCTGCGGACGATGTAGTGCGCGACCGCCACCCGGACGGCCGTGGCCGCAGCGACCGCCGCGCGCGGGCCGGCGATCAGCCGCTCCAGGCGTTCCCTCATGACGGGGATGACGTTGGTTATCTGCCCGATGACATGCCCGGGTTCGATGTCGATCATTCGGACACCGGAGTAGGACTGCTGGTATTCCACGATGAACCGGAGTGCAGCATCGAGCCTTTCGTTGCCGCGCAAACCGGCCGTGGCCTTGCTGACACCGTCGTCGAACTGGCGACGTTCCCAGGCGCCGAACGCGTCGAGCAACTCCTCCTTGGAGGCAAACCACCGGTAGAGCGTCGGCCGGGACACCCCCGCCTGCGACGCCACCTCCGACAGACTGAGCTTGGTCATGCCGGCACGGCTCAGCACATCTGCCGTGGCGGCCAGTATCCGCCCACTGGTCGAGGCGTCAGTGTGGTTCCGCTCCGGAAGCATCGCCACATGGTAGTCGCGGCGTTGATGAACCGGGGGTGGCGTCGGGTCACCTCTGACTTTGTCGCGCGTCAGCTCAGCCGATCGGAACCGGCGTGACGGTGACCGTCCCGGCCCCGGGAGTGGGTCGGTTGCCGCCGTTGTTGCCGGGCACCGAACCGCCGCGTGGCACCAGCGAGCGGGTGTTGGGGGCCGGCGGCCTCGTCTGGCCCGGTGCCAACTTGCAGTCCAGCCGCAACCGTACCGTGCCGCGCTGCCCCGGTGGCGACCCCCATTGGCTGGTGGGCGCGCCTTTCTGCTCGATCACGATGCACTGCGACTCGGGTAGACCACTACCGACCGAACCGCCGAAGACAGTTGTGTAGCCCTGGGCCTGCAGGATGGCAACAGCATTGGCGTAGGTCTCACCGGTGACGTCGGGCGCCTCCGCGCCGGCATGACCGGCGCCGACGACGGCCATCGCGACAGCCGCGCTGAACCCGGGAATCAGCAGGACAACCTTCTTCACGCGGACCTCCGATTGATTGCTGCGGGTGTGAAGATATCGCAGAAGCGCTACCGGTGAAACTTCTGGGTAATCGTCGGGTCCCACGCAATCGTTTCACCGCGGGGCACCAACGGTCCTGATCACCCGCTGTTTCCCCGCGCAATCTCCCCGACGCAGCGCAGCTTGCTGTGGCCGGTCTGCTGCATACAGATAAGAACCGGCGATTCCTCCTCGTAGGGCGGTGGCGCCGTCGGCGACGTGGTGACGACGGGGTTCGGGATCTCACCGGGGCTCAGCGACCACAGATCGCGGTCGGTGTACTGCAATCTGGCGCAGTACGCGGTCGCCCCGTCCGCGGTGCTGTCGGTGGCGCCCGGGTCCGCACACCGGGCGCCGACCACCGCCGAACCGACCGCCGTGGCCGCGGTCGTGACGGCCGTCGGAGTCTGGGTCGCGGCCGGCGTCTGGGCGGTGGTTGTGGTGCCCGGCCTGATCATGTCCGTGCGGCGCGACGCCTGCTTCCCGGCGAACTGCCCCAGGC
>CAYLWH010000082.1:3086-8476 GCA_964387245.1 uncultured Mycobacterium sp.
GGCCTGATCATGTCCGTGCGGCGCGACGCCTGCTTCCCGGCGAACTGCCCCAGGCCGAATGCCACGGCGGCCACGAGCAGGGTGCCGATGATCGCCGGCACCAGCATTCGCGTCCGCAACCCGGTCGACCGGCCGTCCGCGCCGCCGTGCTGATCCTGGCCGGCGGCGGATGCCAACGTGGTCGAACCGTCCGCCGCGCCGAGGGTGCTGCTGAGCGCCATGGCGAAGTCCGCGCACCGTGGGTAGCGGCCCGCCGGATCCTTCGACAACGCCTTGGACAGCGCCGGGTCGAGGTGCGCCAGGTCGGGACGGCGCTGGCTCAGCTTCGGCGGCGCCGCGGTCAGGTGCTGACTGATCACCACCGCAGGTTTGGAATGCGTGAACGGCGGGCTACCAGTGAGCAGGTGGTAGGCGGTGGCCGCCAGCGCGTACTGGTCGGCCCGGCCGTCGAGCGGTTTGCCCATCAACTGCTCAGGCGCCGCGTACGCGACGGTTCCGACTGTCATGTCGGTCGCGGTCAGGCCCATGGTGTCGTCATCTCTGCGTGCAATCCCGAAGTCGGCCAACAGGATCCGCTGCTCGGCCGGATCGTCGTTGGTGATCAGGATGTTGGAGGGCTTCACGTCCCGGTGCAGTAGGTGCCGGTTGTGCGCGTAGTCGAGGGCCTCGGCGACGGCGTTGACGATCCGCACCACATCCTGGGGCGGCAACCCGGTTGGATGGGCCCGCAGCAACTCGCCGGCATCGATGCCCTCGACGTAGTCCATCGCGATCCACAACTTGCCGTCGGATTCGCCGCGGTCGTGGATGCCGACGATGTTGGGATGCCACAACGCGGCCACCAGATCTGCCTCGCGGTCAAACCGCAACCGGTACTCGTCGTCGCGGGAGACGCTCGCCGTCAGCACCTTGAGCGCGTCGTCACGCGGCAGCCGAGGATGCCGCGCCAGATACACCTCACCCATCGCCCCCGAACCCAGGAGGCGGATGATGGTGTACCCGGCGAAGGTCGCACCCTCGGCGAACGGCATGGAAAGCAATCCTACTGACCGCATCGACTGTGCAATGGCCAATCACAACAGGCAGCCGATACGGGCGCCATCCTCAGTTGCCTTACGGATCAGACCTAGCCCCGTGCAATCGCCGATGGCGTGGATGCCGACGAACGCCAGCCGGTCGGACAGGCGGTGGTAGAGCCGCAGGTCCGGCTGCGCGGTGCCCGCCACGATTACATCGTCGGCGATGAGGCGGCGCATCCTGCCGCCGTCGGGGGTGAACACCACCGCGCCCGGCACAATCCGCTGCACGCCGACCCGCGTGTGGGCGGTGACACCGAGGCGATCGAGGCGGTCCAACTGCTCGGTCCGGCGTTTGGGACCCACCTCGGGGGCCAGTGTGTCACCGGCTTCCAGCATGGCCACCAGCCTGCCTCGGGCGGCCAGGAACTCGGCGAACTCGGTGGCGACCAGGTCACCGCCGATGATGGCGACCCGATGGCCGAACGGAAGCCAGGCCTTCGATGCGACACGCACCGCGGCCGGCTGCGCCAGCGTCTGGCCCACCCCGGAGAACATCCGGGCCCCGACCCGCTGCCACACCGGACCGGTGCCGCCGTGGCCGGACAGCAGGTCGCGCAGTGCCGGGCCACTGTGCACATGCGGCAGGTCGGCGCCGGGCAGATCGGGTAGTTCGATGGCGGCACCGGTGGCGACCACCACCGCGTCCGGTGCCAGCCCGGCCACTTCGTCGGCGTCCACCTCGTGCCCGGTGTACACGGTGACATCGCAACGGGCGATCTCGGCACGCAGATAATTCAGGAACGGCTGATTTTCCGGACGTAAGATCGATGCCGCCGTCAAGGCGCCACCGAGTTGTCGTTCACGCTCGAACAACGTCACGCGGTGGCCACGGCCGGCGGCAACCCGCGCGGCTTCCAGACCGGCCGGTCCACCGCCGATGACGACGACGTGCTTGGCCACCGCGACCTGGGTGACCTTCAGCTCGCGCTCCCTGCCAGTGCGCGGGTTGACCGCACAGTCCACGGCGAGACGGTCCTCCATGGCGTCGACGCAGTTCTCGCAGGAAATACACCGGCAGATCTGATCGGCCCGGCCGTCACGGAGCTTGTTCGCCAGTTCGGGGTCGGACAGCATCGGCCTGCCGATCGCGATGAAATCCGCCCGGCCGTCGCTGAGGACCCGCTCGGCGCGCACCGGATCGTGAATTCGTCCCGCCGCGATCACCGGTACGTCGACGACCTCCTTGACCGCCGCGGCCGCACCGACATTGACGGCGTCGCCGTCGTCGGCCCCGTTCACCGTCCCCGTCACCAACCGATCGATGAGGCCGCCGCTGATGTGGAACGCGTCGACACCGGCTTCCACCAGCAGTGGGGCCATCTGGGCGGTGTCGCCCAGCGAGCGGCCGCCGGCCACCCGCTCGTAACCGGAGATCCGTAACGTGATCGGCAGCTGCTGACCGACCTCTGCGCGGATTGCGGCAAGCGCGTCGAGCACGATGCGGATACGGCCTTCCACCGAACCGCCGCAGTAGGAGTCGGTGCGCCGATTCCGTTGTGGCGCAAGGAATGATCCGAGAAACATGGAGCCGTGCGCGGCGTGTAGCTCGATGCCGTCGTAGCCTGCCTCGGCAACCCGACGGGCGGCGGCGCGGAACAGGTCCAGCACGGCGGTGATCTGTTCCTCGGTCACAGCTTGCGACGGGTTGCCGGTCAGATACGACCCGATGACCGACGGTCCGAGCGACGCCACGCCATGCATCTCGGGTCCCAGCCCGTCGGGCCCGGCATGGACGATCTGCGGCTGGATCTTCGCGCCGTGCGCATGCACCGCCTCCACCAGCACCCGGTGCACCGAAACCGAGGCGTTGGTACCGATCTGCAACCCACCGCGGGCATGGGGGTGCCGGGGATCGATGCCGGTGGCACCGACGGTGATCAGACCGGCGCCACCGGCCGCGCGGGCCTCGAAGTACGCCACCGTGCGGTCGGTGGGCAGGCCGTCCGGCGTGCCGTACCCGGTTTCCATGGGCGACATCACCAGCCGGTTGCGCAGCTCCATCGACCCGATTCGGCCTGGGCTCAACAACTTCGGAAACGCGCTCATCGGCGCTGCCGCCGCGCCGGACGGGTATCGACGGTCATCACCCGATCCGGGACCGCGGTCCCGCCTGCCGCCGCCGGCGCGACGGGATGAAACCTCATGCCAGTGGATCCGGCAACGAAGTTTCCGCGCGCATCACATCACACAGCTTAGCGGCGCGCACGTCGTCGAGGACCTGCTCCAGCAAGATCGGACGGCCGTCCGGATCGGCAAGGGGGACACGCCAGTTGGGATATTCGTTGGTGGTGCCCGGCTGGTTCTGGGTGCGGCGGTCCCCGACGGCGTCGGGCAGCGCCAGAGCCAGCAGACGTGACGGCGTGCGAGCCAGGTACCGGTACAGCGCGGTGACGACCTGTTCGGTGTCGGGCTCACCGGCTGGCTCCAGGAGCCCCGTCCGGCGCAGTTCGGCCAGCCAGGCCGCCCGGTGCAGGTCGTCCTCGGCCTGCTCGTCGGCGAGGCAGTGGGTGAGCAGTCCGAGCGAATCGCGCAGTCGCACATGGTCACCCGCCAGGTAGCCGGCGGTAGGCGGCAGATCGTGGGTGGTGACCGCGGCCAGGCAGTACTCACGCCAGTGCTGGGCGGCCAGCGGCCCGCCGGTGTACTGGTCGCTTTCGAACCAGAGGATCGAGGTGCCGAGCAGTCCACGGTCGCGCAGATAGTCCCGCACCCAGGGCTGAACGGTGCCCAGATCCTCGCCGACCACCACCGCGCCGGCACGGTGGGCTTCCAGCGCGACGATGCCGATCGTCGCCTCGTGGTTGTAGTGCACGTAGGTGCCCTCGGTGGGCGGCAGGCCCTCGGGGATCCACCACAGCCGGAACAGGCCGATGATGTGGTCGATGCGAACCCCGCCGGCGTGCCGCAGCACGGCGCCGATCAGCGACCGGAACGGTCGATATTCCAGGATTTCGAGCTGGTCTGGCCGCCACGGCGGCTGCGACCAGTTCTGGCCGAGCTGGTTGTACTCGTCCGGCGGTGCGCCGGCGGTGACGCCGAGGGCCAGTACGTCCTGCATCGCCCAGGCGTCAGCCCCGTCGGGGTGCACCCCGACGGCCAGGTCGGCCATGATGCCCAGCGGCATACCCGCGCGCACGGCGGCAGACTGGGCGTTGGCCAGTTGGTCGTCCAGCTGCCACTGCATCCAGCGATGGAAATCCACTGCGGTGGAATGCTTTTCGACGAATGCGGCCACACCTTCGGCGGCCGGGTGGCGCAGCGCCGCCGGCCAGGTGTGCCAGTCGTCGCCGTGGCGCTCGGCCAGTGCACACCAGGTCGCGAAGGCATCCAGCGCGGCGCCCTCGCGGGCTCGGAACGCCGCGTAGGCGGTCTCGCGCCCGGCCGACCGCTCGACCCGGTAGACGTGTTCGAGCGCCTTGCGCTTCGCCTTCCAGGCGGCGTCACGGTCGATCGCGTCGATCTTGCGTGCGCGGCGGCTCAGTTCGGCGTGCAGCCCGCGCACCTCCTTGCGGCTGGGCAGGTCGGCGTACTCGGGGATGGCTTCGACGCGCAGGTACAGCGGGCTGACGAAGCGTCGCGAGGTCGGCAGGTAGGGCGAAGGCTCCATCGGCGTGGTGGGCGCCGCGGCGTGCAGCGGGTTGATGAGCAGGTAACCCGCACCGTGTCGGGCCGCCGACCACACCGCCAAGTCGGCCAGGTCGGTGAGATCGCCGACCCCCCAGGACCGCTCCGAACGGACGCTGTAGAGCTGGGCGGCCAGCCCCCACACCCGGCGACTGCCCAGCCGCTCGGGCAACCCGAGCCACGACGGGGTGACGATGAGCGCAGCGCGCGTCTCCTGTCCGCCGCTGCTCAGGTGCACCCGGTGGTAACCCAGCGGTAGGTCGGCCGGCAGAGCGAAGGTGGCCTCGCCGACCAGCCGCCCGTCGAGATCGTATGGCGGCGTGAAGTTGTCGAGCTGACGTAGGTCGGTACGAACCGCGCCGTCCTCGAGCCGAACCCAGACCTGGGCCTGGTCGCCGTGGGTGACATGGGCCCAGAACGGGGTCTCGCCGCCGGACCGCGTCACCACGGTGGGCGGCAGCGCACGGCCCCAGTAGGCACGATCCAGGGCCGTCAGCGCGGCGTTGCGGTCCTCGGGAGTCCCGGCCGGTACGCCCAGCGCAGCGAGCACCGCGATCAGGGTGCGCTCGCCGACGCGTACCCGGTTGCCGACCCAGTCGTCGTATTCGCTGGCGACTCCGTGGCGCCGAGCAAGTTCGACCAGCACCGCATCCTGTTCCGTCATGGCGGCAATCTTGCTAGTTCCCG
>CAYLWH010000082.1:8576-18677 GCA_964387245.1 uncultured Mycobacterium sp.
CCGCCCGCGACCGTCGAGCCCGCGCCGCGGTCTCGGCGCTGTTCCTGTCCAACGGCGCGTTGTTCGCCGGACTGCTGCCGCGCTACCCGGAGATCAAGGGCGAACTCGGGCTGACCAATGCGGCGTTCGGTCTGTCGGTCGCGGCGTTCTCCGCCGGCGCGCTGATCTCCGGGCTGACCGCAGCCCGGCTGATCCGGCGGTTCGGCTCGGCGCGGGTGGCCGTGGCAGGCAGTGTGCTGGTAGCCCTGTTCACTTTGGCAGCCGGCGTGAGCACGGTGCCGCTCGGCTTCGCCGCCGCGATGTTCGCCGCCGGCGCCGCGGACGCCGTCACCGATGTCGCGCAGAACGCCCACGGTCTGAGGGTGCAACGCAACCATGGCCGGTCGATCATCAACTCGCTGCACGCCCTGTGGTCGGTGGGCGCGATCCTGGGCGGTCTGCTCGGCGCCGCCGCGATCGCGCTGCATGTGCCGCGGGTGGTGCAACTCGCTGGATCGGGTGCGGTGTTCGCTTCGGTGTGCCTGATCGGGCTCCGGTACCTGCTGCGGGGGCCCGACCATGAGGCGCAACCCCCGGCCGCTGCCGGGGACCGCCATCCGGCCGCCACCGGCGCCTACGCGATGGTGGCGGCGCTGGCCGTGCTGGCGATCGCCGGCGCGGCCGTCGAAGATGCCGGGAGTTCCTGGGCGACGATTTACCTGCGTGACGACCTCGGGTCGCCTCCCGCGGTTGCCGCGTTCGGGTACATCGCGCTGGTCGGGTGCCAGTTCGTCGGCCGGCTGTTCGGAGATCGGTTGGTGGACCGCTTCGGCGAACGGGCAGTGGTTCGGGCCGGTGGACTGCTGGCCGCCGTGGGCATGGGCACCGCGCTCGCGTTCCCCGGTGTGCCCGCCACCGTGTGCGGCTTCGCGGCGGCCGGGTTCGGTGTCGCGACAGTGGTGCCGGCGGCGTTCCACGGCGCCGACAACATCGCCGGAATGCGCCCCGGAGCCGGTCTGACGTTGGTCACCTGGTTGATGCGTGCGGGCTTCCTGGCATCGCCAGCCGTCGTCGGTGCGGTGGCCGACACGGCGAGTCTGCGGGTTGGCTTGCTGATCGTCCCGGTTGCCGGCGTCGTGATCATGGTGTGCGCCGCGGTGCTGGCCCCGCGCCGCGCCGGGCTCGGTCGGCTCGACTGACAGCCGAACTTGTCGGTGCCGATCAGTACCTTCGGCGAAGGACAGGAACTACGACAGAGGGGGAACAAGATGACCGATCCCAACCGGGTGCTGATCGCGATGCTGGTGGACCGCTCGGGTTCGATGAGCTCGATCAAGTTCGACACCGAGGGAGGTTTCGACGCGTTCGTCGACGAGCAGCGCGGCCTGGACCGCGATGTTCGTGTCACGCTGGCCCAGTTCGACACCGAGTACCAGATCGTGTACTCCGATCGCCCGCTGGCCGAGGTACCTCCGCTCGCGCTCGAGCCCCGGGGCGCGACGGCGCTCTACGACTCCGTCGGCCGCCTCGTGACAGACGTCGGCGCGGCCCTGGCGGCGAAACCGGAACACGAGCGACCGGGCACGGTGATCGTCGTGGTGTTGACCGACGGCCACGAGAACTCCAGCCTCGAGTGGAGTCATGCGGCGGTCAACGCGGCGATCACCCGGCAGGAGAACGAGTATTCGTGGACGTTCGTGTTCCTGGGGGCGAATATGGATGCCGTGCACATCGGACAGCGGCTCGGCTTCTCGGCCGATCGCTCGCTGACCTACGCCACCACGTCGGGCGGGTCGACGCCGCCTTCGCCGCCTCAAGCGCCTACGTCGGTCGCCGCGTGAGCGCGACGTCCGCGGCGATGGCCGCCGGATTCTCGGACGAGGACCGCGCCGCGGCCCGCGGGGAAGGGGCCGACCGGTCACCGTGACATCCGCATCCGGGTGCACCTGCCGGCCCGGCACAAACCCCGTCGTCGACGATCCGGACCGCGGCATCCGCACCGCGTCGGGTAACCAGATCCTGAGCTTCCGCTGGCCGTGTCGGTCCGCCGGCTGTTGACGTCACGTCGACCAAAGCTGCCACAGCTTCCACCGGGCTAAACTGGCCGCCGTGGGTGCGATCGCGGACTTCCTCTCGGTGCTGCCGCCGCAGATGCGGGATCCGGTGCTGTTCGCCGTCCCCTTCTTCCTGCTGCTGCTGATCATCGAGTGGACCGCGGCGCGAAAGCTCGAGCACCTCGAGGACCGTCCCTCGTCGGGCGCCTACCACCGTCGCGACGCCTGGGCCAGTATCCGGATGGGCCTGGTCTCGGTGGCGACCACCGCCGCGTGGAAACTCCTCGCACTGCTGGGCTACGCCGCCATCTACGCCTACCTGGCGCCGTGGCATTTGCCGGTGACGGCCTGGTACACCTGGGTGATCGCGATCGTCGGGGTGGACCTGCTGTTCTACACCTATCATCGGATCGCGCACCGGGTCCGGCTGATCTGGGCTACCCACCAAGCCCACCACTCCAGCGAGTACTTCAACTTCGCCACCGCCCTGCGGCAGAAGTGGAACAACAGCGGTGAGATCCTGATGTGGATTCCGTTGCCGCTGTTGGGCATTCCGCCCTGGATGGTGTTCGCCAGCTTCTCGGTGAACCTGATCTACCAGTTCTGGGTGCACACCGAACACATCGGAAAGCTGTGGCGGCCCATCGAATACGTGTTCAACACCCCGTCACACCATCGGGTCCATCACGGGATGGACCCGGAGTACCTCGACAGGAACTACGGCGGCATCCTCATCGTCTGGGACCGACTCTTCGGTTCCTATCAGGACGAGCTGTTCCGTCCCCGCTACGGCTTGACCAAACCGGTCGGCACATTCAACATCTGGCGTCTGCAGACCCACGAGTACGCGGCCATCGCGCGCGATGTGCGTGCGACCGACCGGTGGCGCGATCGGCTGGGGTTCATCTTCGGTCCCCCCGGCTGGGAGCCGCGCCGGCCGGTCGGCGTCGACGTCCCGGTGCCCGTCGAAGCCGTGCGCTGACCCGATTTGCGGCGTGCGCCACCCACACCGGCGTCGTATCGGTGACTATATGACCCATGGACGTCAAAGAGGTGCTGCTGCCCGGTGTGGGCCTGCGTTACGAATTCGACAACTCCGACGGTGATCGTATCGGCGTGATCGCCAAGCGGACTGGCGATTTCGAGGTCGTGCTCTACACGGCCGCTGACCTGGACGTCGCGCATCCGCTGTTCCGGCTCACCGAGGACGAGGCCGACGCAGTCGCGCAGATTCTGGGCGCGCCCCGCATCGCCGAACGGTTCGCGGACCTCACCCGCGAGGTGCCCGGGCTGGATGCCGGGCAGGTGTCGGTGCGCGCCGGCAGTCCGTTCGTCGACCGGCCGCTCGGCGATACCGCGGCCCGTACCCGCACCGGCGCCTCGATCGTCGCAATCGTGCGAGCCGATGACGTGCTGCCCTCGCCAAGCCCCGCCGAACCGTTGCGCGCCGCGGACGTACTGGTCGTCATCGGCACCGCCGACGGCATCGCCAAGGTCACCCAGATCCTGGAAAAGGGTTAGGGAGAGGGCGGAGCGTGCACACTTCGGTGGCGCTGCTCCTCGAACTCGGCGCGATCCTGGCGATGCTCACGGTGCTGGGTACCATTGCCCGCCGGATCGGGCTCTCACCGATTCCGCTGTACCTGCTGACCGGCCTGATGCTCGGCGACGGCGGGATGGTCCCGGTACCGGCCGCGGGCGGATTCATCACCGCCACCGCGTCGATCGGAGTAGTCCTGCTGCTGTTGACGCTGGGTCTGGAATTCTCCATGGGCGAATTCGCCGCGAGCCTGCGCCGGCACCTGCCGTCGGCTTGGGCGGACCTGGTCCTCAATGCGATTCCCGGCGGGGTCGCGGGGTGGCTGATCGGACTCGACGGCGTCGGCCAACTCGCGCTGGCCGGCATCACCTACATCTCGTCCTCGGGCGTGGTCTCCCGGCTGCTCGTCGACCTGCGCCGGCTCGGCAACCGCGAAACGCCGTCGGTGCTGTCGGTGCTGGTGCTGGAGGATTTCGCGATGGCGGCCTACCTGCCGCTGCTGACGGTGCTGGCCGCCGGAGGAAGCTGGCTGCACGCACTCGTGGGCATGGGCATCGCGATCATGGCATTGTCCGTCGCGTTCGCCGCGTCCTACCGGTGGGGTCACCATGTCGGCCGGCTGATCGCGCATCCCGACGACGAGCAATTGCTGCTGCGCGTCCTCGGGCTGACCCTGATCGTCGCTGCCCTGGCGGAGTACATCCATGTCTCCGCGGCGGTGGGGGCTTTCCTGGTCGGGCTGACGCTCACCGGGGAGACCGCCCAGCGGGCGCGGGTGGTGCTGGGGCCGCTGCGCGACCTGTTCGCGGCGGTGTTCTTCGTGGCGATCGGTCTGGCCGCCGACATCAGACAACTGGTGCCGATGCTGCCGGTGGCCCTGCTACTCGCCGTCGTCACCGCGTTCACCAAAGTCGTCACCGGCATGTTCGCGGCCCGCCGCGACAGCGTAGGTCGTCAGGGGCAACTTCGTGCGGGCACCACGCTGATTGTGCGCGGAGAGTTCTCGCTGGTGATCATCGGCCTGGTGGGGGAGACGATACCCGCGGTCGAGGCGATCGCGACGCCGTACGTGTTCATCCTGGCGGTGCTGGGACCGATCGCGGCCAGATTCAGCGGCAGGGTGGCGCCCGGCCTTAAGCTGCCATCGTGAAGACGGTCTTCGACGGCCAGGTGGATCCGGGACTGATCGAACGCGCCCTGGCAGGCAGCAGGTTCGGCTCGATGTGGCTGGAGATTCCGCGACCGGCGTACCCGGTGCTGGCGGCACCGCTGCGGTGCGATCTGCTGGTGGTCGGAGGCGGCTACGCCGGTCTGTGGACCGCGCTGCACGCCGCGCAGCGCGACCCGGGCACCCAGATCACGCTGATCGAGGCCGAACGCGTCGGCTGGGCCGCGTCGGGACGCAACGGCGGCTTCGTCGACGCCAGCCTCACCCACGGCGTCAAGAACGGAAAGTCCCGGTGGCCCGACGAGTTCGGCGAGCTCGAAGCACTCGGGCTGGAGAACCTCGACGGTATGCAGTCCGACATCGAAGGGCTGAACCTCGACGTCGAATGGGAGCGCACCGGAATGCTGTCGGTGGCCACCGAAGCCCATCAGGTGCCGTGGCTGCGGGAGGCCGCGGCCACCGGCGAGGGGCAGTTTCTGGACGGTGACGAACTGCGGGCGCAGGTGGCTTCGCCCACCTACCGGGCCGGTCTGCTCAGTGCCGACGACTGCGCCCTCGTACATCCGGCCAAGCTGGCAACCGAATTGGCACGGGTGTGCCAGGAAGCCGGTGTCGCCGTCTACGAGCAGACCGCGGCCACCGAACTCCGGTCCGGACCCGGCGGGCTGCTGGTGACCACGACCGGGGGGACTATCTCCGCGGGACGCGTCGTGCTCGCAACCAATGTCTTTCCGAGCCTGATCCGGCGAAACCGGCTCTATACCGTGCCCGTCTACGACTACGTGCTGGCGACAGAGCCGTTGACCGATGACCAACTGGACCGCATCGGCTGGCGCGGCCGACAGGGCATCGGCGACTGCGCCAACCAGTTCCACTACTACCGCCTGTCAGCCGACAACCGGATCGTGTGGGGCGGCTACGATGCCGTCTACCACTTCGGGCGACGGGTGGACCCGTCCTACGAGCACCGGCCCCAGACCTACCGGCGGCTGGCGGCGCACTTCTTCCTGACGTTCCCGCAACTCGACGACGTCCGGTTCAGTCACCGCTGGGCCGGTGCCATCGACACGAACACCCGGTTCTGCGCGCACTGGGGCACCGCGCACCGCGGCCGGGTCGCCTACGTCAACGGGTTCACCGGGCTGGGCGTGGGAGCGGCACGCTTTTCCGCAGACGTGTGTCTGGACCTCCTCGACGGCCGCGCCACCCGGCGAACCCGGCTGGAGATGGTGCGTACCAAACCACTTCCATTCCCGCCGGAACCGTTGGCCGGCATAGGAATTCAGGCCACCAGGTGGTCGATGGACCACGCCGACCACAGTGCCGGCAAGCGCAACGTACTCCTGAGAACTTTGGACCGCCTGGGGCTGGGATTCGACTCCTGACGACGATGAACCCAATATCTGGCCGACAGACGAAAGATCAGTAAGCTCGACTCTGTCGCCCGCCCGCCCGCCGGGCGAGGCGTGCGACCAAACACCCAACGAGAGGGATCGACGTGACAGATACGCTCACCGAAGGACAGCAGCTGTCGAAGGGGGGCTCGCTGACCTCCAACAACGGCGCCTACACCCTGACGCTGCAGGACGACGGCAATCTGGTCCTCGCGGCACGCGGTCAGGCGGTCTGGGCCACCAACACCAACGGGCAGAACGTCGTTCGCGCCGAGGTTCAGAAGGACGGCAACTTCGTCCTCTACACGCCCGACAAGCCGGTGTGGCACACCGATACCAAGGGCAAGAAGAAGGTCAAGCTGGTCCTGCAGGACGACCGCAACCTGGTGCTGTACGCCGCGGACGGCGCGGCCTGGGACTCGAAGACCAGCACCAGCGAGCCGCCGCCGCCGCCCCCGGAGCTGAACAAGGTCGAGGAACCGGCCGCGGTCCAGACACCACCGCCGGCTCCCGCCGCGCCCCCGCCACCGCCCCCGCCCGCCCCGCGCACCTACACCGTGGTGTCCGGTGACACGCTGTGGGCGATCGCCGAAAGGTTCTATGGCGACGGCAACCAGTACCACAAGATCGCGTCGGCCAGCGGAGTCGCCAACCCCGACCTGATTCACCCCGGTCAGGTGCTGACGATTCCGGACTGATCAGACCGCAGCGGCGGCGGCCCGATCCCACAGCGGAGCGGGCCGCCGTTTTGTGTAACCAAGAGGTCGGGACGGTCGATAGTTTGGTTGTGCGGGCGCATGCGGGATGGGGTTGGTGGACTTTGACGGTGGCGCCACTCGCCGCCCTTGCCGTCGCCACCACCGTGCCACCGGCCCGCGCCGAGCCGACCCTGGTCTACCCGGGCATGGAAATCCGGCAGGGCAGCATCAAGTGCACACTGGGCTACGTCGACACCGGCCTGCGCGTCGGATACGCGGCCGGGCACTGCAATGCGCCGGGACCGGTGACCGACGCCGCCGGCCGACCCATCGGCACCACCACGTCTGTCCTCAACAGCATCTCCGACGGCGCGGTCGTCTTCACCGACCAGATGATCAGCGACGTCGAGACCATCGCCCTGGCGCCCGACGTCGCGGTGAACAGCATCCTGCCCGGCGGCCGGTTGCTCGAATCGCAGCCCGGCCGCGGCATAGCTCCCGGCCAGCCGGTGTGCCACTTCGGCACCGTCACCGGTGAGAGTTGCGGCTCCGTCGAGCGGGTGAACAACGGCTGGTTCACAATGGCCGACGGCGTGGTGAGCCAGAAGGGCGACTCGGGTGGTCCCGTCTACGTGATCGAAGGCGACCGGGCGGTCATCATCGGGCTGTTCATCAGCACCTGGGGGTCCTACCCTGCGGCGATGTCCTGGCCGGCGCCGATGCCGTGAGCGACGCGGGAATGCCCGTGGGACACGTGAAGCACGGCGGGGAATCGGTACGCCAGCGTGCGTACCGCCATCGTGCACACCCCGCGGCGGCGCAACTCTACGGTCGTTGCGCCCGCGGTTCGCTGCCGGTCTCGGCGGTCGTCTGGGCACGATCCGCAGCGTCTCCGCGTCAGTCGCAGAAGCAGCGCCCGCGTCTTTGGTTACAGCATGGCTTCCTAGACCGATCCGCAGTATGGCACCTACGGGGATCCCGATCAGCTGATAACCCTGGGTCAGACCACCGCCGTCGTGCTTGGTCCTGCGCCGGTCGTCGACGTGAACAACTGTCTCGGAACCCGGTATGAAGTGGGCAGCGTGAAGCAGTTCTCGATCGGTCTGGCCAACACGAAGGCCATTTACAACTTGCAGCGCTGCTCGCCGCGATCGCGGTCTGGAGGCGCATTTTTGATGAGCCAACGCGGAAGTTTGTGGCGGATCTGGCGGTTTGCGCTACATCATTTTCAAGACCGCGTATACCAGGAGGCGAAATGACTTCAACGACTGGCCGCCGACCGATCACGGTCCTGGTGGCCGTCACCTACCTGGCGATGGTCGCCGTCAACTACCTCGCCAACGGACTTCCCCTCAACGGCCGTCGCACCGGTGACATTTCGAACGCCTACCCCAACTTGTTCACCCCCGCCGGGGTGACGTTCTCGATCTGGGGGGTGATTTACCTCCTGCTCGGACTGCATGTGCTCTACCAACTGGGCCTGTTCCGGGGTGGCGCACAGAGCGACGCCGCGGCGGGGTTGCTGGACCGGATCGGCGTGCCGTTTGCGATCTCCTCGCTGGCGAACATCGCATGGGTGTTCGCGTGGCATTACGACGTCATCTGGCTGTCCGTGGTGCTCATTGTCACCATCCTGGTGTGCCTGACTCTGATCGCCGAGACGCTGCGAACGGCGAATCTGACTGTGCGCCAACGCTGGTTGGTGGGTGTGCTGTTCGGCGTCTACTTCGGCTGGACCACGGTGGCCACCGTCGCGAACGTCACCGTGCTGCTGGTGAGCCTGTCCTGGGACGGTTTCGGCCTCTCCAACCCGACGTGGGCGGCGATCATGGTCGTGGTGGCCATGGTGATCGGAACGGTCACGATGCTGCGCAACCGGGATATCGCCTACGGACTGGTGCTGATCTGGGCCTACCTCGGCATCCGCTCCGGCAGACTTCCGCTGACGGCTTCGACGGGCGCTACTCGGTGATCATCGCGGCGGTGGTCGCCTCGCTCGTGGTCTACCTGCTGGCCGAGGGGTTGCTGGTCTGGCGCCGCAGGACCGCCGCAGCCTGAAGGCCGACTTGCAGGTCCATCCGTCGGCCCCGGCGTTGCGCACCGCCGTCACTGCGTCGGCGGCGCAGGGCAGACTTGAGGTGATGCCGGCGTCGCGAGCAATCCCAGACCGATTCCTGGCCGGGTGCGGGCTGTGCGCTCTCGGCCGGCCGGTCAGGCCGCACGCCCGAGCAGATGGCGCAACGCCTGCTCGAGATCCGGATGGCGGAACCGGTGACCGACGGCTTGCAGGCGGATGGGGCTCACCCGTTGGCTGGCGCAGGCGAGCTCGCGGGCGCCCTCGTCGCCCAGCAGCACCCGCGGCCCCAGCGCAGGCACCGGCAACACCGCGGGCCGGTGCAGAACGTGGGCCAGCGTGCGCGTGTAGTCGACGTTTCGAACAGCCTGCGGCGCAACGGCGTTGACGGGTCCGGACAAGTCGGTGTCCCACATCCCGCGGTGGTAGATGTCGACCAGGTCGTCGATCCCGATCCAGGACAACCATTGCCGGCCGTCGCCGACGCGGCCGCCGAGCCCGGCGGCGAACAACGGACGCAGCAGCCGAAGCGTGCCGCCGCGCGGGGATTGCACGATCCCGGTGCGCACCAACACCACCCGCGCCCCGGCCTGCTGCGCCGGCACAGTGGCGTCCTCCCAGTCGGCGACGACATCGGCGAGAAACCCGTCGCCGCGATCACTGTCCTCGGTCAGCACTTCGTCCCCGCGGTCGTAGCCGTAGTAGCCGATCGCCGAGGCGCTGATCAGCACGCGCGGACCGCCGGGGGTCCGCGCGACCAGTTCGGCCAGCCGTCGAGTCGGCATGATCCGGGTATCGCTGATCGCACGCCGGTGCCCGTCGGTGAACCGGCCCGCAATCGAGGAGCCGGCCAGGTGGATCACCGCATCGACCCCGGCGAGTAGGTCCGGGTCGGGATCGTCCGGATTCCATTGCCGCTCACCAGAATGGGTCGCAGCGTGGCGGACCAGCCGAATCACGCGATGGCCGCCAGTACTCAAGAACGCGTTCAACGCCGAGCCGACCAGCCCTGAGGATCCCGTGAGGGCGATCGTCGCGGGTGCCAGACCGTGGTCGGCCGCCATCTTATGAGCGGCAAGGTCGTCGGCCAGCTGGCGGTGCCGGTAAGCGAACATCGGTCGCAGCGCCAGGCCGGGAACAGGGGTGTCGACCCGGTCGATCACCCGGGTCGCGGCGTCGCCGACCTCCTCGAAC
>CAYLWH010000083.1:0-18642 GCA_964387245.1 uncultured Mycobacterium sp.
GGCCGGCCTTGCCCCAGTTGATGTTCGACTGCTCGGCGTTGCCCACCTCGCCGACGGTGGCTCGGCAGCGCACGTCGACCCGGCGGATCTCCCCCGAGGGCATCCGCAGCGTGGCGTACGCACCTTCCTTGCCGAGCAGCTGGATGCTCACACCGGCCGAGCGGGCCAGCTTGGCTCCGCCACCGGGCCGCAGCTCCACGGCGTGGATCACGGTGCCGGCGGGGATATTGCGCATCGGCAGGTTGTTGCCCGGCTTGATGTCGGCATTGGGGCCGGACTCCACGGTGTCGCCCTGGACGAGCCCGTGCGGGGCAATGATGTAGCGCTTCTCGCCGTCGAGGTAGTGAAGCAGCGCGACATTGGCGGTGCGGTTCGGATCGTACTCGATGTGCGCGACCTTGGCGTTGACGCCGTCCTTGTCGTGGCGACGGAAGTCGATGGCGCGGTAGGCGCGCTTATGCCCGCCACCCTTGTGACGGGTGGTGATGCGGCCGTGCGCGTTACGACCGCCCTTGCCGTGCAGCGGGCGCACCAGTGACTTCTCCGGATGGTCGCGAGTGATCTCGGCGAAATCGGAGACGCTGGCACCGCGACGACCGGGGGTCGTCGGCTTGTACTTGCGAATTGCCATGTCAGTTAAGTCCTCTTGGTCCTACCGGGCCGTCAGGCCGGTCCGAACAGATCGATCGGCTTGCTGCCGGAAGCCAGGGTCACGATCGCGCGCTTGGTGCTCTTGCGCTGGCCGTAACCGGCGCGGGTGCGCTTGCGCTTGCCCTGGCGGTTGGCGGTGTTCACCGAGCCGACCTTGACGGAGAAGATCTTCTCGATGGCGATCTTGATCTGCGTCTTGTTCGAGTCGGGGTGCACCACGAACGTGTACACGTTGTTCTCGATGAGCCCGTACGACTTCTCCGAGATGACCGGAGCCAGGATGATGTCGCGGGGGTCGGACACGGTAGCCATCAGGCCGACACCTCCTCTTCGGTGTTGGCAGAGATGTAAGCGTTGAGCGCCTCGACACTGAACACCAAGTCGTCGGCCTCGAGCACGTCGTAGGTGTTGAGCTGGTCCGGCGAGATCACATGCACACCAGGCAGATTGCGCACGCTGCGCGCACCGACCGCGTCGGTGCGGCCGATGACCACGAGGACCTTCTTGTTCTCGGTCAGCGAGCCCAGGAAGGACTTGGCGCTCTTGGTCGACGGCGTCTGGCCGGCCACCAGCTCGGTGACGGCGTGGATGCGGTCGTTGCGGGCCCGGTCGGAGAGCGCGCAGCGCAGCGCCGCGGCGATCATCTTCTTCGGCGTGCGCTGGCTGTAATCGCGCGGCTTCGGGCCGTGCACCACACCGCCGCCGGTGAACTGCGGGGCGCGGGTCGAACCCTGACGGGCGCGACCGGTGCCCTTCTGCCGGTACGGCTTGCGGCCGCCACCGGAAACCTCACCGCGGGTCTTCGTCGAGTGCGTGCCCTGCCGCTTGGCGGCGAGCTGCGCGGTGACGACCTGGTGCATCAGCGCGATGTTCGGCTCGACGTCGAACAGGGCAGCCGGTAGTTCAACCGTGCCGTCGGACTTGCCGTCCGGAGTGCGGACGTCGATCTTGATTGCGGAGGGTGCCATTTCTACTTCTCACCTCGTTTGATCGCGGTGCGGACCATGACGAGCCCGCCGTTGCGGCCGGGGATGGCGCCCTTGATCAGCAGCACACCGTTCGCGGCGTCGACCTTGTGCACCTTCAGGTTCTGCGTGGTGACCTTGTCGCTGCCCATGCGGCCCGACATCCGGGTGCCCTTGAACACCCGGCCCGGGGTGGCGCAACCGCCGATGGAACCGGGTCGGCGGTGCACGGCCTGTGCGCCGTGGCTGGCGCCCTGGCCGGCGAAGCCGTGCCGCTTCATGGTGCCGGCGAAGCCCTTGCCCTTGCTGGTCCCGGTCACGTCGACGTACGCACCGTCGGCGAATATCTCGGCGGTCAGCTCCTGGCCCACCTCGTACTCCGCGGCCGCTGCCTCGTCGTCGAGGCGCAGCTCGGCGAGATGACGGCGCGGGTTGACGCCGGCGGCCGAGTACTGGCCGGTCACCGGCTTGTTGACCTTGCGCGGGCTGATCTCGCCGTAGGCGAGCTGCACGGCGCTGTAGCCGTCACGCTCCGGGGTGCGGATGCGCGTCACCACGTTGGGTCCGGCCTTGACGACCGTCACCGGAACGACCTTGTTGTTCTCGTCGAACACCTGAGTCATGCCCAGCTTGGTGCCCAGAATGCCTTTTCTAGCCATTTCTTTCTGGTCTCCTACTGGATGTTGACGTCGACGCTGGCCGGCAGATCGATGCGCATCAGGGCGTCGACGGTCTTCGGAGTCGGGTCGAGAATGTCGATCAGGCGCTTGTGGGTACGCATCTCGAAGTGCTCCCGCGAGTCCTTGTACTTATGCGGGGAGCGGATGACGCAGTACACGTTCTTCTCGGTCGGCAGCGGCACCGGGCCGACCACGCTGGCACCGGTTCGGGTGACCGTCTCGACGATCTTCCGGGCCGAGGCGTCGATCGCCTCGTGGTCGTAGGCCTTGAGCCTGATGCGGATCTTCTGTCCCGCCACGCTTCTCCTACCTCACTGTTTATGCCGGATCCGGTTGTCCGGACCCGGCTCTACCGGCGCATTCGCGCTCGTATGCCGCCGCTGTTTACCTGTCTCAAGGGCACCGGCCCCCGCGGTCGGGTGTGTCGGCCCGAACGCGACCCCGTCAAGCACCGCGCCCCGGAATGGGTCGCAGTCGGAAGTGGGACCGGATGCGCCCGTATGGGCGCGGGTTGGATGCCTGAGCGGGCGAACCCGGCTCAGGGCAACCCGAACAGTATGCCCCAGATCGTCTTCTGCTCCAAATCCCTGGCCAGCGGCTCAGCGCCCTGGGTGAGGCCGGTGTGTCCGCGTCATTCAGCGCTGAGACACAGCGTTACTCGGACGTCGTGTACCGCAGCGCTGAATCGTTGCGACTAGCGATCCAGACTGGCCCAGAACTCGCACTGGTGGTCGCGCTCGAACGATGACGCCGTGGAAACCCGGGGTCCGTCGGAGCCGAAGAACATCCAGGGCCGGTCGGCACCGGGTCCGGAAAGATCCGGCCAGGCCGGCGCGCCGGGAAAGCCCGGCACACCCGTGCTGACGAAGTGCGTCCAGTAACCGATCATCGCGTCGCTCAGCTTCTGCTGTCGGGCATCCAGCGGCGGCGCGCCGCCGATGTCGAACAGATACCGCAGGTCCAGGCCGTGGCTGGCGCCGACCGGGAACGGAACGCGGTGCAGCGGTTCCGGCATGGGCGCCTGGCCGTCGGCGAACTCGTAGGCGTAGACGGATGCGACCTTCGCCTGGCCGCGTCCCATCCGGTCGGCCGGGCAGGAAAAATAGCCGTCGGTGATCACAGCCGAGTACGCCCGTGCCGCGTCGCCGTCGAACCGCTCCAGCGGGTAGCGCCCGGCCACGCTGGCCGCCCGCGCACCGAACGCCTCCGCCAGCAGTTCGGGGTAGTCCGCCACCGCCGGCATACCGAGCCGCAGATACTGCAGCGCAGTGAAAAAGGTGAACTCGTCACGGGTGGTGCCGATCAGCAACGGCACCGGTTTCGCAGCGCCGGCGGCGATGGTGGCCACCGGGTCGACCGGCAGCACCGGTGTTCCGATCACCGGCCCGCTGAGCGTATTGGCGCCGATCCGGAAGAACCATGGCGGCTCGGCGAGCCTCGATTCCGGCAGAGCGCGCAGGCAGGCCGCGGCGGTGACGAGGTCGGAGCAGCCGCGCGCGGCCGCATACGCGATGCTGTCGCGTTCCGCGGCGGCCAGCCGCGCCTGGGCCGAACATGGCCCGCTGGCGATGATCGCGGCTCGGAACAACCCGGCCGAATCCGGGGCGACCAAATGGTCGCAGACCGACATGCCACCGGCCGACTGCCCGGCGATGGTCACCTTGCCCGGGTCACCGCCGAACGCGGCGATGTTGTCGCGCACCCAACGCAGCGCGGCCTGCTGATCGGCCAGCCCGTAGTTGCCCACCTCGCCGCGCGGACCCAGCCCCGGGTGGGCGAGGAACCCCGGCGCTCCGAGTCGGTAGTTGATCGTGACGACGACGATGTCGCCCTTGGCCACCAGCCAGCGCGCGTCGTAGATGTCGGAACTGCCGTTGGCGAACGCACCACCGTGAATCCACACCAGCACCGGCCGGCCGGCCGCACCCGCCGGCGACCACACGTTCAGGGACAGGCAGTCCTCGCCGGCGACCCGCCCGTAATCCGGATCGCGGACGGTGTCCTGCACGCATCGCGTGCCGGGCCTGTCGGCATCGCGCATGCCCCGCCAACCGGGCAGCGGTTGCGGCGGCCGCCACCGGAGTTCGCCGACCGGTGCCGCGGCGTACGGAATACCTTGGAACAGAACATATCCCGGCAACACCTGACCCTGCACAGCTCCCGCGGAGGTGTGCACCACGCCGGAGCCCAGGCCCGGGTCGGCGCGCGGCACGGAGACCGGGGCAGTCGACTGTCCGTCACCGCGCCCGCAGGAAATCAGCATCAGCACCAGGACAAGGGCGAGCACGATCCGGTGTCGGCGCGATGGCGGTGCCACGGCCTGGAAGCCTACGGCAGCAACCCGCGACCCGGTTTCCGATGGGCATGATCCCCGAGGTCGGCACCGGGGGCGGCGCGGTATGGTCGACGCCGAAACGTGACACCCGTCAAGAGTGACGTGAGGAGCCCCGATGACCGTTCGGATCGACCGCGAGGCCAGTGACATGGGGCGGGTGCTCGCCGATCCTCGGGGCTACGCCGACGACGCCTGGCTGCACGAGTCGCTGACCTGGCTGCGCGCCCACCAGCCGGTCGCCTGGGTGGACAACCCCCCGTACCGGCCGTTCTGGGCGATCACCAAGCACGCCGACATCATGGCGATCGAACGCGACAACGAGCTGTGGGTCAGCGGGCCGCGGCCACTGCTGATGCCGGCCGAGGGCGACGACGCGATGAAGGCCCAGCAGGAAGCCGGGATCGGGCTGCGCACGCTGGTCCACATGGACGACCCGCACCACCGCGACGTCCGGAAAATCGGCGCCGACTGGTTCCGGCCCAAGGCGATGCGCGACCTCAAGGTCCGGGTCGACGAACTGGCCAAGCGCTACGTCGACCGGATGCGCGACATCGGCCCGGAGTGCGACTTCGTCACCGACATCGCGGTCAACTACCCGCTCTACGTCATCCTGTCGCTGCTGGGCCTGCCCGAAGACGACTTCCCGCGGATGCTCAAGCTCACCCAGGAGTTGTTCGGCGGCGACGACGAGGAACATCAGCGCGGTGGCACCACCGAGGACATGCTCGCCGTGCTCGCCGACTTCTTCATGTACTTCGCCAACCTGACCGCATCCCGCCGGGCTCAGCCGACCGACGACCTCGCCTCGGCGATCGCGAACGGCACCATCAACGGGGAACCGCTGTCGGACATGGACACCGCGTCCTATTACGTGATCGTCGCGACCGCGGGTCACGACACCACGAAGGACGCCATCTCCGGCGGGCTGCTCGCGCTCGTCGAGAATCCCGCAGAACTCGCCCGGCTGCGCGACGACCTGGGCCTGATGCCGACCGCGGTCGAGGAGATGATCCGCTGGACCACGCCGGTCAAGGAGTTCATGCGGACCGCGACCGCCGACACCGAGGTGCGCGGCGTCCCGATCGCCAAGGGTGAGTCGGCCTACCTGGCCTACGTCTCGGGCAACCGCGACGAGGAGGTGTTCGACGAGCCGTTCCGTTTCGACATCGGTCGCGATCCCAACAAGCACGTCGCCTTCGGCTACGGGGTGCATTTCTGTCTGGGCGCGGCATTGGCGCGGATGGAGATGAGCAGCCTGTTCACCGAGTTGGTGCCACGACTGGAGTCCGTCGAACTGACCGGCGAACCGGAGTACTCGGCGACGACTTTCGTCGGCGGACTCAAGCACCTGCCGATTCGGTATTCGTTGCGCTGACCCGCGGACGTTCCCGCAGCGCCGGTCAGCCCGTGCGGACGAATTCCGCCGCCCGGTGCGCCAGCATCACCGTGGTCGCGTGCGGTCCGCGACTTGGGATCACCGGCATCGCCGACCCGTCGATCACCCACAGCCCCGCCACGCCCCGGACCCGGCACCGGCCGTCCAGGACAGCCGCGGGATCACCGTCGTGTCCCATCGGGGCAGTCCCACACAGATGTTGTGAGGTCGACCACAGCGGATCCCCGACTTCTGTTGCCGTTGAGGCTAATTCGCGGGCCAGCTGCACACCGTGGGTCAGGTCCGCGATGTCGGCGGGTTCGCTGTCATAGCGGTGCTCGATGCGCGGTGCAACGGTCGGATCGGCGGAGACCAGTGTGACCCGGCCCCGGGCGCGCGGCTTCATCAGGGCCACCCCAAGGTGTGGTCGGTCGGGGTGCCCGCCGGTACGGTCGCCCACCATGGCCGCGAAACCGCCCGTGTAGGGACGGATCTCGATACCGTCGGCAAGGCTGAGGACCACCTCCAGAACCGGTCGGGCCGGAGCCACCGCCCAGTTCGTCGCCAAGACCCATTCGGGGTGATCGGCGCAATGTCTGCCCACCGGGGCCGGCACCAGGACCGCCATGCCGACGGCCCGCAGCATCGCCTCATCGCCCACGCCGGAGAGCATCAGTAGGTGCGCAGAGCCGATTGCACCGGCGGACAACACGATTCGATCGGCAGTGAGCGTCACCGATCCGCTCGGGCCGGTGGCATCGACCCCGACGGCGCGCCCGTGGCTGATCCGCACCCGCCACGCCCTGGTGCCCGACAGCACCACCAGGTTGGCCCGGTCGGCCGCCGCTCCGAGGAAGGCAGCGCCCGGACCGGTCCGCACTCCGTCGACGATGTTGCTCGGTACCGCCCCGATTCCGGTCGGCAGGACTGGTGTCGCACCGTCGTTGAGATCCGGTAGCCAGGGGTACCCGGCGGCGCGCGCCACGTCCACGAAACTTGCAGTGCTGCCCACGATCTCACCTGCGCGACGAACCGGGATCGGGCCGCTGTCGCCGTGCGCAGGGCGGCCGGGGAAGTCGAGATCGGTCTCGATCGCCCGAAAGTGGGCGAGCGCCTGCGGCCAGGACCACCCATCCAGGCCCCAGTCGTCGAAGTCGGCGGGCACGGCGCGGCAGAAGTAGCCACCGTTGACCGCACCCGAACCTCCGACGGTGGCCCCACGGACCAGGTTGATCGTGCGGCGCGGGTGTTCGGTCAGCACGGATTCGAATCGCGCCACCACCGGACTGGCAGCACCCACCGGCAGTTGCAGACCGTTGCCGGTCAGCGTTCGGATACCGGGCACTCCGGCGCCCGGCCCCGCCTCGAGGACCGTGACCCGGCAGCCCGGATCCGCCGAAAGTCGTTCGGCCACAACTGATCCCGCGCTACCCGCACCAATGACGAGGACGTCGCTGTGAACCGTCAACGGGCCCGATCAGGCCCGGATCTGCGGTTTGAGCGCACCCGCATTGCGATCCCGCACGACACCGGCCCACAGTCCGGCGCCGTACGCCAGGTCGTCCAGACGTTTGAGAGCCAGATACGGCAGCAGCCCGATCGGCTTCACATCGTCGTCGACGGTCCGGCGCCGGCCCAGCCAGTCCACCATTCCGTCCAGCACCGCTGCCACCAGGACGACGCGGCGGCAGCGGCGCGAGGCGACGGCCGCGACCAGCGCAACGGGCCAGTAGTGCCGGCAGATCGCCGAAGCGATTTGCACAGCGGCGGACCACAGTCCGCTGCCGGCCACCATCGCGACGTCGCCGGGCTGCGTCTCCGGGGCCCGCATCGTATTGGAGATCCGCCGGCCCGTCACCAAGATACCGATGGCCGACGCCAGGTAGCCCAGCCACGATCCGAACGCCAGCAACGCCCAGACCGCCAGCATCGTGCTGGAGATCACCAGCGGTGCGGTCTTGTCGGGATGCCGGGCCGACAGCGGTGCCGCGGAAGTCCCGTAGAACGCCTTGCGCACCAACCAGTCGCGCATCTGGGTGCGGTGTTCGTGGCTGACCTGCGCGATCGGCTCGTAACGCAGCCGGGCACCGGTCTCGATGAGCCGCCAGCACAGGTCGACATCCTCGCCGGAGTGCATGTCCTCGTTGAAGCCGCCGACGTCGCGCAGGACCGCGCACCGGCAGATGATGGCCGCGCTGGGCACGTAGGACACGGTGCCGTAGGGCACCACGGGAGCTTCGCGGTGCCCGAGGTCCAGCGACGAACGGACCATCTCGTAGCGCGCGACCCGACTGTCGGTTTTCGCCAGGCCGACGATGCGCGGTGCCACCAGGGCCACGGCCGGGTCGCAGAAATGTCCCAGCAGCGCCTCCAGCCAGCCGCGCCGCGGAACGACGTCGGAGTCCAGGAAGGCGACGAAGTCGGTGGCCGAAGCGGCCAGGCCGGTGTTGCGAGCGGCGGCCGGCCCCCTGCTGACCGGGTGCCGAAGCACCTGCACATCACACGGCGCACCGGCGAAGTCTTCCCGCTGCAGCGGGACCGCCGATCCGTCGTCGACCACGATCACCCGCATGCCACGCAGTGTCGAGACCAGACGCTCGACACCGGGTTGGTTGTCGCGCACCGGAATCACGATCGTGATGTCACGGTGCGACGGTCCACCCGCCGGCCGAGGATGGGCCACCGTCGCGTCCAGCAGCGTGCGCGCCAACTGTGCGCTCCGCGCGTCACGGACCTCGAGACGGCCGTCGTCGAGCATGGTCTGGGCCGCGGGCGCCAGCCGCAGCAGCCGGGTCGGCGAACCGCCCAACAACGCGGCGCCCTCACCGAGCACCCGGACCCGGCGGTCGACCTGCACGGCAAACCCGTCCGGCAGCCGGGGCTGACTCATCGCAGCATCCCGTCGGTCCCCGGCGACCACCGACTGAACCGGTCTACCGCGCCGCTGACCATCTCGGTGAACAGCCGCGCGCCCTCCTCGGCACTGGCCGTCGTCGGATCCCCCAGCACTCCCACCTCACTCACTGACGCCACTCCCCCGCGGCGCATGCTCGGCATCAGATCTGCCAGCGGCGCGAGATTCCCCGGGCGGGTTTCGCGGACCAGCACATCACACGGCGAAAGATGAAGCAATACAGATGTTTCAGTATGGCCCGCGTGGGCGTCCCCGCCGCGCACCAGGCAGGGGCACCAACCCACGTCGAGACCCTCATCACGCAGCAACGAGACGGCCCCGACCAGCGCGCCGACGTTGCCGCCGTGGCCGTTGACGAACATCAGGCGACCGGCCCAGTTCATCGCCGATCTGCCGAACTCGATCAGCAGATGCTCGAGGACGGCGCTGCCGACGGAGATCGTCCCGGGGAAACCTTCGTGCTCGCCGCTGGCGCCGTAGGCCACTGCCGGTCCCACCAACAGCGGCCGACTCGACCCCGGGCCCAGCGCCTCGGCGAGGGCACCGGCCACCGCGGTGGCGATGCGGGTGTCGGTGTCCAGCGGAAGGTGCGGTCCGTGCTGTTCGGTCGAACCCACCGGGACCACCACCACCGGAGAAACGTCGCGGAGTTGCCTCGATGTCGAGTTCCCAAGCGTGTTGGGGAAGGCCACCCGCCGATGGTAGGGCGTGTCCACCTGGTCTGCGCTGCCTGTTGACGGCATGGAAACATGCCCGTTACACCCCGCGGCGGGTTTCCCCGACCAAGGCGCCACACCCGCCACGTGTGCCACGTGGGCACCAGACTTCAGGCACCAGACTCAGGCACCCAGGGTGCGGGTGAAGCCCTCCGGGATCAGGATGTCGTCGCGAGTCACGTCGTGGATGGCGGGGCGACCCAGGCCCATCAGCGCCGAGTCGATACCGCCGCGCAGAATGTCCAGGACGTTCTCGACGCCGGCCTGGCCGTTGGCCGCCAGGCCCCACAGGTAGGCCCGCCCGATCATCACCGCCCGGGCGCCCAGCGCCACCGCCTTGACGACGTCGCCGCCGCGTCGGATTCCGCCGTCCAGCAAAACCTCCACCTGATCGCCGACCGCGTCGGCGATCGAGGGCAGGCACCGGATCGCGCCGGGGGTGCCGTCCAGGTTGTTGCCACCGTGGTTGGACACCGAGATCGCCGAAACACCGGCATCCACAGCGCGTTTCGCATCGTCGACGCGCACCATGCCCTTCAGCATGAACGGACCACCCCACTGTTCACGCAACCAGGCGATGTCCTCCCACGTCGGCGGCGGGGTGCCCATCCATTGGCCGTACGCCTCGAAGAACGTGGGGCCCGGCTCACCACGGTGGCTGAGGTTGGGAACCCGCAGATCCGGCGGCCGCAGATGCTTGCCGAAGCTCCACAGCCAGCGCGGCTTGGTGATCACCTCGGGCGACATCCGCAGTATGGTGCGCAGGTCCACCCGCTCGGGGATCTTCGGGCTGCCCCAGTCTCGGCCGTGCGAGAAACTCCAGTCGGTGGTCAGGATGAGGCCGACCGCACCGGCCTCTTTGGCGCGTTGCACCCGCCCGGCGATCTCGTCCCGACTGCCCAACCAGTAGATCTGGAAGAAGATCTTGTCGTTGACGGCGGTGACGTTCTCCATCGGCTTGCTGGCGAACGACGACAGCCCCATCGCGGTGCCCCGTGCGGCGGCGGCGCGCGCAACGGCCACCTCGCCGTCCGGGTCGACGGCCTGCACACCGGTCGGCGAGATGATGACGGGCATCGAAATGTCCTGTCCCATCACCGTCGTCGCCATTTCACGGGTGTCCGACGCGCCCACGACGTGCGGCGCGAAGCCCAGTTCGGCGAACGCCTCGACGTTGTCGGAGACCGAGAGCCCCTTTTCGCTTGCGGAGATCAACGACGAGTAGACCGACTTCGGAAGACGCTTGCGTGCCCGCTGTTGGGCGATGGCGACAGTCTCGAACCAGGTATCACGAGCCATGAGATCAGAGTGGACTTTCGTTGCAGAACTTCTTGGGCGGGGCGCTCAGGGTGAGCATGACCGGTTGCCGGCGCGTGCCGGCGCGGGAATGGTCGACGCTGGAGCGGGGCTTGTCGCGCTCCCGGGCCAGGGCGGATTCGCCGTAGCCCTGCACGCACTCGGGATCGGGACCGTCCAGCGGCAGACCGGTGAAGAACTTGGCGGCCATGCAGCCGCCGCGGCAGGCGTCGTAGTGCCCGCAGCTTCCACATGCGCCCGCCGACTGCGGTTCACGCAACTGGCGGAACAACTCCGAGTGCTGCCAGATGTTCTGGAATCCTGTCCCGAAACCGCTGTCGGACAAGATGTTTCCGGCAAGGAACTTGTCATGGATGGCGAACGGACAGGCGTAGACATCGCCCACGGGATCGATCAGACACACCACCCGGCCGGCGCCGCAAAGGTTCAGCCCGGCCAGCGCACCCGGCTCGCCCAGACCCGACAGGTGGAAGAACGAGTCACCGGTCAGCACATGCTCGCCGTGGGCCACCAGCCAGTCGTACAGCGCGACCTGCTGGACCGGCGTCGGGTGCAGGTCGTCCCACACGTCGGCGCCACGGCCCGACGGGCGCAGCCGGGTGATGCGCAAGGTGGCGCCGAAGCGCCGTGCCAGCGCCTTGAAGTCGTCCAGCTGATCGACGTTGTGGCGGGTCACCACCACGGAGATCTTGGCGTCTTCGAACCCGGCCGCGCCGAGGTTCTCCAGCGCGCGTAGGGCCATCGCGAACGACCCCGGACCGCGGACCGCGTCGTTGATCTCCGCGGTGGCGCCGTCCAGCGATATCTGCACGTCGACGTAGTCGCTGGCGGCCAGTTTGTCCGCCACCTCGGGTGTGATGCGGACCCCGTTCGTCGAGAACTTGACGCCGACGTGATGCGCCGTCGCGTAGTCGACGAGCTCCCAGAAATCCGGCCGCACCGTCGGTTCGCCGCCGCCGATGTTCACGTAGAACACCTGCATCCGCTCCAACTCGTCGATGACGTCTTTGCACTGCCGCGTCGACAACTCGCGCGGATCGCGCCTGCCCGACGACGACAGGCAGTGCACGCAGGCCAAGTTGCAGGCGTAGGTCAGTTCCCAGGTCAGGCAGATGGGCGCGTCCAGCCCCCGTTCGAACTGATCGACAAGCCGGGGTACGGGCAGCACTGCGGTCACGGTTGCTCCTGGCTTTGATCCTGGGGCACAAGCATTTTCGAACTGACGAGCGTCGCCAGCGCACGCAGGTAGGGGGCCTGCGCAGCGTCGTCGAGACCCGCTGCGCGGCACGCGGACCGGACATCGTCGTGGCCGGCGAGCGACTCGACCAACGCCAGGATGGTCCGGTTCTTCAGAAAGGACAGCTTGCGCGTACCGAAGTGGTAGAGCAGCGCTCCGAATGGCTCGGGTCGCACCGCCACCTGGGGGTGCAGGCGCCAGCCGCGATCGGCGTCGAACTCCACGGGAGATTCCGACGGTTCGGAGTCGACCACGGCCGGCGCACCGATCACGTTCAGTAGACCCCGCACATGCCGTCGATCGACACCTCTTCGACGAGGGACTCCTCGACCAAGGCCGAGTCCGTGCTGACCTGCTGGTTCTGATCCATGGTGGCTACCTTCCGTGGTGTGAGACTCGACACATCGGTCCGTGCGGCACAGAATATGGCATCGGGTGCCGAAACGCTACCGGTTCGGAAACTTCGGGAGATGAGTTGCCAATGGATGCGCCCCGGGTAGGCCGGCGTCGTTCCACGACCCGCGGCCATATCGCCGATGTGGCGATCGATCTGTTCAGTGCGCACGGCTTCGATGCGGTCAGCGTCGACGACGTCGCACTCGCCGCCGGCATCGCCCGCCGGACCCTGTTCCGCTACTACGCCTCGAAGAACGCGATCCCGTGGGGCGACTTCGACACCCACCTCGAACATCTCGCCGGCCTCCTCGACGAGGTCGATCCCGACGTCCCGCTGCGCGTGGCACTGCGCTCAGCATTGCTGGCGTTCAACACCTTTGGCCGAGCGGAGGAGATTGCGCACCGCAACCGGATGCGGGTGATCCTGCAGACCGCCGAACTGCAGGCCTACTCGATGACGATGTACGCGGGCTGGCGCGATGTCATCGCCCGCTTCGTCGCGGCCCGCTGCGGGCTGAAGACCACCGACCTGGGACCGCAGACCACCGCGTGGGCGATGCTCGGGGTGGCCTTGTCCGCCTACGAGCACTGGCTCGCCGACGAGTCGGTGTCCCTGCACGACGCACTGGCGGCGGCGTTCGACGTCATCTCCCCCGGCCTGTAGCGCCTTCCCCCTTTCTGCCTTTTGGCGAGCGTGCGTGTCCCGGCAGACCCGCCGGGCGCATTCCGGAGTTTGTGCACGCTCGTCGCACTCCGGCGGATCATCCACAGGGCTGGCTACCGGGCTTGGACCGGCAACCGCACCGGCCTGGACGGCGGTCGAGGTGGCTCGCTCGCTGCGCCGACCACGTGCGCTGGCCACCCTCGACGCCGCCCTGCGGACGGCGCGGTGTGACCGTCGGGACTGATGCTGGCCGCGGAGCACCAGGCCGGCCGCGACCCCGAGGCCTGGCGTCGGGACCGCCTCAAACATGCCGCCCTGCGGGAGATGGGTTGGACGACGCTGTCGATCGTCTCCGACGACGTTCGGCGTCATCCGCGTCAGATGGTGGGCCGGATCGACGTCGAGTTGTCCGATCGGGTGGCGTGAGCGTGCGCAGACCACGCCCGGTCGCGGAGATGTGGAGGATCAGCCCAGAACGTCGGAAATCGGTGCGCCGGAGGCGATCTTGGCCCGGGCCTTCATCACCTTGCCCGGCATACCGCCCCCGACGACGCCGGCGAGCACACCGTCGCGTTCGAAGTAGGCCAGGAACTTGCGTCCGTCGTCCTCGACGACGTGCACCACGTCGCCGGCCTCCGGCTCACCCAGGCACTGAATCTTGACGTCGTACTGGTCGCTCCAGAAGTACGGCACCACAACTGCTTCCGGCGGCTGCTGGCCGAGCAGCGCCGGAACCAACACCCGGGCCTGCTCGGCGACGTTGCTCCAATGCTCGACTCGCGCCTGGTGTCCGGTCGCATCCCGCCACGACGCGACGTCGCCGAGCGCCCAGACGTGCTCGGCGCTGGTCCGGCCGACACTGTCGCAGACGATCCCGTTGTCCACCTCGATGCCACTGCCGCCCAGCCAGTCGGTCGCCGGGCGCGATCCGATACCGACGATGACCAGATCAGCGTCGAGTTCGGACCCGTCGGCGAGTACCACCTGCCGCACCCGGTCGGAGCCGGGGGCAGCAAGAACGGCAGACACGCCGACACCGGTGCGCACGTCGACGCCTTCGGTGCGGTGCAGGCGGGCGACCAGTGCTCCGAGCTGCTCACCGAGCACGGACGCGAGTGGTTGCGGCTGCGGCTCGACCAGCACCACGTCGACGCCGAGGGCGCGCAGGCTCGCGGCCACCTCGCAGCCGATGAACCCGGCACCGATCACCACTGCCTTTCGCGCACCCCCGGCCTCGGCCCGCAGCGCCTGACTCTCGTCGTAGGACCGCAGCACGTGAATGCCGGCCAGATCCGGGAACGACGGGATGCGTTTGGGCACCAGACCGGTGGCGATGACGAGGTCGTCGTAACCGACGGTGCCGCCATCGGCCAGGGTGACGGTCTTGGCTCCGGTGTCCACCCCGGTCGCCGCGGACCCCAGCAGGAGTGTGATGCTTTTCTCGTCGTAGAACTCGCGCGGTTTGAGCGTGACATCGGCGAAGGAGTGGTCGTCCTTGTGCAGCACATCCTTGGACAGCGGGGGCCGGTCGTACGGCAGATGCACCTCGTCGCTGACGATGACGACTTCGCCGGAATACTCCGCCCGCCGCAATTGCTCAGCCGTACGGGACGCGGCCAAGCCCCCGCCCACGATCACCACTTTTGCGTGTCCCACGGCCTATAGTTCATACACGATCTGCACCCTCGGCGGTCTGCCACCCTGTTTACGACGGCGCGCGGTCGATGAGGTTGGTCAGCACCACGATGCTCTCGCTGCGTTCGATGTCGGCACTCGACCGAATCCGCTCCAAGGCCGCCTCCAGGTGCCGCATGTCGCGGGCCAGCACGTGCAGGATCGCGTCGGAGGTTCCGGTGACGGTCGCGGCGCTGATCACCTCCGGTATGTCCACCCAGGCCCGCCGCAGTTCGTCCGGGGCAATGGTGCCCTGGCAGTAGACCTGGACGTACGCCTCGGTGTTCCAGCCGAGCGCGTTGCGGTCGATGACGGTGGTGAAACCGCGGATGACGCCGCTGTCCAGCATCCGGTCCACCCGTCTCTTCACGGCCGGCGCGGACAGATTGACCTGCTCGCCGATCTCGGCGAACGTCGCGCGCGCGTGCTCGGCGAGCGCGGTCAGGATGCGCTCGTCGGTGTCGTCCAGCCGGTCCACATCGCTCCTCCCCCCAACCTCACACAACAAACAACCACAATTTCGCCAACTACACAATGAATCAAGGATATGGACGCAATGCCTGGTGATTGATTGCGTCGACAGCAGCAAATATCATTTGATTGATGACAACCGCACTCCGTCGCCGCGGCAACGGCCATGGGCACGGATCCGCGAAATTCTGCACATGGAGGTAGGGGCGTGACCATGCTGGACACTGTGACGATCGGTACCGGTTCCGCAGACGCCGCCATTGCGGTCGAGGCTCGTTACACCGCGCACAACTATTCACCCCTGCCCGTGGTCGCCACGTCCGCGGAGGGGTGCTGGGTCACCGACGTGGAGGGACGCCGCTACCTGGACTGCCTGGCCGCCTACTCGGCGGTGAACTTCGGGCACCGCCATCCCGAGATCACGGCCACCGCGCACGCCCAGCTCGACTCCATCACGCTGGCCAGCCGGGCCTTCCACTCCGACAAACTCGGTCCGTTCTGCCAGGCGCTGGCCACACTGTGCGGCAAGGACATGGTGCTGCCGATGAACACCGGCGCCGAGGCCGTGGAGAGTGGCATCAAGGTGGCCCGCAAGTGGGGCACCGACGTCAAGGGCGTCCCGGCGGGCCAGGCCAACATCATCGTCGCGGAGAACAACTTCCACGGCCGGACCACCACCATCATCGGTTTCTCCTCGGATGAGACGGCGCGCAACGGTTTCGGCCCGTTCACGCCGGGCTTCCGCGCCGTGTCCTACGGCGACACGGATGCGTTAACGCGGGCGATCGACGACAACACCGTCGCCGTCCTGCTCGAGCCGATCCAGGGCGAGGCCGGCATCATCGTTCCGCCCGCCGACTACCTGCCCCGCGTGCGCGAGATCTGCACGCAGCGCAACGTGTTGATGATCGCCGACGAGATCCAGTCCGGCCTGGGCCGCACCGGGTACACGTTCGCGTGCGACCACTGGGGCGTGGTTCCCGACATGTACCTGTTGGGCAAGGCGCTCGGCGGCGGTGTGGTACCGGTGTCGGCGGTGGTCGCCGACTCCGACATTCTCGGGGTGCTGCACCCCGGCGAACACGGCTCGACGTTCGGCGGCAATCCGCTGGCGGCCGCGGTGGGCACGACGGTGGTCTCGATTCTCGCGACCGGCGAGTTCCAGCGCCGCTCAACCGAACTCGGTGAGCACATGCACGCGGCGCTGCGTGCCCTCATCGGCCACGGTGTCGTCGCGGTGCGCGGGCTGGGCCTGTGGGCGGGCGTCGACGTCGACCCGGCGCTGGGCACCGGTAAGCGGATCAGCATGCTGCTGGCCGAGCGGGGCGTGCTGATCAAGGACACCCACGGCTCCACCCTGCGGTTCGCCCCGCCCCTGGTGATCACCGCCGAGGAGATCGACTGGGCTGTTGAGCAGTTGGCCGACGCTCTGAGCGACGCCGCCACGACGATTTGGACCTCGTAAGCTGCCGACCGGAAGGCATGGCCGGATCTGGTGCTGAATCGGCGACGACGCCAGGCCGGGTATCCCGAAGGCGACCGCAGGGAACTGGTTAGCTGTCGGCATCGGCGCCGTCGACCTGACCCCGACGAATGGCCCTCCGGAGCAGGGGACTTCAGACCCTAGCGCCGGCTGCCAGGCAGTGGTCGGATTGGGGAGCACATCCGGCAACAGAACTCCCGAAGGAGGCATCATGACCAAACTTCCCGCGCAGCGCCGGCCACGCTCGCTGCTGCCCGACATTTCTGAACTGTTCACCGGGTTTCCCTCCTGGCCGGCGTTACGCCCGATGTTGGAGAGCCATCTGATCCGACTGGAGGAAGATGTCGAAGACGGCCGCTATGTGGTGCGCGCCGAGATGCCCGGCATCGATCCGGCCAAGGACGTCGACATCACCGTGCAAGACGGCCAGTTGACGATCAAGGCCGAGCGCACCGAGAAGAAAGAGACCAGCGGGCGCTCGGAGTTCAGCTACGGCTCCTTTGCCCGCTCGATCTCGCTGCCGAAGGGCGCCAAGGAAGACGACATCAAAGCCACCTACGACAAGGGCATTCTCACCGTGTCGGTGCCGGTGCCCGACACCGCACCGGCGGAAAAGCGCATTCAGGTTCAAGTCGAGGCCGCCGAGTAGACGATCCAACCGACTGCCCCGGAGATTTCACCCGGATAACTCCGGGGCCGTCTTCACAGTTGACGCGATCCGGTCGGCGGCACGGCGTTTTGGCGCGTCGCACATCCGAAGCGGTTGAGTCATTCAATGCCGGACGGCTAGACCTTCTCGTCCAAACGGCACGCTTCGGCGTGAAAGTTCGAGTGGATCAGGCTAATTCGTAGTCTCGGCGACGAGCGCGCTCAGTACTTCATCGTTCCGCGGTCGACGGCGATCTGTGCGCCGGAGATGGACGCCGAGCCGTCACCGGCCAGCGACGCCACCACGTCGGACACCTCCTCGGGCCGCATGAACTCCTGCAGTCCCTTCCTAACGTCATGGGCGACGGGGTGGTACGGCATGGGCGCGAAGCTGTGCAGGTACTGCGGGTACCGGGAGAACATCTTCATCATCGCCTCCTTCTCGACCATCGGCGTGTCGATCGAGTAGGGATGGATCGAGTTGACCCGAATCCCAAACTCGCCCAACTCGATTGCCAACGCATTGGTGATGGCCACCAGCCCGTGTTTGGAGGCTGAATAGTGCCCATTGCCCGGGGTGGCCTTCAGTCCGGCCGATGAGCTGACGACGATGATCGACCCGCCGTTGCCCGCCTCCACCATGGCCGGTGCGACGGCGCGGACGGTGCGCCAGGTCCCCGACAGGTTGACCTCGATCACGGTGTCCCACTGCTCCTCGGACATCTCGAACAGTCGACCCAGCTGAGCACACCGGCGTTGGCCACCAGTACGTCGAGCCGACCGAACTGCTCGATGCCGTCGGCGACCACCGACTGCTGGGCAGCCAAATCGCGGATGTCGATCTCGCGGGCCAGAACTTTGCGTCCGATCGCTTCCACCGCGCGCACCGTCTCGGCGAGATCCTCGGGCGTAGGCATCGGATAGGTGATGGTGTCCGATACCGACTTGCAGACGTCGATGGCGATGACGTCGGCACCCTCCTGCGCCAGCCGTATTGCGTGCGCGCGGCCCTGCCCGGGCGGCCCCGGTTACGAATCCCACCCGGCCTTCCAGCGATCCCATTGGTAGCAGGCTAGCAGCCGAACTGGAACGTGTTCCACCAGCTGTATTCGGTCA
>CAYLWH010000084.1:0-2512 GCA_964387245.1 uncultured Mycobacterium sp.
AGTGAGAAGCGATGCAGGTGCGAGTCGGTCCAGTCGAACGCCACCTGCAGGACCTGGTGCAGCAGGTCCAGCGTCAGGTTCGAGCGCAGGTCCAGCCGTCGCCAGATCATTGGATCGCTGTCGTCGATGTGCGCCCGGACCCGGTAGACGACGACATCACGCCGTCGCACCCGACGCAGATCGGGGCGCGACACCGGTTCCGGTACCAGACGCAAGTAGGGGCGCTCGTTCATGCCGTCACCTTAAAGCTGTCGCCGAGTCGACCGGGCACCATGTCGGTATGGCGTTATCGGCGGGCAGGCATCACCGAATCGTCGGCCACCATCCCTGGACGATCGAGGCCACCGCGACGGCAGCGATGATGCCGAGGTATCCGATCACCAGGCGGGTGTCGCGCAGCACACAGTTGCTCTGCAGTAACCCGGCCCGACGTGCACGCACATAGCCCACCAGGCCAAGTCCCGCGAACACCGCGACCGCCCATGCGCCGAGTAGCCATGCCAGCAGTGCCACCGTCGCGTACACACAGAGTCGCAGCGGATCGTACGGTTGGCCGGCCGGTCGACTCATCGCACCTCCACGAGCGGCAGGGCCCGTCCGGCACTGGCCGACAGGCGCTGCCGACCCAGCGCCGGCCAGGCCTGCACCGCGCAGAACGGTGCGCACTGGTCCTGATCGGAGCGGGTGCCGACATGCACGCAGCACTGCACCAGGCGCTCTTCGATCATCGTCGAGATGTCCATGAACGGTTTGACGGTGATGCGCACGACACGTTCACCGAGGAGTCGGCGAATCCTGTGCTTGCGTCCGGGCAGCGCCGACGATGCCAGGGTCAGCAGTGTGGACATCCCCAGATCGCAGTTCTCGCAGATGTTTCGCCACACGTCGCCGATCTGTGGATGCGACAGCGACGATTGCTCCGACAGCAGCCCCAGCAGCGATTCCTGCACGGCTGTGCGCAGCTCACGGGGTACCTCGGTGTCGGCGATCCGGTTGGCCACCAGGCCCAGCTTGTCCTTGAGGCTGTCACGGCCGATCAACGAGACCAGCGAACGCCAGTGGTCGCCGTCGTCGCGGATCAGGTATCCGACCGAGCAGCAGTGCGGGTGCGAGCACGGCAGGGCGGTGAGGTCCCGCCACGTCACCAGGCCCGCAGTCTGCGGCCCCAACCGATTGAGCACGCCGGTGTGCGTCAACCGATCGAGCGGGTCGATGAATCCTGAGCGGCCGGAGCCGAACTGGGGCTGGATCGTAATCCCGCCGACGTACGGTGTGTTCAATGCCAACCGCACCAGTTGTCCGATTTCATGGTCGTTGACGCCCAACGCGACGGTCATCACCAACGTCGTGAAGATCCCCGACTCAGACAACCGGTTCAACGCTTGCGCCTTTGTCCGGGTCAAGTCGCCGCCGCGGTGATAGCGATGCGCCGCCGCCGACTGGCCGTCGTATTGCAGATACACCTCGACGCGTTCCCGGTGCTCAGTGAGCAACTCCAGCAGGCCATCGTCAGTGGCAATGCGTAACCCGTTGCTGTTGACCAGGATCCGAGTTATCGGCCGCGACGTCAGCTCGGCCAGGAGTTCGGCGAGGTCGGGGTGCAATGTCGGTTCACCACCGCTGAGCATCAGCACGTCCAGCCTGCCGTTCTCCCGGGCCAGACGCTGGTCGACATTGGCGAGGACGTCGGCCACCGGAACCACGTTGCGCAGATCGGGCGAGGAGTCGGTGAAGCAGGTCGGACAACGCAAGTTGCAGGTCTCGGCGATGTCCTCGAGGAGGATGCAGGTGTGCTGTGTCTGCATTTCCGGCAGTCCGCGCAGATACGCCATCGGGATCGGGTCGAAGTTGCCCGCGACATCCGGGATGTGGGATTTCGTCGGTGCGGTCCATTCCTCGAGATAGGCCAGGATTTCGGGGCTCTCGTCGTAGAGGGTGCGCACCAGACCGTGTGTGGCACAACCCCGTTCCAGCCAGACCCGCCCATCGCGTACGGCCAGTCGGCCCCCCAGTCGTGCGACGTCGCTCAACGGCCGGCCCGGAGCTTCGTCGTGGCAGCGCGGACAGTACGCCGTGACGTAGCGCAGAATCCGATCTCCGCGCAACCCCATGCCCGCCGTCATCAGGAGTACATCGTCGGGTTGAGTCCGGTGCAGAATCCGGCGGTGAACACGGATGTGAGTGCCCAGCCGATCATCAGGCCCAGGCCCAGACCCTTCGACGTGGGACTCGGCGTGGCCAGCAGTGCGCCACCACCGCCGAACGCGATCGCGGCCAAAAGCACTGCGGCGCCGATAAGGACACCTTTGCCGGAGTCCGCGGCGGCGATGGCCATGAGTGCGACCACGAAATTGATCGTGAAGTACACGAATACCCCGAGGACCGCCATGCCGATGGCGATTCGTCGCGCGGGACGCTGGGGCGGCGCACCAAGCAGGTAGGGGACCGAGGGCGGCGCACCGGACGGGTATGGGATCGGGGGCGGTCCGTATGGGTACGGGGGCGGCGCACC
>CAYLWH010000084.1:2612-18520 GCA_964387245.1 uncultured Mycobacterium sp.
GGTGGCGGGGGAGGCTCGTTGGGAGGCTGGTCGCCGTCGGGGCGCTCCCCGGGCGGGGGTGTGGTCATGTGCGGACCTCCTGCTCGCGGAGTGTGCGGTAGTACCCGTGCCGGTGGCCGTACCACAGCCGAGTGCCCAAGACAATCAGTGAGGGCAGTAAAAACCATTGCGGCCTAGTCAGATTCAGCCACACCGTCTCATTCGCCCGGACGAACTCAACGGAAAATCGAAACACCGCGTAACCGGCAACATACAGGACGAACAACTCGCCGGGCTGACCGATTCTCGGCCGCAGCCACATCAGAACGGCGAATGCCGCCAACTGAAAGAGGATCTCGTAAACGAACGAGGGGTGCATGGCCTGGCCGCTGAGACATCCCGGGCATGCCGGCGTGGTTGCCGGCGCGTGGACACCCCATGGCACTGTCGTCGGCCGGCCGGGTGCCTCCGTGAGGTGACAACCGACACGGCCGATCGCCATTCCCAGCGCTACGGCCGGTGCGAACAAGTCGCCGGTCTTGCCGCGGTATCCGCTGATCCGTTTGGCGATCAACACGCCCAGGTATGCGCCGGCCAGCCCGCCGAGAATACTTCGTGACCCCGATTGCCATGCCTGCGCCAGCGTGGGGTTGGAGCCGAAGTCCAGGTGTCGGGCCCAACCCGATAGCCGCATTCCGATCACCCCGCCGATGAGTGCACCGGTGACGGCGACGAGTGACTGCTCGTTGACGGCACCGCGGCGGCGCGCCTCGGCCCAGAACACCACCATTGCAGCCAGCACGCCCAGCAAGACGAACAGGCCGTGCACAGGGACCACAACAGCCCCGACGCGCCATTCCGGAATCATCTTTATGCCCAGGATCCGCCCGCACACCGCTGCTGTATCCGCATGACACTCCTCCCGGCAGCGGCGAATCGGTTATAGGGCAGATCCCAACCTTCCGCCGCGAGCCACGCTAGCAACTCGGTCCGTTCCACTTGACGTGACACAGCCGTGGGGCCTCTGACCCGCACTGTCACGTTGCTGGCTCGGCCGATTTGTCACGCTCGTGGTTGGAGCGTTTCACCGTCGCGGTGCGTGTCTCGGATTATCCGTCCGTCGTGTTCGTTGCCCGGTGCGCTGCGTGCGCGGTCGGGCAGTTGGACATGTGCGCCTCCGCCCGAACGCTCTAGCACCCCGCGGGGGGCGTGCGGTACAGCGCGGCGCCGGCAGTGATGCCCGCGCCCGCGGCGATAAGCAGAACACGGCCGCCCGGTGCGAGCTGGTCGACTCCTTCGCGCAGCGCGGCTACCAGAGCGGCGGTGTGCATCCTCTGGTCAGCCGCGACGGCGATCCGCTCCACGGGTACGCCAAGACACGCCGCCAGCGCCGCGCGGTACCCGGCGCGGGGGGGAGCCGCGACGATCACGTCGATGTCGGTGAGGTCCAGCGAGGCCTCCCGCAGGCAGCGACGCGCCACCTCGGCGCCCGCGCCGGCGAACTGCTCGTCCATCGCGGCTGATTCGCCGAACCGAAGCACATTGCGTGAATCTTGGAGTCCCACAGTCGCACGGAAGTTTTCGCCGTCGTCGGGCAGGTTCACCCAGTGCACCCGGCCGAGCCCGCAATCGTCGTCACTCCAGTCGCACAACAGGGCCGCCCCTGCAGAGGAGAAGGGAAAGTGCTCGCTGCGCCCGCGACCGGGGTCGGCGTCACTCGCGACGACGAGGGCGCAGTCGATAGTGTGCGACCTCAGAAATCCGTCGACGATCTGCAGTGCGGTGAGAACCCCACAGGCTCCGTTCGCCACGTCGAACGAGAACGTGCCGTGACCATCGCGGTGTGGATCCTCAGGGTTGGCCCCGACATCCTCCTGGATCAGCGCCGCGAGCGCGGGCTCGGCCAGGTTCCGGTCGCGATAGATTCCCGCGTTGATCAGAAGATCCACGTCGTCGGGGTCTCGCCCGGCCCGTTGCAGACAGGTCCTGGCCGACGCGACGGCGAGGCGCAGTGCGCTGTGCCGCGTACGCCACCCGCCCTCGGTGACGTCGAGGCGGTCAATGATGGTGCCCATAGCGCTTCACCATTTCCTCGTCGAGGGTAAGGAGGACGACACCGATCTCCAGACCCGATGCCAGCGCGACGAGCGCGATGGTCTCTCCGGCGTGGATCCGCCCGGCCTCGAGTTCTTCGACCAGGGCGACGGTGTGGGTCGTCGATGCGGTGTTGCCGTAGCGATCAACGGTGATCACCGCGTCGTGGCGTGGGCCTTCGCCGAAGGACTCGGTGACCGCGGCCATGCCCTTGCGTATCGCGCGGGCGGAAGTCTGATGGGTGATCACGTGATCGATGTCGTGCATCGAAATGTCTGCGGCTTCCAGAATCTCGTGCAACAGGTACGGGGTGTCGGCGATCGCTGCGCGCTGGATCCCCCGGGAATCGGTGAACATCCGGGCGCCCGGATCGCGGCCCTTCGGATAGGCCAGGCACAGTCGGCTGTGATCGGCGACGGTGGTGAAGCCGGCAACACTGATACCCGGTGAGCCCGCCGGTGCACGTTCAAGCAGAAGCGCCGCTCCTGCATCACCCAGCGTCAGGCACGCGAGTTCCTTGCTCATGATGGTCCGGATATGCCGGGCCGCGTTCTGGCCCAGTTGCGAGATGTACTCGCCGCTGACCACCAGCCCGCGCTCCACGGTGCCCTGTCGAATCCAGTTGTTGAGCACCGTGACGCCCGTCAGCATCCCGGCGCATGCGTTGGACAGGTCGAGGGTCATGGCGTGCTCCGCCCCGATCGCACGGGCAATGGCGCAGCTCATCGTCGGCTCCACCCACTGGGTCAGGCCGCCGCGAAATTTGGTGATACTGCAGCTGATGACCACGTCGAGCGCGGCGGCATCATGGCGTGCCCGCCTCAGACAGTCCTCCGCAGCGGAGATGGCAAGACTGTAGGAGTCCTCGTCTCCGTCCGAGACCCGACGCTCGCGGATGCCGGTCAGCCGCTCCAGGTCGATGTGGGTGTTGTGGCGTGTGGTCGCCATCAAGTCGTCGGTACTCAAATGGGTCGTGGGCAGATGGCGCCCCGCTCCGGCCACCCGGGTGCGATACGGCGCCGGAGGTCCGATTCCCTCCATGACCAACCAGTGCGTGCGCATCGCTCACCCTCCTTCCCTTTCACAGGATGGCCGGGACAGCCTCGTCATTCCAGTCCGGCGACCTGTCCAGGAGCAGCACGGTGATGACGGTCGACCGCAGGCGTGGATCGCCCAGGTGAACGCATCGGTGTTGTGCATGAACTCAGTCATGTGTGCTTCCCAGCGGCCTCGGCTATCGGGACCGGCTCGAATGTACCGATTCCTGACGCGCGGGCGATGGAGGCGTTGGGACTCTTCGCGTCGGACAAAGGTCACCACATCGCCACGCCGCGACGTCCCGCATCTGGTCCGGGCGGAAATGCCTAGTTGCCCCGAAGACGGCCTCGAGGACGGCGGCGCGGCGGCGCAATGCAAGTTCCATCACTCCCTCACGCTCGCCGTGGCAGGCTGACGCGCCGTCAACCGGCGAACCGGACGGTGGTGCCTGGCATCAGCTGGACCACGCGGCCGCGGCATTCCACCTCGATCCCGGCGGCGTCGCGGGGATCGACACTGATGATCACGCCCTTCCCGCTGACCCGGAGGTGCAGGTGCAGGCCGCGGTAGTGAATCGGTATCGCCAGCACGCCAAGTGATTCCGGCCAGTGTGGCGAGAGGATGATGCGGTTGGACCGGGTTTCCAGGCCCAGGAAGCAACGCTGTATGAGATCGACGGTGCCGGCCATGGCCGCCAGGTGAATGCCCTCGGATGTGGTGCCGCCCTGGATGTCGGCGACATCGGACTTCAGCGCCTGCTGGAAGAAGTCCAGCGCGCGGTCACGGTTGGCCCTGGCGAGCACCCAGGTGTGCACGACGCCGCTGAGCGTGGACCCGTGCGACGTGCGGGCCAGGTAGTAGTCCACCATGTCCGGCACCTGCGCAGGCGCGAAGCGATAGCCGAGCCGGTCGAGCAACTCGTGCAGTTCGGTCGCCGACATCAGATAGAGCAGCATGAGCACGTCGGCCTGCTTGGACGCCTTGTACCGGTTGACGTCGTCGTGCTCGGCTTCCAGGATGCGGTCTAGCCGTTGGATGTTGCCGTACTGCGTGCGCAGGCGGTCCCAATCCAGTTCCGCCAGCTCGCCGTAGCCCTCGAACTGGGAGATGACCCCGTCGTGGAACGGGATGTACATCCGTCGGCTGACTTTCTCCCAGTGCGCGAGCTCGTCGCTGTGCAACCCCAGCGTCTCCAGCAGGTCCAGCCGGTTCGGCAGTGGCAGCAGATTGAGGGCATCGATCGCGCGCATGATCACCCAGACCGCCATGACGTTGGTGTACGCGTTGTTGTCGATGCCCTCGTAGGGGGCGTCGGGATAGCCCGAGTGGAACTCGTCGGGCCCGATGACGCCGCGGATCCCGAAGCGCTCGCTCTCCTCGTCGTAGCTGGCCAAGCTGACGAAGAAGCGCGCGACCTCGGCGATCAGCTCCGCGCCGTAGTCGATCAGATAGGCCAGGTCGCCGGTGACCTGGTAGAACTTCCAAGCGCTGTACGCCACCGCGATGCCGATATGGTGTGCGCGGGCGCTTGCGTCCGGGTTCCAGTGTCCGCTACGCGGATTGAGGTGCAGCCGTTGGCTTTCCTCGCGCCCGTCGCTGCCGGACTGCCAGGGGAACATCGCGCCCGAATGGCCCGCGGCGCGGGCCGCATGGCGCGCTTCGTCCAGTCGCCGGTAGCGGTATCTGAGCAGCGATCGGGTGATCTTCGGGAACCGCAGGTTCAGCACGGGGAAGATGAAGAGTTCGTCCCAGAAGATGTGGCCGCGGTACGCCTCACCGTGCAATCCGCGGGCCGGCACCCCGGCGTCGAGGTCGGCAGTGTTGGGTGACACCGTCTGCAGGAGATGCAGCAGATGCAGGCGCAGGATGCGCAATTCGTCGGTGAACCCGTCGAATTCGATGGACAACCGCTCCCACAGATGCACCCAGGCGGTGAGGTGGCCGTCGAGCAGCTCGGTGAACCGGCCGAGCCGCGCCAGCGAGCGCTGCGCGTCGACACCGGGTTCGGACGTGGCGACGTCGCGTCCCGTATGGACGGTGACCACCTTCTCCACCGTCACCGTCTGACCGGTCGACAGCTGCACCGCGATGTCGTGACCGATTTCGGCGTCCGAGGCAAACAGCCGACAAGCCGCCGAGACGGGCGCGTTGTCACGGAACACGGTGTTTCGCGCGGCCATGGCGACGGGAATGCCGGATTGAGTGGTCTGCGCGGTCAGCAGGACCGAATTGTCCGAGAGTTCGCGGGTCTCCGCGGACCCAAGATGCTGGTTGGCCAGATCCCGGTAGCGCTCGACCAGGGAATTCGTCACCTTGCCGTCCAGGGTCGAACGAAACACGATCGTCCCTGACCAATCCTCGGCAACGACCGTCGTCTCGAGGGCGCCAACGTGGGCCAGGTGCATCGCCACGAAACGTCGTTGCGTCAGTGAGCTCGTCCGGCCGGCGCCGTCGCGGAAGCGAACCTCCCGAGTCAGAACCGCGGCGCGAAGATCGAGCGTCTGCCGATACGACAGCACGGTGACCGCGTCGATGTCGAACCAGTTGCCGTCGTCGACACGGAAGGTCAAGGCAAGCCAGTTGGGCAGATTGACCAGACTCTCGTTGTCGATCTGGGTCCCCGACACGTCGTCGACGAGCCGGTTGTACACCCCGGCCGCGTAGGTGCCCGGGTAGTGCACCTGCCCGGACTTCGACTCAGGCGCGGCTCCCCGGGTGGCGAAGTAGCCGTTTCCCAACGTGCACAACGCTTCACGGAGCTTTTCGCTCTTCGGATCGTATCCGTCGAACACGTAATCCCACGACTCACCTGACACCTGGTGCTTGTAAGCCAGCCACCGGGAGCCGCGCTGGACGAACTCGCGAACCTCATCCGGACTTCGGAGGGTGAAGTGGGCGGCAGTCCTGCGGTCGCCATCCTCGTCGTGTCCGACGACGATGCCGATGCCGTCGAACTTGACCGCATCAAAGGCGTCTTCGTCGGTGAGATCGTCGCCGATGTGGATCGGCAGCAGGGAACCGGACGGGTCGATGCGGTTGCGGATCCAGGCCAGCGTCTTGCCCTTGTCCCAGTCGAGGTCGGGCCGCAGCTCCACGACCATGCGGCCGCCGGTCACGCGGAGGCCCGTCCGCACCCCGAGTTGATGTGCGGCAGAAACGATCTCACCGATGCGTTCCGGTGCCACCTCGCGGTAGTGCACCGCGACGGCAAATCGCTTGTGCTCTACGCGCACTCCCGGGATCTGGGCCAGGCCCCCGCTCAATTCGGCGGCGGCGCGCTCGAGGACGGGTATGAACACGGCGGCCTCGTCGTTCTGATGATGGGTGCCGTCCGGTCCCGTCAACTCGAACCCATGGCTGCCCGCGTACCAGACGCCGGGTATGCCAACCCGGTTGCGGATGTCCTCGAGGTCGCGACCGCTCAGGATGGCCACGGGGCACACCTCGGAGACGAGTTCCAGCGCGTCGGCAGCCCCATCGACGAGCCTGGCCGCACCGGGATCGGAGACGATGGGAGACAGCGTGCCGTCATAGTCCAGGAACAACATCGACTCGCGTGCGCTGGTGACGCCGATCAACTGACCGTAGGAAGTCAGTGCATTCGGGAGTTCCGAGATCCGCCTGTCACCCGTGCGAACGGCGACGTCGGCCAGGTCGGCGAGCACGACGTCGGCACCGTGGGTGGCCAATTCGTCGGCACGTCCGGTCCCGTCGATGCCGATGACGAGCGCGAACCCGCCGGCGCGGCCCGCCGCCACGCCGGCGGCGGAGTTCTCGACGACGACACATCGCTGTGGCCGCACACCGAGTCGGCGGGTGGCTTCCAGAAGCACTGCAGGATCAGGCTTTTCGGCCGTTCTGCGTTCGCCTGCGATTCCGTCGATGCAGTCGCCGAACAGGTCGATCCCGGCGACCTTCAAGGCCTGTCGGCACTGCGGACTCGACGAATGGGCCGCCGCGGCCACGCCGATGCTCTGCAACTTTCGGGCCAGGTCGACTGTCGCCCCGACGAGCGGCCCGTTGCTGGTGAGCGCACTGTCGAGGTCGAAGAGCACCGCGTCGTGGTAACGCGGGTCAATTGAAATCGGGAGCTTCATGACGCGGGAGAAGGCGTGAGCTCTTGTTCCAGCTCCAGCACCTGGCGGGTGGTTTTGACCACGGTGTCGGGATTCAGGCTTATTGAGTCGATGCCGAGCCGGACCAGGAACTCGGCCATGTCCGGATAGTCCGACGGTGCCTGTCCGCACAGTCCGGAGTGAATCCCGTTGCGGCGACAGCCTTCCACGGCCAGCCGGATCATCTGTTTGACACCCTCGTCGCGCTCGTCGTAGTCGAAGGACACGATCTCGCTATCCCGGTCGACGCCCAGGGTGAGTTGCGTCAGGTCGTTGGAGCCGATGGAGAAGCCGTCAAAACGCTTGGCGAACTCATCGATCAGGATCACATTGTTCGGGATCTCGCACATCGCGTACACCTGGAGCCGGTTCTCGCCTCGCTTAAGACCGAGGTCGGCCATCGTCTGCAGGACGAGATCCGCCTCGGCGATTCGGCGCACGAACGGGAGCATGAGGATGACGTTGGTCAGGCCCATTTCGTCGCGGACGCGCCGCATCGCGCGGCACTCCAGGGCGAAGCCCTCGGCGTAGGCGGCATGCGCGTAGCGCGACGCGCCGCGGAAGCCGAGCATCGGGTTGCTCTCGGACGGCTCGAATCCCTGTCCGCCGAGCAGGCTGGCGTACTCATTGGTCTTGAAGTCCGACATCCGCACCACGACGGGCTTCGGCCAGAAGGCGGCGGCGATGGTGCCGATGCCTTCAGAGAGGCGTTCCACAAAGTACACGCTCCCGTCGGGATAGCCCTGCGTGATCCGGTCGATCGTCTTACGTGCATCGGGGTCGTCGACCCTGTCGGGATGCAGCAGGGCGAGCGGATGGACCCGGATGTATTCGCTGATGATGAACTCCATCCGAGCGAGTCCGACGCCGTCGTTCGGCAGGAACGACGTCTTGAAGGCGAGGTCGGGATTGCCGAGGTTGATCATGATCTGCGTCCGCGGCCGCGCCAGGTCGCCCACCTCGGTGCGGTCCACGTGGAAACCCACTTCGCCGTCGTACACGCGGCCCGAGTCGCCCTCGGCGCACGACACCGTCACGGTCGCGCCATCGGGCACGCACGTGGTCGCGTCGCCGGTGCCGACCACCGCCGGGATGCCGAGTTCACGGGCGATGATCGACGCGTGACAGGTGCGACCGCCGCGATTGGTCACGATGGCCGCGGCGGTCTTCATGACCGGCTCCCAGTCGGGTGTGGTGGTGTCGGCGACCAACACCTGGCCGGGCTCGAACTCCTCCAGTTGGGTGAGGTGCTCGATGCGCTTCACCGCGCCCGACGCGATCCGCTCGCCGACCGAACGTCCCTCGGCCAGGATTTCGCCGCGGCCTTCCAGCACGTAGGTCTCGAGGGCCGTCGCGCTGTGCTGCGAAGCGACCGTCTCGGGGCGCGCCTGGACGATGTAGAGCTTGCCGTCGATGCCGTCCTTGGCCCACTCCATGTCCATCGGCCTGTCGTAGTGCTGCTCGATCGCACACGCGTAGCCGGCCAGTTCCAGCACGTCGGAATCGGTCAGGCAGAACCGGGCGCGGTCGGACTTCGGGGTGGGGATGTTGCGCGTTGTGTTCTTTGTCTCGCCCTCGACGAGGATCATCTTCACGGCCTTATCGCCGAGGCGGCGGCGCAGCACCGCGCGATGGCCGGCGAGGTAGGTCGGCTTGTGGACGTAGAATTCGTCGGGGTCGACGGCGCCCTGGACCACGTTCTCGCCCAGGCCGTATGCGGCCGTCACGAAGACGGCGTCGCGGAAGCCCGATTCGGTGTCCAGGGAGAACATCACCCCCGACGAGGAGATGTCGGAGCGGACCATCTTCATCACGCCGATCGACAGCGAGACCTTGAAGTGGTCGAAGCCCTGGTCGATTCGGTAGTGGATGGCGCGATCAGTGAACAGGCTGGCAAAACAGCGGCGGCAGGTGTCGAGCAGGCTTTCGTCGCCCTTGATGTTCAGATACGAATCCTGTTGACCGGCGAAGCTCGCCGTCGGTAGGTCCTCCGCGGTGGCCGAGCTGCGCACGGCCAGGCTGACCTCCTCGCCGTACTCCTGCTGAAGCGTGCGGTAGGCATCAAGGATCTGGCCGGCCAAGTCGTCGGGCAATCCGGCACCGTAGACGATCTCCCTGGCGCGCTTGGCTTTCCGTGCCAGCGCGGCGACATCGGCGGGGTCGAGGTCGTCGAGTTCGGCATGCAGGCGATCCCACGCGCCTGCCTCGTCCAACATGTAGCGATAGGCCGCAGCGGTGATGGCGAACCCGTGCGGCACGCGGACGCCCTGATCGGACAGCTTCCGAAACATCTCGCCGAGCGAGGCGTTCTTCCCGCCGACCAATGGCACGTCGTCGATGCCGATGTCCTCGAAGAAACGGACATACTCCGATGTGCCCATGACCTGTCCTCTCAAACGTGTCAAGCGACGCGTACTGGCGCCACGGCGCCACGGAAACCAACCTTTCACGAAGGACGACCAGGCAAACAGGGCCGTAGGTCATTCGATGAGAGCTCAATTGATGTCAATCGACATCAAACGACATGTGCCTGCCGACAGGGACTGGCGGACCTGCAGCCAGCGCAGAAATCAACGCATGGTGTCGTCTGGACCCGCCACCGGCGCGTTGCGCGTGCCAAGATGCCCGATCGGAGTGGTGGATCGTGCCGAAGGGCAATTCCGTTGGTGACGAACGCCCCCAGACGTGAGGTGTCCGGCGAACTAGCGTCGTCATAGACGAAGGGATCCGCGATGTCCGTCTCGACCGAACACGTAGTCCTCGCAGGAGTCGACGGCTCACCATCGTCGAAAGTGGCGGTCGAATGGGCAGCCCGGGATGCGGCATTGCGCGGCATTCCACTGATCCTGGCCCATGTGACCCCGGAGCCCAGGGCGAGGCTGGGCGTGGAGGTCATGAGGCCTCCCGAGGTGTGGAACTCCCTCGAGGAGAGCGCGCGACGCTATCTGGTCGAGGGCCGTGCCATTGCCGAGCGGGCCACCGCAGACTCCGGCCCGATCGCGATCGACGTGCTCGAGGTGTGTGGCACGGTCGTGCCGGCGTTGGTGGCTCTGTCGAAGGAGGCCGACATCGTCGTGGTTGGCTGCCGCGGCATGGGAACCATCACTCGTCGGCTGTTGGGTTCGGTCAGTTGGGGTCTGGCCAATCACGCCCTTTGCCCGGTTGCGATCATCCACGACGAGAGGCGGGGTTCGCCCGACGATGTGGCACTGCTTCCGGTGGTGGTCGGGATCGACGGATCGCCCGCGTCGGAGGCGGCCACGGCCGTGGCGTTCGATGAGGCGTCGCGTCGCGGCGTCGGCCTTGTCGCCATACACGCGTGGAACGACAACATGAGCTTCGAACTCCTCGGCCTGAACTGGGAGGAGTTGCACCGGGAGGCCGTAGACGCCTTGGACGAGCGGCTCGCGGGGTGGCAGGAGCGGTATCCGGATGTGTCGGTGCGCCGGTTGGTGGTGCCAGACCACCCGGCTCGCCACCTCATCACGCATTCAGACGACGCGCAACTCGTCGTGGTGGGCAGTCGCGGACGCGGCGGCTTCGCCGGAATGGTGCTGGGTTCTGTCAGCTCCGCTGTCGCGGAAGCGGCCCATGCGCCGGTGATCGTGGCGCGGCCGTCCTGACCGTAGGCATGCTCGGCACGAGCAGGCCGTGAACTGCGACCCCAGTCCGGAACGGAGTCGTTGGTCCCGAGCACCCAGGCCGAATGACTGTTGGGGTGGGGGTCACCGACGCGACACCATGAGGCGTGGCGATACGAGACTGGACCCCAGAGGTTCACGAGACCCATGCCGGCCTCGTGGTGCTGGTCGGCGATCGCGCGTACAAGACCAAGAGGCCCGTCGTCACCGAATTCCTGGACTTCTCGACCGTGCAACTTCGTGAGAGGGCCTGTGCGCGCGAGGTGGAACTCAACAGCAGGCTGGCGCCGCAGGCGTACCTCGGCGTCGCACATCTGACCGGCCCCGGCCCGGAAGAGAGCGAACCGGTGGTGGTGATGCGCCGGTATTCGGATTCGGCCAGGCTGTCGAAACGGGTCGGGGCTGCCGACGCGACTGCAGCCGGCGAGATCACTGCCGTGGCAATGGTATTGGCACGGTTTCATTCCGGTGCGCGCCGGGGTGCCGAGGTCGACGCGGAGGCGACAGCGTCCGCGGTGACGCGGCGCTGGGACGCCAATCTTTCGGAAATGCGACCGTTCGCCGGGCCGGTGATCTCTGACGGGGTGCTGCGGGAGATCGCGGTTCTGGCACACCGGTACCTGTCTGGGCGCTCCGAACTGTTCATGAAACGCATCGGGAACCGCCGCATCGTCGACGGGCACGCGGATCTGTTGGCCGACGACATCTTCTGGTGCGACGACGGGCCCGTGCTGTTGGACTGCCTCGACTTTGATGATCGGCTGCGGTATGTCGACGGGATCGACGATGCCGCGTTCCTGGCGATGGATCTGGAGTTCCTCGGTCGTGGTGATCTGGCTGGACAGTTCCTGTCGGACTATCGCAGGTTCGCCGAAGACCCGGCACCGTGGTCACTAGCCGATTTCTACATCGCCTACCGCGCCGTCGTCCGGGCCAAGATCGACTGCATCCGTGTCGGCCAGGGCCACGGCGAAGCCGCCGCGGACGCCGGACGGCACCTGCAGATCGCGGTCCAGCACCTACGCGCCGCGATCCCGCTCCTGGTGGTCGTCGGCGGCGGTCCGGGTACCGGTAAGACCACCGTGGCCCGTGGACTCGCGGAAAGGATTGGCGCGGAGGTCATTTCGACCGACGAGGTGCGCAAGCACCTGCTCAGCAACGGCGTGATCGAGGGTGCGGTCGGCGTCGTCGACTCCGGGCTCTACACCCCGGACAACGTCGCCGCGGTCTACGACGACGTGCTCCTGCGCGCCGATCGGGCACTGACCGGTGGGCAGTCGGTGGTCCTCGACGGGACCTGGCGCGACGCGGCACACCGGGGCCGTGTCCGTGAACTGGCGGCACGAGCGCACACGGCGCTCACCGAGATCGCCTGCGCCACTCCGCTGGCGGTAGCGCAGGACCGGATCGCGCGGCGCACCGGAAGTGCTTCCGACGCGACCCGTGAGATTGCCGAGGCGCTCGCGTCGCGAACCGGGGGAGCGGATGGCTGGGAGGACGCCTACCGCCTCGACACCGGCAGACCGCCATCCGAGGTGGTCGACGAAGCGGAGCGACTGTGCCGACAGGGGTCGCAGCCCTGCGAACAACCAGACAACCAGGAGGTGCGTTGAGATGAAGGCATTGGTGTATTACGGTCCGGGGCGGCGGGCTTGGGAGGACGTTGCCGACCCGGCGGTCATCGACCCGGGTGACGCAGTGGTCAAGGTCGACGCCGTCACCATCTGCGGCACCGATCTGCACATCCTCAATGGTGACGTGCCTGAAGTGGCGGCCGGCCGGATCCTGGGCCATGAGGCGGTCGGCACCGTGACCGCCGTCGGCCCTGGCGTGCGCCGTGTCGCCGTCGGCGATCAGGTCCTGGTGTCGTGCATCAGCTCGTGCGGCAGCTGCCGGTACTGCCGCGAGGGCAGCTACGGCCAGTGTCTGGGCGGCGGCGGGTGGATCCTCGGGCACCTGATCGACGGCGTGCAGGCGGAGTACGTGCGGGTGCCGTTTGCTGACAACTCCACCTATCCGGTGCCTGAAGGCGTGTCCGCCGAACAGATGTTGATGCTTGCGGACATCCTGCCCACGGCGTATGAGGTCGGCGTGCTGCGTGGCTCAGTCCGGCCGGGCGACGTGGTGGCGATCGTCGGCGCCGGACCGATCGGTCTGGCCGCCGTTCTCACCGCCCGGCTGCTGACACCCAGTCACGTCGTGGCGATCGACCTCGCCGATTCACGGCTTGACGCCGCAAAGAAATTCGGTGCCGACGTCGTGGTCAACCCGAACCGTGCGGACCCCCGCATCGTGATCGATGGACTGACGGGGGGGTTGGGCGCCGACGTGGCCATGGAGGCCGTCGGTACCCCGCAGACCTTCGAACAGTCCGTGGCGTTGGTCCGCGCCGGGGGTCATGTCGCCAACATCGGCGTACACGGCGCACCGGCTACGTTGCATCTCGAGGACATCTGGATCAAGAATCTGACGATCACCACCGGGCTGGTCGATACCCATTCGACACCGACGCTGATCGGTCTGGTCGCCAGCCGCCAACTCGACACCGCGCCGATGATCACCCATCGGTTCGTCCTCCACGAGTTCGAGCGGGCATATGACGTTTTCGGCCGCTCCAGCGAGACTGGTGCATTGAAGGTCCTTCTGACCGCCTGACCCCGGGGATAGAAATCAGAAATCGAGTATTTCGGCGCAGGCCTCGAAGGTCATCGACCACTGGTCGTCGGTAGCACTGTGACCTCGGACAGGTCGGACACCACCTCATCGGCGCCCAGGTCGTGAAAGACGGCTGCCGATCCAGTGCGGTCGACGGCGATCACCATGCCGAACCCGCCCCGCCGCGCGGCGGTCACGCCGGACTCGGCGTCCTCGACGACTACACAGCGTTGCGGTGTCACGGCCAGTCGGCGGGCGGTCTCCAGGAGCATCGCGGGATCGGGCTTGCCCGCCAAACCGAGAGTGCAGGCATCGACTCCGTCCACCCGGACGGCGAAGAGATCCGCAACCCCGGCGGCGCGCAAGACATTCCGGCAGTTGCGGCTTGCCGAGTACACGGCGGTGCCGACACCTGCCGCCTGGAGTTGTTGCACCAACACTATCGTCGAATGGAAGGGGTGGACCCCGTCGGCGAGGGCATCGTCGAACAAGCGTTGCTTGCGGGTGGCCAGGCCGCACACCGTTGTATCGATGACGTCGTCGGGCCGGCCCTCCGGCAGGGTGATCCCGCGCGAGGTCAGGAAGTCGCGGATTCCGTCGGTGCGCGGCTTGCCGTCGATGTAGTGCAGGTAGTCGGCGTCGGTGAACCGGGAGTGATCCTCATCGGGGCGCTGCGGGCGCCGTGGCAGCACGTCATCGAACAGTGCGCGCCAGGTCTTGGCGTGGACGGCCGCGGTGTCGGTCACCACGCCATCGAGGTCGAACAGCACAGCGCGGAATCGGCTCGCGTCAATGGATACCGGCATAGTGCTGCCAACGTAACGGGTTCCCCTCGTGCTGTTCTCGGGTCGGAGGGCCCCGCATTGGTGACTTCCTTCCCCTATTCCGGAGGCGGTCCCGGAACTAGCGTCGGACGTGAGCCGACCGGACCGGCCGGTGGAAGGGTGCGAAATGTCCACTGAGGTAACGAAATGGGGCATTCTCGTCGGGGCAGACGGATCGCCGCCGGCCAAAGTGGCGGTCGACTGGGCGGCCAGGGAGGCGGCATCGCGCAACCTGCCGCTGACCCTGACGCACGTGTTGAGTCCGCCGGTCTTGATGATGTGGCCCGAGATTCCGATGCCGCCGGAGTACGCCAGCTGGCAGGAGGACCAGGGCAGGAAGATCCTCAGCGCCGCAAGCAAAGTCGCCGAGCAGGCCGCCGGGGACACCGGCAGGTTACAGATCCGCACCGAGATGCCGACCGGGCCCACCCTGGCGACCCTGGTGGATCTGTCCCGAGACGCCCATCTCGTCGTGGTGGGCTGCCGTGGACGCGGCGCGCTGGCTCGTGGGCTGCTGGGTTCGGTCAGTTCGGGGTTGGTGCGCCATGCGCACTGTCCGGTCGCCATCATCCACGACGAGGACCCGCTGATGGACAAACCGGCCGACGCTCCTGTGGTGCTCGGCATCGACGGGTCGCCGGCCTCGGAGTTGGCCGTGGACATCGCCTTCGATGCGGCGTCGCGGCATGGTGTTGAACTCGTCGCCGTCCACGCGATCTGCAATGCCGACATCGTGGAGGTGCCCGGAGTCGAATACCACTCGCTGGAGCAGGAGGCGCACGCAATCCTCGGTGAGCGGTTGGCGGGCTGGCAGGAGCGCTACCCGGACGTCAACGTGAGCCGGGTGGTGACCTGGTCGCTGCCGGCGAATGCGTTGGTCGAACAGTCGGAGAAGGCCCAGCTGTTGGTCGTCGGCAGTCACGGGCGCAGCGCCATCTCGGGACTGCTGCTCGGGTCGGTCAGTTCGGCAGTGACGCAGGCGGTTCGGATGCCGGTGATCGTTGCCCGACAAGCCTGAAAGTCAGCCCACCGCAGCCGGTTCGGTGGCGTGCTCGAGGAGCCGTTGCCCGTTTGCCTGAACGCATGCGGCGGTGCCGGACGTCAACAGCAAGGGCCGGCACCCGCGCAGTGCCCAGCGGCACGGCCTTGTCCTGGGTCCAGCCGCGGATCAGGCCCACCGCGATCCGCGACCATCGGATCCCCGGCGCCTACACCGCTTTCGGGCAGCACCGAGATGATAACTTGTGCGCACGTGGGAAGTCACCGGTGTGCGCGGGCGTGGACTGGGCCAAGGACGACCATGCGATCGCCATCATCAACCCCGACGGGGAGGTTCTGGACCGCTTCGCCGTCACCCACGACGCTGCCGGTCTGAAGTCGCTGATGCGGCGTCTGCTCACCGCCGGCGTGGACGAAGTCGGCATCGAAGGCGGCGACGGTCCTCTCGTCGAGGCCTTGATTCAAGCTGAGCTGACCGTCCTGGTGATCCCACCCGCTCAGCTGAAGAACCTGCGCTCGCGCTACGGGTCGGCAGGCAACAAGGACGATCGGTACGACGCCTT
>CAYLWH010000085.1:0-18383 GCA_964387245.1 uncultured Mycobacterium sp.
GAGCATCCGCATCGACCGTGACGGCATCGTCTGCATACTCAGCGACGGCCAACACCCGGTACTCGGTTGCATCCCCGCCGGCAGGATGTTCGGATTCGCCGCCGCCGCCGGCTCGAGCGACGGGAACGTCGACCGCCCGTGCAGCGAGTGCACTTCAGGGCCCTGCGCCCACGGACAATGCGGGCTGAGTGCTTTCCAAGGTCGCCTCGGTGAGCGCCATGGTGGCCTCCGGCGACGGCCAGGTGCCGAGATCCGCGTCGACGGCGGTGCGCACGCCTGACTCACAGGCCGCGTGTGCCGAGCCAGCTGTCGATGCGGCCGGTCACCGATTCCCATCCCGGATCGAGCATCATGTTGTGAGCCATCCCGGGGAAGATCTCCGCCTCGACGCCGTACGCGCGTGCGGTTGCCCGCACCTCCCGCGGCGGGATGGTGCGGTCACATCCGCCACCCAGCACCAGCAGTGGCGCACTCACCCGCTTGGGTCTCGGCAGACGCACAAGCCCGTCCAAAGTCATCCGTCGACTCTCACCGCCGAGGAGTGCGGCGAATGCCGCATTGGGTCTTCAGTGCACGACAACCGAACACGGGGTCCGCGGAGCGCCCATTAGCTCCCGGTGATCCGGTGTGCACCGGGTGGCACCAACAACATCGGACACACGATGTATGCGGTGAACGGGCTGACCACCGAGGCCGCGTTGGCCGTGCAACGCCTGTAGCCGACGCACTACGCCGACGCAGATGGCCACCGTTGTTATACATTCGTGACCTTCAAGGTATGGTGCTGTCCGTGGGTAGACACAGCTTGGCCAAGCCCAAGCGGCGCTGGTCGCGTGCGATCGCTGCGCTCGTGGTCCCCGCCGCCGCCTTCATGACGGCCGGTGCGGCCAGCTTCACCGGCCAGCGAGCCGTCGGTGGCGGGCCGCTGTGTTGTGCGGAGGTCGTCGCGGCGCCCCAGCCCAACACCCTCAAACTCATCGATCCCGCCCAGGGCGAACTGGTGGTCAGTGCGGGCGCCGTCACCCAGGACCTGACGCACGCGTTGCCGGCCGGGGTCGCCTCGGAGCAGGGACTGCAGGTCAAGACAATCCTGGCGGCCCGGGTGATCAGCGCGCTGTTCCCCGAGATCCGCAATATCGGCGGCGTGCGGCCGGATTCATTGCGGTGGCACCCCAACGGAATGGCGCTCGACGTGATGATTCCGGACTACCAGTCCGCCGCGGGCAAGGAACTCGGCGACCGCGTCGCCGCGTACGCACTGGACAATGCCGAGCGACTCGGTGTCGACCACGTCATCTGGCGGCAGGTTCTGCACATGCCCGGCGGCAAGACGCGGATGATGGGCGATTACGGGTCGGACGACGCGAACCACTACACGCACGTGCACATCACCACCAGCGGCGGCGGATTCCCGACGGGCGAGGAGACCTACTTCACCTCCGCCGGGGGTCCGGCCGTGTCCGACGGATCTGTAATGAACACGATGATCGGCGCGCACTGAGACGCGACTCGGCGGCACCCGGAGTCAGGAACCGGTCGCCAACGTTCGATCCCGACGCATTCTTCGGGCGGGCGCGTTGGGAGACGGTCGCCCGCAAGACCCCCGTACACCCGCGCTGAGGTCCTGAGGGCCTCAGTCCTGGGCGGCCGCCAGCACGTCGTTGAACGCCTTGCTCGGCCGCATCACCGCCGTGGTCTTGGCATTGTCCGGGTAGTAGTAGCCGCCGATGTCGACCTGCTCGCCCTGCACCTCGGCGAGTTCGGCGACAATCGTGTCTTCGTTCTCGGCCAACGTTTTCGCAAGCGCGGCAAAGCGTTTGGCCAGTTCTTCGTCCTCGGTCTGAGCCGCGAGTTCCTGCGCCCAGTACTTGGCCAGGTAGAACTGGCTGCCGCGGTTGTCGAGCTCACCGGTCTTTCGGGACGGGTTCTTGTCGTTGTCCAGCAGCTTGCCGGTCGCGGCATCGAGCGTCTTGGCCAGGACGGTGGCCCTTTTGTTGCCGGTCTTGGTGCCCAGGTCTTCCAGGCTGACGGCGAGCGCGAGGAACTCGCCGAGCGAATCCCAGCGCAGGTGGTTCTCCTCCACCAACTGCTTGACGTGTTTGGGTGCCGAACCGCCCGCGCCCGTCTCATACATACCGCCGCCGGCCATCAGCGGCACGATCGACAGCATTTTGGCGCTGGTGCCCAACTCCAGGATCGGGAACAGATCCGTCAGGTAGTCACGCAGGATGTTGCCGGTCGCGGCGATGGTGTCCAGGCCGCGGACCAGTCGCTCCAGCGTGTACCGCATGGCGCGCACCTGCGACATGATCTGAATGTCCAGGCCCTCGGTGTCGTGGTCGCACAGGTAGGTGTTGACCTTGTCGATCAGCTCGTTCTCGTGGGGTCGGTACGGGTCGAGCCAGAACACCACCGGCATGCCGGAGTTGCGCGCCCGGGTGACGGCCAGCTTGACCCAGTCGCGGATCGGGGCGTCCTTGACGATGCACAGACGCCAGATGTCGCCGGCTTCGACGTTCTGGGTCAGCAGGACCTCCCCGGTGGCGATGTCCACGATGTTGGCGGTGCCGTCCTCGGGGATCTCGAACGTCTTGTCGTGCGAGCCGTACTCCTCGGCCTTCTGCGCCATCAGACCGACGTTGGGCACGCTGCCCATGGTCGCCGGGTCGAACTGCCCGTTGGTCTTGCAGAAGTTGATGACTTCCTGGTAGATGCGGGAGAACGTTGACTCCGGGTTCACGGCCTTGGTGTCCTTGAGCCTGCCGTCGGCGCCATACATCTTGCCGCCCGCCCGGATCATCGCGGGCATCGAGGCGTCCACGATCACATCGCTGGGCGAATGGAAGTTGGAGATCCCCCTGGCCGAATCCACCATGGCCAATTCGGGTCGATGTTCATGGCATTCGTGCAGGTCTTCGATGATCTCATCGCGCTTGGAGGCCGGCAGCGTCTCGATCTTGCCGTAGAGGTCGGACAGTCCGTTGTTGACGTTCACGCCCAGTTCGTCGAACAGCTTCTGGTGCTTCGCAAAGGCTTCCTTGTAGAAGATCTTCACCGCGTGCCCGAAGACGATGGGGTGGCTGACCTTCATCATCGTCGCCTTGACGTGCAGGGAGAACATCACACCGGTCTTGTAGGCATCCTCGATCTGCTCCTCGTAGAAATCGCACAGGGCCTTGCGGCTCATGAACATGCTGTCGATGACGTCGCCGTCATCCAGAGAAACCTGGGGCTTGAGCACGATCGTCTCACCGGCGTTGGTCAACAGTTCCATCTTCACGTCGCACGAATGGTCGAGAGTCATCGACTTCTCGCCGTGGTAGAAGTCGCCGTGCTTCATCGTCGCCACGTGCGTGCGTGAGGCCTGAGACCACTCACCCATGCTGTGCGGATGCTTTCGCGCGTACTCCTTGACCGCCCTGGGGGCGCGGCGGTCCGAATTGCCTTCGCGCAGAACCGGGTTCACCGCGCTACCCAGGCACTTGGCGTAGCGCTCCCTGACGGCCTTCTCCTCGTCGGTCTTCGGGTCCGACGGGTAGTCCGGAATCGCGTACCCCTTGTCCTGCAGTTCCTTGACGGCGGCGGTCAGCTGCGGGACCGAGGCGCTGATGTTGGGCAGCTTGATGATGTTGGTGTCGGGCAGCTGGGTCAGCCGGCCGAGCTCGCCGAGGTTGTCCGGTACCCGTTGCTGCTCGGTCAGGAAATCCGGGAACTCGGCCAGGATACGGGCCGCAACCGAGATGTCAGTGCTCTTGACGTTGATGCCCGCGGGCTCGGTGAACGTCCGGATGATCGGCAGAAAGGCATAGGTCGCAAGCAGCGGCGCCTCGTCGGTCAGCGTGTAGATGATGGTCGGCTGCTCGTCGCTCACTGCTTGTTCTCCCAGCGTCAGTTTCGGTCGGAATCGAAGGTTCCGCGTTGGCAATGCGGCTTTCAGTATCGCAGTACCGTGCTGGGCGCGTAGGTCTGGGCGTGTGCCCGCCGGGTGGCCTCGGTTGGGGCGCAAATGCGTAGCGCGCGGCGCGCCGGGATTGCCGCCGCAGCGGGGCACAATGGCGCCATGGCGCATCCAGTCGACCTCGCGCAGGAAGCCGAAGACAAGGCCTCGGATCACCCGGAGCCGGAGACGCAGCACACGGCCGCTCCCCCACAGCCTCCACCCGGGTCGTCCGCACCGGACTGGCGACGGTCGGTGGCCGCCGCGTCGTCGAAACTCGCTTTCATGGCCGATCGGGCCGGAGAGGCCGTCGCCGGCGCCTCTGCGATGACACTCGCGCTGGTGACCCTGGGTTCCCTGTTGGCGCTGAGCGTGATCGCGTCCCTGGCGTCTCAGGACGCGCTGGGAATCGCCAGCGCGGTCCTGTTCGTCCCGGTCCTCTCGGCCGGCGTCGGCGCGCTCGGAATGCGTTGTTTCGACATTCGTCGGGCAGACCGCGCGCTGCACGGGGAGTCTCGGCGGGACATGTCATCGATGGACAACCTGGAGCGGTCCCTCGGCTACGTCGACGCCAAACTCACCACCGCGCTCGGCCAGTTCGGTACCGAGCGTCACAACGACGCCGTCATCGCCATGTTCCAGGCCAAGGCCGTCACGGAGCTGTATCTGCCACCGGAGGATGAAGCGGGGGCCGCCGTTGAACTTCTGCCGTCCCAGGTCACTGCGCCTCCGCACTACCCGCTTGCCGACTACCTGGCGCCGAACGCCCTGCTGCGCACTGAACAATCCGACCAGCCGGCGGGGTTGTCCCTGATCTGACCGGCGCGGGCCTACCTCTCGAGGCGGCCGTGGAACTCGGTGTCGAGATCAAGAGCCTCAACATCGTCGGCATGCGCCACGTCCCACCCACGCCCGCCAGCTACGCCCGACCATATCGTATCCCCGAATCGCCCCATTCGTGCGCCGAAATGACAGGTCCATTGGCATCTACAGATGTTGTGTACCAACGTGTTTCGCTCAGCATTTCGCTGACCTCCGGCTTGCAAACCAGCAACAGCTGCGTCGGAGCGGATCGGCAATTCTGCGACTGAAAGCTCGCCATTGGCCGTTAACATGACCCGTATGGAGCCGACACCGAACCCATCGTCAAACCACGCCATCGAAACCGATGACCCCCGGATCCAGCTGAACCGCAGAACGATTCTGGGCCGATTCGCCGTTGCCGGCGTGGGCACACTGGGCGTATCCACGTTGCTGTCCGCATGTGACAGGAGCGAGCAAGGCGGCTCGACGGGTGCGGCGGGTTCGGAGATCAAGACAGACAACACCGTCAAGGGCGCGACCGAGGCGACCAAGGCCGCCAACCAGAAGCTCCTCGACACCCTGCCGTTCAACGACAAGGCCGACTTCGAGGACGCGAAGCGGGGGCTCATCGCACGGCCGGACTCGCTGACGATCAAGGACGCCGCGGGCAACACCGTGTGGGACATGGAGAGCTTCAAGTCCTACATCAGCGATGACAAGGACGCGCCCGACACCGTCAACCCGAGCCTGTGGCGCAACGCCCAGCTGAACATGCAGTACGGATTGTTCGAGGTGGTGCCCGACCGGATCTATCAGGTCCGAGGGTACGACCTGTCCAACATCACCTTTGTCAAGGGCGACACCGGATGGATCGTGATCGATACGCTGATCTCGCCGGACACGGCCAAGGCCGGCCTGGATCTGGCCAACGACAGGCTGGGCGTCCGGCCGATCGTGGCGGTGGTGCACAGCCACTCGCACACCGACCACTACGGCGGCGTTCGTGGCATCGTCTCCCAGGCAGATGTCGACTCGGGTAAGGTGAAAGTCATTGCGCCGCAGGCATTCGTCGAGGACGCAGTCAGCGAGAACGTCATTGCCGGCAACGCGATGTCTCGTCGCGCGGTGTACATGTACGGTGCCCTGCTCCCCCGCAACCCCCAGGGCGGCGTGAATGCCGGCCTGGGACAGACCATCTCGACTGGGGTGCCCAGTCTGATCATCCCGACCGACATCATCAGCACCACCGGAACGAAGATGACCGTCGACGGTGTCGACATGGAGTTCCAGATGACGCCCGGCACCGAGGCGCCCACCGAGATGAATACCTTCTTCCCACAGTTCAAGGCCATGTGGATGGCCGAGAACACCACCAACACGATGCACAACCTGCTCACGCTGCGCGGCGCGCAGGTGCGCGATGCCCGGATCTGGGCCAAGTTCCTCGACGAGACGATCCGGACGTACGGGCCGAACACCGAAGTCAAGTTCCAGAGCCACCACTGGCCCATGTGGGGCAACGAGAAGGTCATCGACTACTGGAAGCGCCAGCGCGACATGTACAAGTACATGCACGACCAGTCGGTGCGGCTGATGAACCAAGGGCTGGTCGGCTCCGAGATCGCCGAGGAGATCGCGTTTCCGCCCGAGCTGAACAACTTCTGGCCCGACCGCGGCTACTACGGCACCTTGAAGCACAACTCCCGGGCGGTGTACCAGCGCTACATGGGCTGGTACGACGGCAACCCCTCCGATCTCGACGATCTGCCGCCCCAAGAGAACGCGAAGAAGTACGTCGAATACATGGGCGGCGAGGAAGCCATCCTGGAAAAGGCCCAAGGCGACTTCGACCACGGCAACTATCGCTGGACCGCGACAGTGCTCAAACAGGTGGTGTTCGCCAACCCGGACAGCGTGAACGGTAAGAATCTGCTCGCCGACAGCTACGAGCAGCTGGGGTATCAGGCCGAATCCGGAGCGTGGCGGTCGGTATACCTGCAGGGTGCCTACGAATTGCGCAACGGCGTGCCCGACGTCGCCACCACCGACACGGCGAGCCCGGACACCGTCAAGGCGATGCCGCCGGAAATGCTGTTCGACTATCTCGCGGTGCGCCTGAACGGGCCCAAGGCAGCGGGCAAGAACATCACCATGAACGTCAACTTCACCGACCTGAACAAAGAGTACGGGCTGACCGTGGAGAACGGCGTACTGAACTACGCGCCGGTGCCGGTCGCCAATGCCAACGCCAGCCTCACCCTCGACAAGGCCACCCTCGACGACATTCAGCTCGGCAACGTCGAACTGGAGGACGCCATCTCGCAGAACAAGGTCACCATCGACGGCCAGCGCGAGTCGTTCGACGAGTTCATCGGACTGCTGGACACCTTCCCGTTCTGGTTCAACATCGTCACGCCGTAGGTTGCGTGTCGTGACCGGCCGAATCCCCCGCAACCGCGTCGTGAGCAGCAGGCGGCCCAGCCACGCAGGCCGAGCCATCCGCTGCTCAAGATGCGAAGTTTGTTGTGGCTGAGATATTTCGTCAGCTCATCGTCGGCCGAGGCCGTGGGTCGCGCAGGAGTTTCACGTGGCGGCGCATGGCTCGGTGATCTTGTGAGCCGTTCGCCGCAGTCAGAGGCCCGTCAGGGCGCGATCATTGGAAATCCAGAAAACCCGCCCACCGCGCTCCAATTCCATCCGATGCGTCGGAAACGACACTAAAGTGCTGTTCGTGCGTATACACGGGTTCGCCAAAGGCCAACGCCGCTGGTTGGTGCTCCCGGCCTCGCTCGTTGTCTCCGCCGCCATGATCTACGCCCAGGACGAAACGCCGCAGCCGTGCTGTGTGAAGCACGCCGCCGCCGCCGCGACCGCCCCGGCGGCTGTTCCAGTAGCCGCGCCGCCGGTGACACCGCTGCTCGTCGTTCCTACTCGCTCGCAGGAGGAATTGGTTGCTGCGGCCGCACCCGTCGACCCCAAGGTGTATCAGTTCCCGTTGCCGGCCGGCGTGGCACCGGAGAGCGGGTTGCAGGTAAAGACCATCTGGGCAGCCCGAGCCATCAGCGTGATCTTCCCCGAGATCACCACCATCGGCGGGTACCGGCAGGATGCGCTGAGGTGGCATCCCAACGGGCTGGCGATCGACGTGATGATTCCGAATCATGGCTCCAAGGAGGGCATCGAGCTCGGCAACCAAATCGCCGGGTACGCCTTGGCGAATGCGAAGCAATGGGGTGTCCTCCATGTGATCTGGAGGCAGGGCCTTTACCCGGGCATCGGCGCGCCGAGTTGGACGGCAGACTACGGTTCGGAAACCCTCAACCACTTCGATCATGTGCACATCGCCACCGACGGCGGCGGGTACCCGACCGGGCGGGAAACCTACTACATCGGTTCCATGCAGCGGGGATAAAGTCCCGCCGCGGCCCGTCACGACTGACGCTCCAGGTCACGACCTGGTTGGGAGCAGCGACGGTTCTCCAACTCCGATCGTGATCCGCGGGGATGCGGCAGGGTCGAGCCAGGTCAGCACAGAGCGCATCTCGTCGCGGCCGATGGCCACGCATCCCCAGGTGGGACTCCCATCGGTAACGTGGAGAAAAATCCCGGACACCTTTCCCGGAATCCGTTGCGGGTTCACCGCGATGTTGACGGCGTAGTCGTAGACCGGGCCGGAGTCGTAGAGGTTCTCCGTGATCGACGACGGACGGTGGGGTGAACGCACGTGGGTGTTGTACGTCGGTGATTTGGCGTCCTCGTCCCACCAGTCTTGGTCGGTGGCCTGGAAGTAAGGCATCTTGGTGCCGGGATTGGGCTGGCGGCCGAAGGCCTGGTCGAACGTGAATGTTCCCACGGGCGTGCGGTAGACGCCGTCAGCGGGGGCGCCGACACCGAGTTCGCCTACCTTGGCGGGCGTCGGTCCCAGGAACACCTTCCATTCCTGACCGACCCGCTGGAAGGCGGTGAGGGTTCCTGTCGCCTCGTTTGCGGCGGGCACGCCGACGACGATCCATTGCGTGGGCTGGCCGTCGGGGGACGTCGCCGGGTCCGCCGCCGCGGGCGCAGCGAGCAGCAAGGCCACGAGCGCCAATCCAAGTTGCACCGCGACGGTCGTGGGCGTCTTGGGCAGTTTCACAGGCACTCCGAGGTCGGGACTGGGCAATCGCATGTGATAGGGCGTCCAGCGTAACCCCATGCGGTAGCAGAACCGGGGAAGCGAAATGCTGACGGCGCAACCCTGGCCACCACGCCTCAGATCTACGCCGCGACGATCCGAGACGTCAGCGAATTCGCGACATCGCGAAATCGCTCGCGCTCCATAGGTCCGTACTACGTCGCGCGATCCAAGACGTCGAACGCCTCAACGGCGTGATGGAACGGTGCGGGCGTGACGCCGATTTCCGTTCCAAATGGATGGTCGAGCCAATAGACGACGAACAGCAGCAAGCCCATCAGCACGGCGACCCCGCTCGCCAGGGCCGCGTGCCCACGTCGGCTGCTGAAATTGACGAAACCCGCGATCGCAATCAGGAGCCCGCCACCGAAGATGAGGCCGACCCACAGCAGCGTCGGAATTCGAGGTTCTTGGTCCAGAACACGCTGATCTCGGTCGCTCGTCAATACCCCCAGCTTACTGAGAAACTCTCCGTCGACTGGACTCGACGTGCCGGCGGGTCGATCGCCGAAGAGGCGATACATCTCGGTGATGGCGGCTCTTGCGGTGTCGCTCGTGCCACCGCCGGTTTCTTGAGCAGCCCATTCCGGACCCGATACCGCCTCTGCGTACTTGCGAAGCTGCTGGCGCAACTCTGTCCGCTGGGGATCCGGCATCGCGACGGTCTGCCGGTACATCGTCGTGAGGGTCGACGCCTCATGAGCAACGTTGGCCTCGGCCGAGGAAAACTGTTCCCACGCAACGACCACGGTGAACCCGAGCAGAGCTCCGAAGACCAGACCGACGACTGTAAGGAACGGCGACAACGACGGATTGTGCGTCGGGCCGACGTCTTCCCCGAGCAACCGTTTCGACAGCCACAGGAAACCGAGCGCGATCGCTACCGCCCCGGCGAGAGTCAGGACCAGCGTCGCCCATAGACCCAACACTCCGAAGCCGCCCATAAATTCTCCCTTGCAAGATGCCGACGGCCCGAGCGGCCGCTACTTGATGTAATCACGGCGAAACGCTGAAATCACGCCGAAACGACATTCCGTAACACAATCACGACAACAGTGACTCGCGGTGGCCTCCGGGGATTCGTGGAATCTCGCCGGCGCTCACACGGTGCTTACCGCCGGTCACTCCACAAATCACTGCTTCTCGCGCATCGATCGCAACACGCCGGCGACTTCGATCGCGTCATCCTCCCCAACCTCGTCGGAGTGCGCATAGGCCCGCGTCACCGTCATGTAGACCAGCCCGCTCACCACGACGATGAACAGGCCGATGACCACCACCCACTTGTCGAGGAATGTCTCGGCACCCGTCGGCGGTTTGAGCAGCAGGATCATCGCGAACACGCCGTAGCACAGCGCTGCGACGTTGACGATCATCCCCCCCTTGCCCAGGTTCCAGTCGCCGGCCGGGCGCCAGCCCTTCAGACGCTGACGCAGCGCGGCCAGCACCACTGACTGGAACGCGATGTAGATCCCGAGCACGGCGAATGCGGTGACGCGCGGCAACTGGTCAGGGTCGAGGTAGACATACAGACAGATCAGGATCGGTATGACGCAGGCGACCAACAGCGCGTTGGCCGGAATCGCGTGCCGCTCAGACATTTTCGACAACCAACCGCTGCCCGGCAACATCCGGTCGCGGGCGAACGAGTAGAGCAGGCGACTGCCCGCGGCCTGCAGCGACAGTACGCAGGAGATGAACGCGATGACCGCGACGACCAGGAACACCTTCGAACCGACGGTGCCCAACGAGCTTTCGAGAATACCGGGAATCGGGTCCGGATCCTCGCCGTCGACGATCTTCTGCAGATCGGGCGCAGCCAACACATAGCCGACGTAGGACATCAGCCCGGAGACACCACCGACGAGGATGGTCAGCATCATCGCCTTCGGGATCCGCCGGGTCGGGTTGTCGACCTCTTCGGCGACGTTGCCGCAGGCCTCGAAGCCGTAGAACAGGAACAAGCCCGACAGCGCCGCACCCAGGAAGGTGACGACGTACGGCGTCGTGCCGCCGGCCCCCATGGAGTCGAAGAACACCGAGAACGGCTGCTTGCGCTTGAACAGCAGCAGGAACAGCCCGAGCGCGACGACGCCAACGAGTTCGGCAACCAGCCCGATGCGAGCCACCCGGGCCAGATTGTGGGTACCGGTGAAATTGATGGCCAGCGCAAGCAGCAATAGAGCAACGGCGGTGAAGAATTCGACCTCAGGGGTCACCTCGACGCCGAACAACGCGGCCACGAAGCCGCCGCCGAACTCGGCGACAGCGGTGACCGTGACGATCACGGCCCACAGGTAGATCCACGACACCATCCACGCGTATTTGCGGCCCCACAACCGTCTGCTCCACGGGTAGATGCCACCGGCGATCGGGTACTGCGAGACCACCTCGCCGAAAACCAGCGCGACGAGGAACTGGCCGCAGCCGACGATGACGATCCACCACACCGCGGGCGGTCCGCCGAGCGACAGGCTGTAGGCCCACAGTGAGTAGACGCCCACCAGGGGGGACAGGTAGGTGAACCCCAGGGCCATGTTGGACCACAGGCTCATCGACCGATGGAAGTCCTTGCCGCTGTAGCCGAGGGCTTCGAGGTGCGCATCCCCGCTATTTGCGCGCAACGCTGGAGTGTCCGACATGAGCTCCCCATTCGGTCGCTGCCCGGCGGCTCCCAAGCCGTCGGATCGATGCACAAGGCTAGCAATAGATCGCTACCAGAATTCTGAAAACGGAATATTAGTCGTGAGAATCGTCCTACCCTGATTCCCGAGCGATCAGGGCGGGCGCCCCTGACGTGGGCTGCCCGCACAAACGGGAGGCAAACATGGCCGAAAGCAACGGGCACGGGACCACAAACGGCGGGCAGGCCCAGGAAGACTTCGTCGAACGCTGGCGGGAGAACGGCTACAACTGCTTCTCCTCCGGCCACAAGTTCTGCCGCGAGGTGTGCCCCGTCACCCAGGTCACCCGCAACGAGAACCACACACCGACGGCGTTCATGGCCAACATCATCGCGATGGACAAGGGCCTGCTGGACATCGAGGACGTGGCCGACGACTACGTGCACTGTGTACAGTGCGGCGGCTGCGAGATCCGCTGCCCCAACACTCTTTTCGTGGGCGACTTCTACCAGGCCCGCACCGAGACGGTCAAGGTGGTGCGCGCGGCTCGCGCGCTCATGGTGAACAACGGCCTGGACCGCGACGGCTGGAAGCTGTGGAACCGGCTGACCAAGGAACTCACGAACGAGCCCGTCCTGGGCACCACCGACGAGGGCCAGCCGCAGGGCCAGCCGTACGTGCGCGCCTGGGCCGAGGGTCTGGACATCCCGATCGGCGGCGAGACCATCATGTTCGTCGACTGCGAGGCGGCGTTCTACCGCACGTCGAACACCCGCGCCACCGCCCAGGTCCTGCAGAAGGCCGGCGTGCAGTTCGGTTTGATGAACGAGCAGTGGTGTTGCGGCGGCCCGGCCGCCGAGATGGGCTACGTCGAGCAGTCCCGCGCGTTCGCCGAGCACAACGTCAACGACTGGCGGGCGTCGGGTGTGAAACGGATCATCGCGATCGAGCCGCACGACTACATCCACTTCACCGAGGACTACCCGGCCTACTTCGGCGCCGACTTCGACTTCGAGGTGGTCCAGATCGTCGAGCTCGTCGCTGACCTGATCAAGGAGGGCCGGCTCAAGCTCGAGAAGCCGATCGAGAAGACGGTGACGTACCACGACCCGTGCCGGCTCAACAAGCGCAAGAACATCCACGAGGCACCGCGCTTCATCCTCAACTCGATCCCCGGCCTGACGTTCAAGGACGTCGACCACGTCACCCAGTGGTCCTACTGCTCCGGTGGCGGAGGCGGTTTGCCCATCGAGAAGCCGGAGATCACCGCCGAGATCTCCCGGACCCGGCTCGCCCGGGCCAAGGAGCTCGACGTCGACATGCTGGTCAGTGCGTGCGTGTGGTCGGAGCGGCCCCTTGCCACCGCGGGACACGAAGCCGGGATCGAGGTCGCGGACATCATCGAGCTTGTCGCAGAGTCCGCGGGCATCGAGATCGGCGGGAGGCGCGGCGCGTCGGACCTGGAGGTGGCGCGGTGACCGTCGCCGCCGTCCGGAGCCTGGACGAGGCCGTCGTCGCCGACCTCGAGGCGATCATGGACGAGCCCGGCTCGGTGCTGACGAACGTGTCGAGCCGCACCAACCGCACTCGCGTACCGGCGCCGTTCCCGGTCCACCGCTGGGGCGACTACGTCCCCGCGGCCGTCGTGCTGCCGCGGACCGCCGAGCAGGTGTCGGAGATCGTCAAGCTGGCGAACCGTGCGCGGATCCCCGTCGTGCCGCGGGCCGGAGGCACCGGCCTCAACGACGGCGCGGTGCCGCTGCGCGGCGGGATCATCGTCGACGTCAAGCGGATGAACCAGATCAAGGAGATCGACCTGGCGAACTACTGCGTGACGGTCGGCCCGGGCATCTCGATGATGAAGCTCAACGAGGAGCTCAGCAAGTACGGGGTCTTCCACCCTGACACACCGGCGTCGTACCCGTGCTCGCTGGTGGGTGGGCGGATCGCGTGCAGTGGATTCTCGTTGCTGGGGACCAGGTTCGGGCACTCGAGGGACAACGCCATGTCCTTCGAGATCGTGCTGCCGACCGGAGAGATCATCCGGGTCGGTGACGGCGGCGGGAAGAAGATCCGCAAGTCCTCGGCCGGCTACCACCTCAAGCAGTTGTTCATGGGCCACCAGGGCACGCTGGGCATCGTCACGGAGGCGACGCTCGAGGTGGTGCCGAAGCCGGAGGCCGAGTTCGCGGCGTTCTTCGCCTTCGACGACTACCTCAAGGCCCACCGCACCGTCCACCACATCGTGACGTCCGGGATCGCCACGCTCGCGGGCACGGTGCTGTTCGACGAGAAGAAGGTCGAGTACCTGCGCCGCGACGACGAGGCGTTCATCCCGATGCCGCCGTGGGTGAACTCCATCGTCGCGACCGCGCTGTACGGGACCAAGGCGGAGGTCAGTGCGGCGTCGAAGATCCTGATGGAGAAGGGTCGGATGGAGGGCGGTCGCTACACCGGCGACGAGATGGCGCTCGGTGACTGGGCGTCGCGTCATGACCGGTACGCGAACCCGCTGCACGGGCGCACCCGTGACGGCAAGGTCGCCCCGATGTCGTGGCACTGCGAGGACGCGTCGCTGAACTGGGACGTGCTGCCCAAGGTCCGCGAGGAGTGGACCGCGATCGCGCAGCGCTACATCGACGAGTACGGGATCTTCGACAACTGGGGCATGTACTGCTACACCAGCGCGTCCTACAAGCCGTGGGGCGACTACCTCGCCGAGATCGACATCGGGATCTGGGAGGAGCAGCTCAACGACGAGAACTGGGCAGGCTGGATCAAGTTCAAGACCGAGCTGGCCAAGGTGTCGCTCAAGTACGGCGGGTCCATGAGCAACTGCCACGGCACCACGCGCATCGGCGACGCCGAGCTGGTCCCGGAGGAGATGGGCGGCGGCTGGGACGTCATGAAGAAGATCAAGCGGACGCTGGACCCGAACAACATCATGAACCCGGGCAAGCAGATGCTCGACGAGGCCTACGAGGACTGATGATGCGCAAGTTCGTGTACAAGCAGCAGTACGCGCGCCCGGAGGCCCGGCGGATCTCCGACGGCGTCATCATGCGGATCGACCACGTCTACGAGGTCGACCCCGACCTGATGGGGACCCACTTCAAGCAGCAGGACATGCCGTTGTGGGACACCGAGCGGATCGTCGCGTCCCGCAACGACCACCTGCAGTGGATGCACGACCACTTCTCGTACGAGTCCCTGGTCGCCGGCGAGGAGAGCGAGCTCGACAAGGGTCCCGGCGAGCCGGCCCCGCGGGAGCCGAAGGCGTACCCGGACTCGACAGCCAAGCACCCGCCGCCGATCCTGCCGTGGTGAGCTGACGGGCCGTCACCGCGTGTCGGTCACCGCGCGTCGACCGCGACGGAGGCCGGCAGCGGGTCGTCGTCGAGACCGCGCAGGGAGGGCAGGAACGCGGACACGACCGAGACCCCGAGCAGGAGCACGGCCAGCGCGAGGAAGGTGTGCTGTACGCCCAGCGCGTCGACGAGCGGCGCCGCCAGCAGGAATCCCGCCGGCCCGGCCGCGTACGCCGCGGAGCCCATGACCCCGACGATCCGCCCGCGCATCTCCACCGGCGCGCGGTGCTGCATGGCGAGGTTGACAAGCGGGTTCACCGCGCCGTAGCCGAACCCGGTGAGGACGCCCAGGACCACCATCGCGGGGAACGAGGGCAGCAGAGCCATCCCGACCACCGGCACCGAGCACCCGATGAGCGAGGCGACGAGTGCCGTGCGACGGCCGATACGTGATCCCCAGGCCGCGTAGAGCAGCGAGCCGACGGCGCCACCTGCGCTGATCGCGGTGATGAGCAGCCCCAGCTGCTCGGGCTGGGCGAGGTCGGCGAAGTGCACCGGCAGCAGCACACCCTCGATCGGCAGCCAGAGCGCGACGAGCAGCGCACTCAGGACGGCGACGACCCGCAGGACGCGGTCCTGCCAGAGGAACTGCAGCCCCTCCCGTGTCGTGCGCCACATGCCCCGGGGGCGTACCTCATGCGCCGGGCGTCCGGCACCGGGCATCCAGGTGAGCGCCATGAGCGCGGCGGAGGCCGCGAACGCCACCGCCGTCACCCAGAACGTCGTGGTCGAACCCACAACGGCGATCAGCAGCCCTCCGACACCGGGGCCGAGGATGAACGCGACCCCGTACGCGGTCTCGTGGATCCCGTTGGCCCGCTCCAGGGTCACGCCGGCAGATCGCGCAGCCTCCGGCAGCATGGTCGTACGCGAGGTCATGCCGGCGGGGTCGAACACGGCGCCGAGCATCGCGACCAGCGCCAGCAGCCACAGATCCAGCCCCAGCGTCAAGGCGAGCACGGGCACCAGCGCCACGCTCACCATCGAGAGCACGTCGCTTCCCACGGCGACCCGGCGCCGCCCGACCATGTCGATCAGCGTCCCGCTGAAGAGCATGGACACCAGGAGGGGCAGGGACGCCGCCGCCGCGATCACTGCGACCGCGCTCGCATCTCCGCCCGACTCGAGCACGAGCCAGGGGAACGCCACAAGGGTGATGCCGTTCGCCGTGCCGGACAGGACCGTGCTGACCTCGAGGACGACGAACGGGCGCCACCTGGTCACGTCGGACCCGCGCCGGGCGAGCGCAGGCCGGACAGGGCGAGCGTGACGAGATGGCGGGTCGCCGTCATGCGGGCGATGCGCCCGTCGCGGATGCCCTGCCAGACGCCCGAGAGCATCCCGGTGAACGCCTCGACGACGAGCTCGGCGGGGATGTCGGCGCGGATGTCACCCTCGCGCTGGCCGCGCTCGACGACGGCGTCGAGCGATGCCGTCACCGACCACCAGGCGTCCAGCAGCTCGGGCAGCTTCCACACCTCGGGCCCGGCGTCGAGGAAACGCAGCTCGGCCGCGAGCGGCAGCACCTGCTCGACGATCCGGCCGAGCACCTCGGTCGCGGGACCGTCGTCCAGGCGGGCGCGGTCCAGGGCCGCCTGCAGGTGCCCCACCGACTGCAACGCCAGCGCGGTCAGCAGGTCCGCCCGCGTCGGGAAGGCCCGGTGCACGGTCGTGCGTCCCAGCCCGGCGGCCGCGGCGATCTGCGCCAGCGACGCGCCCGAGTCGACGGCCAGCAGCGCGGCCGCCGAGCGCAGGATCGCGCTCCTGGCGGTGTCCTGGGCGGCGTCGGGGACGACCTGCAGCGGGCGTGACATGCTCCAATTGGAACACAGATGTTCCACCTGGAACAACTCGGTACGAGTCCCTCGGCCACCGGGCGTCTCCGGCGCCAGCCCGTGACACCCGCGGCTCGGTCGCATGATCGGGAGTAGCTCTGTGCCCTGGCGAACGTCCGTGCAGGGTGCGGCCACGTACGGAACCGGAGACGGGAGGGCCCGAACCTGCTCCTGATCATGAAATGTGCCATCCGGCGGGCCGTCGACGCGTCCGGGGAGGGGCTGGGTCGGTAGCGTCCGTGCTCATGCGGGTAGCGGTGATCGGGGCGGGGGCGTGGGGGCTGCCGGCCGCGGCCGAGCTGGCGCGGCGCGGGCACGACGTGACGCTCGTCGACCGCTACGGCCCGGGCAACACCTACTCCTCCTCGCCGGGACCCACGCGGATCTGGCGGGTCACGCACCCCGACGCGGTGCGGGTCCGGCTCGGCCTGCGCAGCGTCGAGGCGTGGCAACGGCTCGAGTCGCTGACCGGCCGCACCGTGCACCTGCGCCGCGGCCTGCTGTGGCGCGACGACACGACGGTCGCGGACGTCGCAGCAGCCTTCACTGCCGAGGGTGTGGCCCACACCGTCGTCGACCCCGGCGACGTCGCCCGGTTCTTCCCTGGCCTGCGACCCGACGACCGGCCCGCCGTCTGGCAGGACACGGCCGGGCCGGTGCTGGCGGATGAGTCGATCGCGGCGCACCTCGCGCTCTTCGACGCGGCCGGCGGGACGCAGCAGACCTGGGAGGTCGCCGGCATCGAGGCGGGCGAGGCGGGCGTACGGCTCGTCGGCCACCCGACCGGCGACCCGCAGGGCCCGGCCCGGTTGCTCGAGGCCGACGTGCTCGTGCTCGCCCCCGGCCCCGGCGCCGGATCGCTGCTGGCGCTGCTCGGCGTGGAGCTGCCGCTTTACCCGCACCTGGAGCAGGTGGTCCACTGCGGCGACGCCGCGGCCCTGTCGGTGACCGACGTGCTGCCGTGCCTGTACGACGGCCCCGTCGGCGAGCAGCCCGGGGCCTACGCGATGCCCACCCCCGGCGTCGGCTACAAGATGGGGCTCGACCAGCCGGTGCGGGACTGGAGCCCGCAGGACCTGGACCGGACGCCTGACCCGCAGGTCACCGAGCAGGTCCGGGCCCGGATCGCGCGCGACCTCACCGCGGTGCCGCCGACCGTGCTCGACGCCCAGGTGTGCACGTGGACGAACTCCCCCGACGGGCGGTTCGTGATCGACACACTGGCCGACGGCCGGGTCGTGCTGGCGTGCGGCTGCTCGGGCGAGGGGTTCAAGTTCTCGGCCGTCATGGGGCTGCTGCTCGCCGACCTCGCCGAGGGCCGCGCGCCCGACCCCGACGTCGCCTCCTTCGGCCTGGCCCGCTTCGCCGACGGCTTCCCCGACCCCAAGACCCACGCCTTCGGCCACTGACGTTTCCCGATGAATGTGGCCTGTATCCCATAGGAACGGACTTTCACCGCATTCTCGTGGTCCACGAGGATGCGGGTTGTGTCGAGAATGCGGCAAGAGTCCGCTAGGAACGGATACAGGCCACATTCATCGGAACGGTCGGCGGGGCAAGGGTGGGTCGGGGCCTGGCCGCGCGGCGGCCGCGGCGACGTCACCGTCACGGCGCCGACCCTAGCCGCCGGAGGTGACCTCG
>CAYLWH010000086.1:0-18349 GCA_964387245.1 uncultured Mycobacterium sp.
ACATCTCGACCGGACAGGTCCCGGTCAAGGACCTGATCACCCGCCACATTCCGCTGGCGGATGTGCTGGACGCATTCCAGATCGTCAAGTTGGGCGAGGCGATCAAGGTGACCGTCGAGCCGTAGGGCGACCTACCGCGCACTCGAAATCGTCGCGCCGGCCAGCACCTCGTCGCCGTCGGCGTCGACCCGGTAGAGCACCAGCGACTGGCCCGGCGCCACGCCGCGCAGTGCCGAACGCAATCGCACGACGAGTTGGCCGTCGATGAGTTCGGCGACGGCCGGCACGGCTTCGCCGTGGGCGCGCACCTGCACCTCGCACTCGACCGGGCCCGCGAACGACTTCCCGGAGGTGAACACCGACCGCTGCCCGGTCAGGGTCCACACGTCGAGATCCTCCACCGGGCCCACCCGCACCGTGCCACTCTCGGCATGGATCGCGGTGACGTACCGCGGCCGGCCGTCCGGGCCCGGCCCGGCGATACCGAGGCCCTTGCGTTGCCCGATGGTGAAACCGTGCACGCCGTCGTGTTCGGCGAGCACCGCGCCGCCGGAGTCGATCACCGTGCCGGGCCGCACACCGATCCGCGCGCCGAGGAACGCCCGGGTGTCACCGGAGGGAATGAAGCAGATGTCGTGACTGTCCGGCTTGCCCGCGACCGCCAGGCCGCGTCGGGCCGCTTCCGCGCGGATCGCCGGCTTGGCGGTGTCGCCGATCGGGAAGGCGGCGTGCCGCAACTGTTCCGCGCTGAGCACGGCGAGCACGTAGGACTGATCCTTTTCCCGGTCGACCGCGCGTCGTAGTCGGCCCTGCGACAGCCGGGCGTAGTGCCCGGTGGCCACCGCGTCGAAGCCGAGCGCCAGCGCGCGGGCGGCCAGCGCGGCGAACTTGATCTTCTCGTTGCACCGCATGCACGGGTTGGGCGTCTCGCCGCGGGAGTACGAGTCGACGAAGTCGTCGATCACGTCTGTTTTGAACTTCTCTGCGAAATCCCATACGTAGAAAGGGATTCCGAGCACATCGGCGACACGGCGGGCGTCACCGGCATCTTCCTTGGAGCAGCAGCCCCGCGATCCGGTGCGCAGTGTGCCCGGGGCCGACGACAGCGCCAGGTGTACACCCACCACGTCATGGCCGGCGTCGACCATGCGCGCCGCCGCCACCGAGGAATCCACCCCGCCGCTCATCGCGGCCAGCACCCGCATCAGCGGTCCGGACCCGCGCTGGCCAGCGCGGCCTGACGGGCCCGGTCGACGGCCCCGGGCAGCACCCGCAACGCGGTATCCACGTCGGCGTCGACACTGTTGTGCCCCAACGACAACCGCAGAGAGCCGCGGGCGGCTGCCGGCTCGGCGCCCATCGCCAGCAGGACGTGTGACGGCGCAGCCACACCGGCGGTACATGCCGATCCGGTCGAGCACTCGATTCCGTTGGCGTCCAACAACATCAGCAGCGAGTCGCCCTCGCAGCCACGGAAGGTGAAGTGCGCGTTGCCGGGTAGCCGCGCGGTCCGCGAACCGTTGACGACGACGTCGGCGATCGCGGCGAGCACACCTTCGATGAGCCGGTCACGCAGTCCGCGCAGCCGGTCGGCGTTTGCCTCGAGCTGGTCCACGGCGATCCGGGCCGCAGCCGCCATCGCAACGGCACCGGCGACATCCGGTGTGCCGGAACGCACGTCGCGCTCCTGGCCACCGCCGTGCGTCAGCGGGACGCAGAGCGTGTCCCGACGCAGCACGAGCGCACCAACCCCGGTCGGACCGCCGAACTTGTGCGCGGCCACGCTCATCGCCGAGCACCCGCTGGCCGCGAAGTCCACCGGAATCTGACCGACGGCCTGAATCGCGTCGGTGTGCATCGGGACACCGAATTCGGTCGCGACGGCGGCGAGCTTGTCGACCGGCATGATCGTGCCGACCTCGTTGTTCGCCCACATGACCGAGACCAGCGCCACATCGTCGTGCTCCTGCAGTGCCGCACTCAGCGCGGCGGCGGTCACCGAACCGTCGGGTTCGGTGGGCAGGAACGTGATCTCGGCGCCCTCATGTTCGGCCAACCAGGTCAGCGCGTCGAGGACGGCGTGGTGCTCCACCGCGCACGTGACGATCCGACGCCGACGCGGATCAGCGTCGCTGCGGGCCCAGTAGATGCCCTTGACCGCCAGGTTGTCGCTCTCGGTCCCGCCGGCGGTGAAAATCACCTCGGACGGGCGCGCGCCCAGCGCCGCCGCGACGGTCTCGCGCGACTCCTCCATCCGGCGCCGGGCCAACCGGCCCGCGGTGTGCAGCGAGGACGCATTGCCGACGGTGCCGAGCGCAGCGGCCATCGCCTCGATGGCAGCGGGCAGCATCGGGGTGGTGGCGGCGTGATCGAGATACACCGAACTGACGGGGCGCATGACCTGTCCAGGGTACCCGCCGGGTGGAATGCCTCCAGCGGACCTCTTTCCGACCGGCGCCCCGCCTGCCTCGCCGATGCCGCGATTCCTCGTCCCTGAGCGCACGCTCGGCACCGAAAACGACGAAGCTGCGAGTTCAGCCCTTGCGGGCCTTGACCGCGGCGGTCAGCTGCGGGGTGACGTTGAACAGATCGCCGACGATGCCGTAGTCGGCGATCTCGAAGATCGGCGCTTCCTCGTCCTTGTTGACCGCAACGATCGTCTTGGACGTCTGCATACCGGCCCGGTGCTGAATGGCGCCGGAGATGCCGAGCGCGATGTACAGCTGCGGTGACACCGTCTTACCGGTCTGACCCACCTGGAACTGGCCCGGGTAATACCCGGAGTCGACGGCGGCCCGCGACGCGCCGACGGCACCACCGAGCGCATCGGCCAGCTCCTCGACCACCGCGAACTTCTCGGCGCTGCCCACACCACGCCCGCCCGCAACCACGACGGAGGCCTCCGTCAGTTCGGGTCGGTCACCGGCCACCACCGGCTCACGGGCGGTGATCCGGGTGACGTTCTCGGCCTGTGCGGGCACCTCGACGCTGACCTGCTCGCCGGCACCGGCGGCCGGCACGGCCTCGATGGCACCGGGGCGCACGGTGATCACCGGGGTGTCGCCGTTGGTTTTCGCTTCGACCGTGAACGCACCGCCGAAGATCGAATGGACGCCCACCGGGCCTTCTTTGACATCCACGACGTCGACCAGCAGGCCGGAGCCGATACGCGCGGCCAGCCGGCCGGCGATCTCCTTGCCGTCGGCGTTGGCGGCCAGGAGCACACCGGCCGGGGCGGCGGACTCAGCCAACGCGGCCAGCACGTCTACGTAGGGAGTGACGAGGACCTTGTCGACGTCGTCGGACTCGGCGACGTAGACCTTGGCGGCACCGGCCGCCTTCAGGTCCTCGAGCAGGGGCGCGGCGGTGCCGGGTGCGCCCACCACGACGGCGGACGGTTCACCGAGCGCGCGGGCCGCGGTGATCAGCTCGGCGGTGACCTTCTTGAGAGCACCTTCGGACTGCTCGACGAGCACAAGTACTTCAGCCATTGTTGTTCAGCCTCTTTGCTTTTGGGTAAGGGAGTTCGATGAGCTGCTAGATCAGTTTCTGGCCGACCAGGTACTCGGCGATCTTCGTGCCGCCGTCACCTTCGTCGGCGATCTTCTCACCGGCGGTCTTCGGGGGCTTCGGGGTCGCCGACAGCACGGTCGAACCGGCGTTCTCGCGACCGACCTCGTCGGCCTCGACGCCGATCTCGGCCAGGCTCAGCGTGATCACTTCCTTCTTCTTGGCGGCCATGATGCCCTTGAAGGACGGGAAGCGCGGTTCGTTGATCTTCTCGTTGACGCTCACCACGGCCGGCAGGCTGGCCTCGAGGGTGAACACGCCGTCATCGGTCTCGCGTTCGGCGGTGACCTTGCCGCCCTCGACGGTCAACTTGCGCACGTGGGTCAACTGCGGCAGGCCCAGGTATTCGGCGATGACGGCCGGCACCGCGCCGCCCACGCCGTCGGTGGCCTCGTTGCCGGCGATGACCAGTTCGGTGCCCTCGATGGTGCCCAGCGCGCGGGCGAGCGCCCAGGCGGTCTGGATCACGTCGGAGCCGTGCATGCCGTCGTCCTTGAGGTGCACGGCCTTGTCGGCACCCATCGACAGGGCCTTGCGGATCGCCTCGGTGGCGCGCTCCGGGCCGGCTGTCAGCACGGTCACCGTCGAGTCGCCGCCTTCTCTCTCCTTGATCAGCAGCGCCTCCTCGACGGCGCGCTCGTTGATCTCGTCCAGCACCACGTCGGCGGCCTCCCGGTCCAGCGTGAAGTCACCGTCGGTGAGCTTGCGCTCGGACCAGGTGTCCGGCACCTGCTTGATCAGGACCACGATGTTCGTCATGACGTAATTCGTCCTCCTCGACGGCCTTGCAGCAGCGTTCTCCGCGGCAAGGTACTTGGCCAGTGTGGTACCCCCCGGCAATGTTACTAGTGGGTAACTTATGGGGGTGCGCCCGTACACCATAACCGGTCGTCCTGCATGTTCGGCCCGCCCGTACCGGTCACGGGTTAGCCTGCCTTCCAATGAGCGCATTCGTAACCGACGGACCCACCGACGAGACGCCCCCGCCCGCGGGGCCGTCGCCGTCCGAGTCCGTACTGCCCCTGACCGGTGAACGCACCATCCCTGGCCTCGACATCGAGAACTACTGGTTCCGTCGTCACGAGGTCGTCTACCGGCGTCTCGCCGCCCGCTGCACCGGCCGCGACGTGCTGGAAGCCGGATTCGGCGAGGGCTACGGCGCCGACCTGCTGGCCGGGGTGGCGCGCCGGGTGATCGGTGTGGACTACGACGAGTCGGCCGTCGCCCACGTCCGTGCCCGCTATCCACGGGTGGAGGCGCGGCAGGCGAATCTGGCGGCGTTGCCGCTGCCCGATTCATCGGTGGACGTGGTGGTGAACTTCCAAGTCATCGAGCATCTATGGGATCAGTCACAGTTCGTCGCCGAATGCCGGCGGGTACTGCGCCCGGGCGGTGTGCTGTTGATGTCGACCCCCAACCGGATCACCTTCACCCCGGGCGGCGACACGCCGATCAACCCCTTTCACACCCGGGAACTCAACGCCGCCGAACTGACCGAACTGCTCGTCGGTGCGGGGTTCACGATGGAGAGCATGGGCGGGGTCTTTCACGGCCCGCTGCTGCGCGCACTGGATGCGAAGTACGGCGGGTCGATCATCGACGCGCAGATCACCCGCGCGCTCGCCGACGCGGCGTGGCCAGCCGACCTGCGCGCCGACGTGGCCGGTGTGCGAACCGATGACTTCGATCTACTCGATTCGGCCGACGCGGACATTGACGCCAGCCTGGATCTGGTGGCGACAGCGGTGCGCCCGTGACGCAGAAACGATCGACGCCCGGCCTCTTCAGCCTCGTCCTGCACACCCACCTGCCCTGGCTCGCCCACCACGGGCGCTGGCCGGTCGGCGAGGAATGGCTGTACCAGTCGTGGTCGGCGGCCTACCTGCCGCTGATCAGGGTGCTGCGGCGGCTGGCCGCCGAGGATCGCAAGAGCCTGCTCACGCTGGGCATGACGCCGGTGGTCACCGCTCAACTCGACGATCCGTACTGCCTCGACGGCATGCACCACTGGCTGGCCAACTGGCGTCTGCGGGCGCTACAGGCCACCACCGTATCGGCGAATTCGATGCGCGCCTTCGGCATTCGCGAACATGCCGAGGCGCAGAGGGCGATCGACGATTTCACCGGGCTTTGGCGTCACGGCGCCAGCCCCCTGCTGCGTGAGTTGATCGGAGTCGGCGCCGTCGAGTTGCTCGGCGGGCCGTTGGCGCATCCGTTCCAGCCGCTGCTGACGCCCCGACTGCGGGACTTCGCGCTGCGGGAGGGCCTGGCCGACGCGGCACAGCGGTTCGGCCACACCCCGGCCGGTATCTGGGCACCGGAATGTGCCTACGCCCCCGGCATGGAGCACGGCTACGCAGCCGCCGGTGTCGGACACTTCATGGTCGACGGCCCGTCGCTGCACGGTGACACCGCGCTGGGGCGCCCGGTGGGCGACACCGACGTCGTGGCATTCGGCCGGGACCTGCAGGTCAGCTACCGGGTGTGGTCGCCGAAGTCGGGCTACCCGGGCCACGCCGCCTACCGCGATTTCCACACCTACGACCACGAGACCGGCCTCAAGCCGGCACGCGTCACGGGACGCAACGTGGCGTCCGAGGACAAGGCGCCCTATGACGCGCAGCGCGCCGACGCCGCGGTCGACACACATGTCGCCGACTTCGTCGAGGTGGTGCGCCGGCGACTGCTCGCCGAGACCGAGCGCATCGGCAGGCCCGCTCATGTCGTGGCCGCGTTCGACACCGAACTGTTCGGGCACTGGTGGTACGAAGGGCCGATCTGGCTCGAACGCGTGCTGCGCGCCCTGCCCGAGGCCGGCGTCGAAGTCGGTACGTTATCGGACGCGGCAGCTCGTGGATTTGTCGGAGCGCCCGTCGAATTGCCGCCCGGCTCTTGGGGTTCCGGGAAAGACTGGCAGGTGTGGTCCGGCGCACAGGTCGCCGATCTGGTGCGGTTGAACACCGAGGTCGTCGACACCGCGCTGACGACGGTGGACAAGGCCCTCGAGCAGGCGGCCTCGCCAGGCAGTCCCACGCCGCGGGACTTCGTAGCCGACCAGATCCTGCGCGAGACGCTGCTCACCGTCTCCAGCGACTGGCCGTTCATGGTCAGCAAGGATTCGGCGGCCGACTACGCCCGTTACCGCGCCCACCTGCATGCGCACGCCACCCGGGAGATCGCCGATGCCTGCGCGTCCGGCCGCCGCGACGCGGCGGCACGGCTGGCCGAAGGCTGGAACCGCGCGGACGGACTGTTCGGCGCCCTGGATGCCCGCAGACTGCCCCGCTCATGACCCCTCCTCATCGCCGCGAGCGTGCGCGTCTCCGGCCGACACACCGCGCGTTTCCCGAAGTTTGCGCACGCTCGCGCCGCCAGGTGGCCCGCCCGTGAAAATCCTGATGGTGTCGTGGGAGTACCCGCCGGTGGTCATCGGCGGGCTGGGGCGGCATGTGCACCACCTGGCCACCGAACTCGTTGCCGACGGCCACGAGGTGGCGGTGCTGTCGCGCCGGCCCACCGGCACCGATCCGAGCAGCCACCCCACCACCGATGAGGTGAGCGAGGGCGTCCGCGTAATCGCCGCCGCGCAGGACCCGCACGAGTTCACCTTCGCGGACGACATGATGGCCTGGACGCTGGCGATGGGTCACGCGATGACGCGGGCGGGCCTGTCGCTGCGGCACTGGCGGCCCGATGTGGTACACGCGCACGACTGGCTGGTCACCCACCCCGCCATGGCGTTGGCCGAATTCTTCGATGTGCCATTGGTTTCCACCATCCACGCCACCGAGGCCGGCCGGCACTCCGGGTGGGTGTCGGGGACGGTGAGCCGACAGGTGCACGCGCTGGAGAGCTGGCTGGTGCACGAGTCCGACTCGCTGATCACATGTTCGAAGTCGATGCGCGATGAGATCACGGCGCTGTTCGGCCCCGCGCTGGTGGAGACCACCGTCATTCCGAACGGAATCGACACCGACGGTTGGCCTTTCGCGATGCGCCGCCGTCATGACGGCCCCGCCGAACTGCTCTACTTCGGCCGGCTGGAGTACGAGAAGGGCGTGCACGACGCCATCGCGGCGTTACCGCGAATCCGGCGCACCCATCCCGGCACCACGCTCACCATCGCCGGCGACGGCACCCAGCTCGACTTCCTGACCGAGCAGGCCCGAAAGCACAAGGTGCTCAGAGCAGTGAATTTCGTTGGACGAGTCGACCATTGGCAGCTGTTGACCCTGCTGCACCGCTGCGACGCAGCTGTGCTGCCGTCACATTACGAACCCTTCGGCATCGTCGCACTGGAAGCGGCCGCCGCCGGCACTCCCCTGGTCACATCCAACGTCGGCGGCCTGGGCGAGGCCGTCATCGACGGCCTGACCGGCCGGTCCCACCCGCCGCGGGACATCGCGGCACTGGCGGCCGCTGCGCGGACGGTGCTCGATGACCCCGTCGCCGCGCAGCGACGGGCGCTGGCCGCCCGCGAACGCCTTACCTCGGAGTTCTCCTGGTTCACCGTTGCCGAGCACACCGCACAGGTGTACCTGGCCGCCAAACGTGGCGAGCGCCAACCACAGCCGCGCCGGTTGATCGTGGAACGGCCGCTGCCGGAGTACGGCTGAGCGATTGCGGCGGCGGTCGCTGCCTTCGCCGCCGGCACGACGAGCGTGCGCAAACTACGGGAAACGGACGGAGTGTCGGCCGGGGACACGCACGCTCGCGGAGAAGGGCGCAGCCCCCTACCGGCTGGCCTTTTTACGCTCGATGTCGGCCAGCGCGGCCGCCAGTTGGGCGCGCTGGGCCGCCGAAGTCTCCCAGTCCAGCTTGCGGTTGCGGACCACCTTGGCCGGCGCCCCGACCGCAATCGAATAATCGGGCACCTCACCCTTGACCACAGCGTGCGCCCCGAGCACACAGCCGCGGCCGATGGTGGTACCGCGCAGGATGGTCACCTTCGCCGCGACCCAGGTGTCCGGGCCGATGCGCACCGGGCTCTTGACGATGCCCTGGTCCTTGATCGGAAACTCGATGCTGTCCATCTTGTGGTCGAAGTCGCACACATAGCACCAGTCGGCCATCAGGGCCGACTCCCCCAACTCGATGTCCAAGTAGGTGTTGATGACGTTGTCACGGCCGAGCACCACCTTGTCGCCGATGCGCAGCGAGCCCTCGTGGCAGCGGATGGTGTTCTTGTCGCCGATGTGCACCCACCGGCCGATCTCCATCTGCGACAACTCGGGGGTGGCCTGAATCTCGACTCCCTTGCCCAGGAACACCATGCCGCGGGTGATGATGTGCGGATTGGCCAGCTTGAACTTCAACAGCCGCCAGTAGCGAACCAGATACCACGGCGTGTAGGCCTTGTTGGTCAGCACCCAGTTCAGCGATGCCGCCGTCAGGAACTTCGCTTGACGTGGGTCTTTGCGCCGCGAACCGCGCCAGCGCTTGTGCAGCGGCGCACCCCACATGGTCGTCATGGCCGGAAAGCCTACGCGAGCCCCAACCGCTGACGGGCTACCCTCGTAGGCGCCCGATCACATCCCGTCCAGAAGGGAACGACACTGGTGCTTCGGCGACTCGGCGCGCTGGCGTCGGCTGCCCTGGTGGCGGGTCTTCCGGTCGGTTGCGGGAGCACCGACTCGTGGGTGGACGCGACACCGGCACAGGGCTGGTCGGCCCAGTACGCCGACGCGGCGAACAGCAGCTACACACCCACCGCGGGCGCGACGAACCTGACCCCGGCCTGGACCCGTTCGGTCAAGGGCGATCTGGGTGCTGCCGTCGCCCTGGGTTCGAGTGGCTACCTGGCCGCGAACGCCCAGACCGCGGGCGGTTGCTCGTTGATGGTGTGGGAGAGCGACAACAACGGCCGACAACGCTGGTGCACCCGGCTGATCCAGGGCGGCGGCTTCGCCGGCCCCCTCTTCGACGATTTCGACAACGTCTATGTGGGCCAGCCCGGGCTGATCATGTCCTACCCCCCCACCCAGTGGATCCGTTGGCGCTACCAGGTCATCGGAATGCCTTTGACACCAAGGCTTCTCGGCAACAATCACCTGTTGGTGGTGACCCACCTCGGACAGGTCCTGGTTTTCGACGCCCATCGCGGGACCGTCGTCGGCAACCCGGTCGACCTGGTCGCCGGCATCGACCCGACGGACTCGCGGCGCGGCCTGGCGGACTGCGCGCCGTCGGGGCCGGATTGCCCCGTCGCCGCCGCGCCGGCTTTCTCGGCGGCCACCGCCACCATCGTCATCGGGATCTGGCAACCCGGGGCTCCGCTCGCCACATTGCAGGCGCTGCGCTACCAGCCCGGTGGTACACCGTTGTTGAGCAGGGCCTGGACCAGCGACGCCGTCACCGACGGTGTGCTGGCCAGCCCGGTGCTCTCCGCCGACGGTGACACCGTCTACGTCAACGGCCGGAACCGGGCGCTGTGGGCACTGAACGCCGGTGACGGCACCGTCAAGTGGTCGGTGCCGCTGGACTTCCTGTCGCAGACACCGCCCACCGTCGCGCCCGGCGGCCTGATCCTGGCCGGCGGCGGCCCGGACACCGCGCTCACGGCGATCAAGGACGGCGGCGACCACGCCGAGGTGGTGTGGCGGCGCGGCGACGTGATGCCGCTGACCACGGCGTCGCAGGCCGGGTCCGATATCGCATACAGCGTGGTCCGCGACGGTGACGGCATGGCCCTGCTGGCGTTCTCCCCCGCCGACGGACGCACCGTCAACAGCTACCCGCTGCCGGATGCCACCGGCTTCCCGGTCGGAGTGTCGATCGGACACGATCGTCGCGTGGTGACCGCCACGAGCAACGGTCAGGTCTACGCATTCGCGCCGCAACGATGATCGATCACCACGGATCGTCGGCGTCCGAACCGGAGTCGTCCAGCTTCGGGGCGGCACATTCGATGTAGCGGGCCTGGTTCCCGCCGTCGCGCCGGGCCTCGGCCGCCGCGGCGGCCGCGATGCCGATGAGCTCGTCGAGGACGCCGTGCGGCGGTAGGTCGGCCAGCGCTCGCAGCGGCGTGCAGACCACCCCGATGCTGGCCGTTAGACGCGGCGGGGTGGTCGCGATCGCCCCGCGCACCCGCTCGACCAGCGGAGTGGTGTCAGTCGAGGTGAACGTGTCAGCCAACAGGAACTCCGCGTTCCCGCTGTACGCGAGAATCGCGTCGTTACGCGTGGTTTCGCGCAACGTCTGCGCCACCGAGACACTGACCCGTTCACCGGCCACCTGCCCCTGCGTGCCGGTCAACAGGCTGAAGTTGTCCAAGATCACCAGCGCGATGACGAGGTACCGGTCGTCGAGCCGGCCACGCACCGACAACAGCTCACCGGCCGTGCGGTAGAAGGCCCCGCGGTTGAGCAGTCCGGTCAGCGGATCGATGTCAGCGTTGGGAACGCCACCGGCCAGGGGGTGGACCAGGACGTGGAATGCAACGGGTACCAGGACGTTGACGAACGCCACCAGCGCCGTGGCACAGACGGCCAGCACCACGTCTCCGGCAGCCGCAACGCGCACAGCCAGTGCGATCGTCGCCGCCATGGCCACGGTTGCGTTGAACACCAGCAGCCGCGCGCTGTGGAACAGCGCGATGTAACCGGCCAGGGTCGCGAACGCGACGCACCCGAGCATCCCGGCGATCGTTCCCGACTGGATCAGGCACGTGACCGCAGTACACAGCGACATGATCACGACGTAGGCCGCCGACCATCTCTTCGACGGCCAGGCACGGCGCAGCCAACCGGCCGCCAGGACCACAAAGATCGCTCCGATGATCAGCGCGATGGTCTGATTGCGGTCGCCGCGGGGGCCGGCCGGGCTCAGGATCATCGCCGCCGGCAGGACACCGAAGGCGAGCGTCGCCGCCGCCATCAGACGGCGGATCGTCGACTGCACGCCGCGCGCCGCCAACTGCGCCGAGAGCCAGTAGTAGTGGCCGTCGCCCTGCCACCACCGTCTGGTAGCCGTCGTCACGCCGCCCCGCCAGTGGAAGTGGACGCGCCGGTGGACGCAAGAACCAACCCAACCACCCCCAGCCGGAAACCCAACGGGCCAACGCTACCAATGGTGCCGCACCGGCGTCGCCGATCCCGATGGCAAATTCTGTGAACCTAACCTAGCTGCGGCGTCGGCCACGTTCGCCAGCGCGCCCACCGCTACCGCGACGGCCGACAGACGAAGGCCTCGGCCCGCCCGGCCGCGCCCGCACCGATGCGGGTGATCACCACCGACAGCGCCGCTGCGCCCTTCAGCCGCATCCGCCGCCGCAACTCGTCGGGGTCGACGCCGACGCCGCGGACCAGAATCTCCAGCGCGCCGCAGTCGCGTGCGGCCAGTGCCTGCCGGAGCCGTTTCTCGCTGTAGCGCAACCGTTCGAGCACCCCGAAACCGCGCACACCGGTCGGCAGACGATCGCCGGACAGGTAGGCGATATCGGCGTCGAGTTGCCACAGCCCGTGCCGCGTCGCGTACTGCCGCACCAACCCGGCCCGCACCACGGCACCGTCGGGGTCGACGATCCAGCGCCCGACGGGGCGGACCGCGCACTCGTCGGGATCGGCGTCGGTGAGCTGCTCGGCCCGGTCGAGCATGACGGCGCGGCGGGTGACACCGGGTTCCGACAGGCCGGAGGTCCACAGGCACGCCTCCCGCACCGACCCGCCCGAGGATGTGACTTCGACCTCGCCGGCGAATCCCAAGGCGCACAGTACGTCGAAATCGATTCCGGGAGAACATTTCACAACGAGATCGCGATTACGGTAGACACCCAGGAGCCGGTCGAGTCCGGGGGTGTAGTCGCGGGGGTCGTGCCTGCGGCGCCCGCCCGTTCGCCGCGCCGGGTCGGCGACGACGACGGCGTCACGGGAGATGGGCACCAACGCGTCGGCGCGACACAGCGCCACACCGGGCACGTTGTGCGCGGCCATCGCCAACCGCACGGGGTCGAGGTCGCTGCCCACCGCCAGGGCTGCCGGTCCACGCAATGCGGCCAGCTCGGTGCCGACCGAACACGTGACGTCATGCACCGCACGACCGGCCAGGCGGGCGGCGCGGTGCGCGGCCACCGGCGCTGCGGTGGCCTGCTGCAAGGCCTCGTCGGTGAACAGCCAGTCCTGCGCATTCGCCAGACCGGTCAGCTTGGCCGCGGCCTTGCGGCGCAGCAGCGTGGTCTCGAGCAGCACCGGCGCACGGGCCCCGAAGCGGGCCCGCACCGCGGTGACGTCGCCGATCCGGTCGGTGAGCGGCAATGCCGCCACCTCGGCAAGCGCGGCCGCACCCTCGTCGGACGTCAGGTAGCCGACGTCGGAGAGGGTGAACTCAAGCGCCAGGCTTGGACCCGGTGATCATGACGTTGTAGAACCAGCCCTTCGGCACCACCCGACGCCATACATTGGCGTCCACCCAGCTCAGCGTGGTCCAGCTGCCGAACGCGAACTTCGCCCAACCCCAGCCGAGCCTACCGGGCGGAACGGTCGACTCGAAGGTGCGCACCGGCCAGCCCAGCATCGCCGCGGTGAACTCCTCGCTGGCGGTGGCCACCTCGACCGCACCGGCGTTGCGAGCCATCTTCTCCAGGTCCGCGGGATCGAAGGTGTGCAGGTCGACGATCCACTCCAGCGCCGCCGCGCGTGAATTCTCGTCGAGCTCGGCCTGTGGGCGCCGCCAGCCGCCCAGACCCGGCAGCTTCATCGCCGCGACGGTGGTCTTCCAGGTCAGGTTCGCCAGTCGGCGCGCGTAGGCGTTGCCCACCGTCGTCGGCTCCCCGGCGAACACGAAGCGCCCTCCCGGTTTGAGCACCCGGACCACCTCCCGCAGCGACAACTCCACATCGGGGATGTGGTGCAGTACCGCGTGCCCGACGACGAGGTCGAACGTGTCGTCGTCGTAGGGAATGCCCTCGGCGTCGGCGACCCGTCCGTCGACGTCCAGACCCAGTGCCCGCCCGTTTCGGGTGGCCACCTTCACCATGCCCGGCGACAGGTCGGTCACCGATCCCCGCCGCGCGACCCCGGCCTGGATCAGGTTGAGCAGGAAGAACCCGGTGCCGCAGCCCAGTTCCAGCGCACGGTCGTACGGCAGTTCGCGTTGCACCCCGTCGGGCACGATGGCGTCGAATCGACCCCGGGCGTAGTCGATACAGCGCTGGTCGTAGGAGATCGACCACTTGTCGTCGTAGGACTCGGCTTCCCAGTCGTGGTAGAGGACCTGGGCGAGCTTCGTGTCGTGCCTGGCGGCCTCGACCTGTTCCGCGGTGGCATGCGGCGTCGGGGCGGGATCGGTGCTCGTCATGCAGGGGAGCCTAACGTCCGCCGCGGGGCCTGCGACGGCCGACTGGGCCCGCCGAGTGTGCAGGTTCTCGGCGGAAATTCGACGAACCGGCACCGAGAGGCCGCACAGTCGGCGCTGCGGCTAGCGCGGCCGGCTGGCGGCGAAGACCTCGACATAGCGGCGCCGCTCCCGCGCGACGTGTTTGGGCCGCACCGCCAGGCCACCGTCGATCACGGCCTTGGCAGCGGCCAGGGCCGCCGGCGGTGCGTCGACGAACCGCTGTGCCCACGCCGCCGCGGCGTCGAACACACCGTCGGGGGCCACCAGTTCGTCCACCAGGTGGAGCGATGCGGCCTCTTCGGCATCGACGAACCGCCCGCTGTAGACCAGTTCCTTGGCCCGGCTGGCGCCGACCACCCGAACCAGCCGGGCCATCCCCCCGCCGCCGGGAATCAGGCCGGCGAGGATCTCGGTGGCGCCTACCTTGACGTTGTCCCCGGCCACCCGCCAGTCCGCGGTTAGGGCCAGGGTGAGCCCGGCGCCGAGTGCGTAACCGGTGACGGCCGCGACGACCGGCTTCGGGATGGCGGCGACGGCCTCGATCGCGTCGTGCCGCACGCCCGCGCCCAGGCCGGCCTCCTTCGCCGACAGCGTCCGCAATTCGGGCACGTCGTCGCCGGCGCAGAAGATCTCGTGGCCGCCGAACAGGACGACCGTGGCGATGTCGGCGCGCTGGGAGACCTCGTCGGCCGCGCCGATCAACTCGCGATACATCTGCCGGGTCAGGGCGTTGGTCGGCGGCCGGCTGATCAGGACGGTGCCCACACCGGGCCGGCCGGCGTCGGTGTGGACCGAGACGAACTCGCGCGTGTCGGTCACGGCGCACGCCCGGCGCGCGCGGCGTTGTACCGGTGACTGTCGAAGTATTCGATCTCCCAGTTGCCGCCCACGACCGCCAGGGTGGGTTGTACCGCGACCACCTGTCGCTCGACGGCCAGCACGTCGGCAACGGTGCGCCCGGCCAACGAGTCCAGCTGCGTCCAGGTCGGCGGCAACAGGAAGCTGCGATGCCCGGCGAAGTCGTCGAGTGCCCGCCGCGGTGTCGCCCAGCCGGACCTGTCGGACTCGGTGTTCTCGCCGTCGGCACGCTGGCCCTCGGGAAGCGCCGCGACGAAGAAGTAGGTGTCGTAGCGACGGGTGCGCTCCTGCTCCGGAGTAACCCAGTTGGCCCACGGGCGCAGCAGGTCGGCGCGCAGCACCAGTCCCTGCGAGCGCAGGAAGTCGCCGAACGACAACGAATTGTCGGCCAGCGCGGCGCGTGCCTGCGCGTACACACTGGCGTCGCTGACGATGCCCGGCTCGCCGGACGGTCCGCCCGGGCCGGCGAACAGCACCCCGGACTCCTCGAACGTCTCGCGGGCGGCGGCGCAGACCAGGGCGAGTGCCAGGTCCTCGTCGACACCGAGGCGCTGCGCCCACCACGTCGGCGGCGGGCCGTGCCAGTCGATGTCGGCGTCGCGATCCCGATCGTCGACGCCACCGCCGGGGAAGACGACGACACCACCGACGAACTCCATCGCCCGGTGCCGTCGCATCAAGAAGACCTCGACACCTTCAGCCTCGGTGTCCCGCACCAGCATCACCGTCGCCGCGGGGCGGGCGGGCAGCGGAACCCAACCTTCGTCATTCATGCGCTCGCTCCTCCGCCACCTTCCAGAACCTCCGTGGTCATCCTCCCGCCCGCCGCCGGTGTGCGGCGCGGCGGCGGACCCGACGCGCGAAGTACCGCCCGTCGATGACGTCGACCGCGATCTGCAGGCCGAAGGCCGCCGACAGGTTCTCGGCGGTCAGGACGTCAGACAGCAGGCCGGCCGCGACCACCTTGCCCTCCGACAGCATCAGACAGTGCGAGAAACCCGGCGGGATCTCCTCCACGTGATGGGTCACCAGAACCAGCGCCGGGGCGTCGGGATCCGCGGCGAGGTCGGCCAGCCGCGCCACCAGTTCCTCGCGACCACCCAGATCCAGACCGGCCGCGGGTTCGTCGAGCAGCAGTAGTTCGGGATCGGTCATCAACGCCCTGGCGATCAACACGCGCTTGCGCTCGCCCTCCGAGAGGGTGCCGAAGGTGCGCTCCATCAGGTGTTCGGCGCCGAGGCTCTCCAGGATCTCGGTGGCCCGCTCGTAGTCGACATCCTCGTACTGCTCGCGCCAGCGGCCGAGCACCGAGTAGCCCGCCGACACCACGAGGTCGCGGACCACCTCGTGATCGGGCACCCGCTGGGTCAGTGCCGAACTGGACAAGCCGATGCGGGCCCCCAGTTCGGTCATGGCCACCCGGCCCAGTCGCTCGCCCAGAACGTATGCGGTGCCCGAGGACGGATACTCGGTGGCCGCGGCGATTCGCAGCAGCGACGTCTTCCCCGCCCCGTTGGGGCCGATGACGACCCAGCGTTCGTCGAGTTCCACCTGCCAGGTGACGGGACCGACCAGCACCCGCCCACCGCGCCTCAGCGAGATCTTCCGGAAGTCGATCAACAGGTCTGGATCGGTCTCGGCATCAGCCACCCGACCATGGTAGTCAGGTGATTTCGGCCGGCCGCCAGCCGTCCACACCGAGCGGCGACATGGTCGGTGTTGCCTTGCCCGCGCCCGCGCTCATCCGGCAGTCATCTCGGCCCATCCGCTGCGCGCCGGCGGGAATCTGGGGGTCAGCCTCGGCGACCGGTCAGTCGGGGGGAATCTCCACCCGCCGCACCACACCGTCGACCGCGTCGGCTGCTTCGATCTCGCCGCGCGTGATGCCGAGGATGAACAGCACGGTGTCCAGGTACGGATGGCTCAGCGAGGCGTCGGCCACCTCCTGCAGCGCGGGTTTGGCGTTGAATGCCACACCGAGGCCCGCCGCGGCCAGCATGTCGATGTCGTTGGCTCCGTCGCCGACAGCGACCGTCTGCTCCATCGGCACACCGGCCTGATCCGCGAAGTCGCGCAGCGCCTTGGCCTTGCCCGCACGGTCGACGATCTCCCCGATCACCCGTCCGGTGAGAGTTCCGTCGACGATCTCCAGTTGGTTGGCGGCGACGTAATCGAGCATGAGTTCGTGAGCCAGCGGCTCGATCACCTGCCGGAAGCCACCGGACACCACCCCGCAGTGAAACCCCAAGCGCCGCAACGTACGTATTGTGGTCCGCGCGCCCGGGGTCAGTTCGAGTCCGTCGGCCACCTCGTCGAGCACGTCCGCGGAAAGGCCGGCCAACGTGGCGACCCGTTCGCGCAGCGACTCCTCGAAGTCGAGTTCGCCGCGCATGGCGGCCTCGGTGATCTGCGCGACCTTCGCGCCGGCTCCCGCGCGGGCAGCAAGCATCTCGATGACCTCGCCCTGGACCAGGGTCGAGTCGACGTCGAACACGATGAGTCGCTTGGCCCGTCGCTCCAGGCTGTAGTTCTCCAGCGCGACGTCCACGCCTTCGTCCGCGGCGACCCGGGTCAGCGCAATCTGCAACTCGTCACCGGCCCCCGGCGGTACCGACACCCGCAGTTCCAGGCCGGTGACCGGATAGTCCGACACCCCCCGGATACTGTCGATGTTGACCCCGAGAACGGCGACCTCCCGGGCCAGCGCCCCGAACGCCGTCGCGGTGATCGGCCGGCCGAGTAACACGATGGTGTGCGTCGACGGTTCCCGGATGACCCGGATGTCATCACTGCGCTCGATGGCCACCTCGAGGCCGAGATCATGGATGGCCGCGGTCACCTCGTCACGAAAGGCATTGTCAGCGGCCACTTCCGGCGTGCATGCGATCAGCACGCCCAGAATGAGCCGACGCCGAATCACCACCTGTTCGACGTTGAGCAGCTCGACCCGGTGTCGGGACAGCACCTCGAACAGCGCCGAGGTGACGCCGGGCTGGTCGACACCGGTGACGGTGATCAGCACGGACACCTTTGCGGCGGTCACCGCCAGGTGACCTCAGAAGTAGACACCCGGGTCAGGTGCGGATGTTCTCGTCGTCGAGCCGGGTGATGTCGCCGTCCGACGGGCCATGCGCACGACCGACGTGGGCCTCGGCGCGCATCCGCTCGACCATGTGCGGGTAGTGCAGTTCGAACGCCGGACGCTCCGACCGGATGCGCGGCAACTCGGTGAAGTTGTGCCGCGGCGGCGGGCAACTGGTGGCCCACTCCAACGAGTTGCCGTAGCCCCACGGATCGTCGACGGTCACCACCTCGCCGTACCGCCAGCTCTTGAACACATTCCAGACGAACGGCAGCGTAGACAGACCGAGGATGAACGCGCCGATGGTGGACACCACGTTGAGGGTGGTGAACCCGTCCGAGGGCAGATAGTCCGCGTAGCGGCGGGGCATACCCTCGTTGCCCAGCCAGTGCTGCACCAGGAACGTGGTGTGGAACCCGATGAAGGTCAGCCAGAAGTGCAGCTTGCCCAGGCGCTCGTCGAGCAGCCGGCCGGTCATCTTCGGGAACCAGAAGTAGATGCCCGCGT